>JACJYL010000001.1:306785-613571 GCA_020636105.1 Lewinellaceae bacterium
TTCCAAGACCCAAATGCCATTTGCCGACGATTCCTGTGTGATACCCTTTTTCTGCCAGCATTTTAGGAAGGGTCATTTGAGACGTGTCGATCAACAATGGTGCATCTCCCGGGAGGATTTTCGCCTCTTTATTCCGCCAGGGATAAACGCCGGTCAAAAGAGCATACCTGCTTGGCGTGCAGGTGGCAGAGGTGGCATACCCCTGTGAAAATTGCAGTCCTTGATGTGCCAATTTATCCATGTTTGGAGTAGCCAATTCGGTGGCACCGTAAGCTCCTAAGTCGCCATACCCTAAATCATCCGCATAAATGATGATGATATTGGGAGTGGAATCCTCATCGTTAGTTTGTTGATTGCCTTCTTTGTTTGAGGAAGAACAAGCCCAGCAGGAAATAGACAGGAATGTCAGGATGAAAAATTTCATGAACAATATTTTTTTTAAAATAAAGAGTAACTGCCAAAAGGGGAGTAGGATTCGAATTTACCTGGCTAAAACCAGTTAGACAGGCCTGCGGCCCTCCTCGACGTGACTTTCATTCATCCCGAACCGTAGGTCGGAATGGGCTAACCAGACTACGCCACACACCTCGAAAGTTAATCTTATTTTTTGATTTTCACAAATCTAAGCCAGGACGCTCTCTATTCTTGAAACCTTTAAGTTGAATAAATATTTTATATCTTTTTCCTGCAGAGATTGTATTTAATAATTGGTAATAAAGCAATAATATGGAAGATTATTTTTTAGAGTAATTAAAATTTGTATTTTTAGTACTTTATTTAGATTATTGTCCAATTAAAATGAAATAATGCCTAAACCCAATAGACTTATCAACGGCTCAGGAAGACTAGTTCAATTTGCCTTGCCAGAAGCTGGTTTCAATGAATCAAAAATTCAATCAATTGCTCCAGGAGAGGCCTATCCAATCTCTTCAGACACGCCAGAACAATATCTTGTCCGCGATGCCCATAGCAAGCGGCCACTGGTCCTGAAAAGGACAGATTTACCGGAAGGGAGCCTTGTCATTACAAATGAGAATCTGAATTCACAGGACGATGGCATTTCAGTTCAGCTTCAGATATATAATGATACCAATGCTGCCATTGAAATATGCAGATTGGAAGGAATGGGGCAGGAAGAACATTATGGAGCCAGCACGGTAGCTAAACTTCCTCCCAATGCTGTTATCACCATTGATGCCAGGGCTCAAAATGTCTATGCAGCAAGAATTTATGCCTCAGGAACCTATATACGTACCTTTATTACTGGTGATCAGCCCGCTCAAATTTTTAATGTAAAACTGAGACCCGGGGGGAGCCATGTTTCAACAAATGTCTTATTTGAGAATCAGAGTACCCTGGATCTGGTCCTTCAATGGGTTGATTTTGATGGCTCCCTGAGACGTTCAACAAAACTGGAGCCGGGGCATCTTATCCAGCAGGAAACATTCCTGTCTCATTTCTGGGTACTCCGGGATTTGCACAGTGGCTTCCTGGTTGACGCAAGCGTGGGAAGTCATCAAAGTAAAAAATGGGCTTTCACAGGAAGTGGATTGCGCTCGACAGGAGGAACCAAAACAACAATTGTCGAATTCTGGAACGCTGCTGCTTATCCTGTGAAACTGATTTGGGTGGATTTTGAAGGAAAAGGAACCGTAGTGGAAACACTTTTGCCTGGAGCCCGTAGGATACAACCAACCAATGCTGGTCATGTATGGGAAATGCGAAATGCTCATTCCAATGACCTGATTAAGACATTCCTTCCATCACCTGTCAAAGAACAGTTATGCAGGATCATACCAAGAAATACAAATCTTGAGCTTCCTCCTGAAATCACTTTTGATAATAATACCGGCTTAACGGTTGAATTGGTCGCCAAAGATATGGAAGGAGTGGAACGGGTTTTCGCAACCTTACCCCATCGGGCGATTCATCAGCAACCAACGACAACGTCAGACAGGTGGTTTATCAGAGATCAAATGACAGGTCTGGTTTTTGAGGAAGTGGTGACCAGCCAGGAGAATTTTACACACCTTATTACCGCTCAGGGGATTTCATCTCAATCCATGGTCAATGAAGTGGTCGCTGAATTTGTCAATACCACGCCATTTCAGGTGGATGTTTCCTGGCTTGATTATGATGGTATTGAAGAGCAATTTTACCGCTTAAAACCTGGTCAAAGTATCACCCAACCTACCCATGCAACGCATGTGTGGCGATTCCGTGAGCGGGAAACCCGGGATATTTTGCTTTTGTATGTTGCCGGCGAGGAAGCCAGTCAACAGGTGGAAATATTCATGAAACCTATCCACTCCCGGGAACCCGCTGTATTGCGTTTCAGAAATTACACCGGCCTGACAGTCGAAGTCGTATGGTTTAATGCAGAAGGCAAACCCGAGGTGTTGAGAACCCTCATCCCGGGCAGAAAAGCTGCTTTTAATACCTTTGCCTCACATGCCTGGGTATTACGGGATAAGTGGAGTGGAACGGTGCTCAAAACAATTGTCGCTCAACCAGGTGACAGAACGGAGACGGTGAACCATTCAGACATCCGCTCGAAACGATCTGATCGGGGAACTCAGCTTATCTTCACAAATAACATGCCCTTTAAAGTTGATGTCCATTGGATCGACTACGATGGGGCCGAAACGCCACACGAGACCTTGCGTCCCGGCGAACGATTGGTCAAAAGCAGTTATACCACGCAGCCGTATCGGTTCAGGCACCATATTACAAAACGCGAAGTTGGCGTCTTTTTACCAAAAGATGTTGCAAGGCAGGCAGTAAATATTGCCCTTATGGCTTATGAAGACCGGACAGCCACCTCTGTGGAGGTTCGGAATATGACTGCGCTGACGGTAAAAATTTTCACGGTTGATTTTCAAGGAAAGGAACAATTCAAGCACGAGTTAAGTCCCCGGGATGGCGTGAAAGTACAAACCTTCTCAACCCATCCGATTATTGTAAGAGATAAAGTCAGCGATGAGGCTGTAGCCTTTACTATTGCCGGTGACAAACCCCAATTGCTGGAGGTTAACGCTGAAATACTTCGATCTAATCGCACAGATTTTCCAGTGTGGATCAACTGGGAGAATACGATGGAGTTACCTGTTGACCTTTTTTGGGTGAAGTATGACGGAAGCGAGGAACACATGAGAACTCTGGAACCGAAGCAATCTTTTGAAATCAGTACCTACCCGACACATGTGTGGCGTGCAAAGTTTCAAAAAGCGGGCACAGAGGTTGATCTGTACATTGCGGGCATACAAGATAAGCAAACCAGAAGAATTGGAGCTGTTCCTCCATTGCGTACGCAAGAGCGTGAGGGAGGAAAATTGTGGCCAGGAGAGGTAGCCCTTTATGAGAATCCCAACTATGAAGGCCGGGTCTGGATTGCACATGGGGATTTGCCTGATTTTAGTTTGTTATCCGGGTTTAACGACAATATTGCCTCCCTTAAAGTGGCGCCGAATACGGCAGTATCGGTTTTTGAAGACAGCTATTTTAATGCCCTTCCACAGGATTTGAGCCTTATGGCTCGTGAAGTCAGAACTGTCGTTGAAGATGTTTTTAGTACTCGATTGAACACATTTAAAAGTGTCATGGTTGACGCTCTGGCAAATATCAGGCAAACGAATGCAGGTCAACAGGATTTTATTGCTAAGGTTGACCAGATACAAAGCATCATGGATATGGCTGCGGATAATTCCCCCCGACAGGTAGGGGTTATCATAGAGCGTTTTGTTGCCGGATCTGTTTTCCAGCCGGGGGAAATATTATCGAATCTCAACCTTGAGTATAGGGCTGATGTCTTCGAAGCTGATTTACGATCTGTTCTTGCATCCCGGGTGTCTACGGATGACCGTGGCGCGTTTGCCGAAGCTATAAAACAGGCTCTTTTTGAAACGCAGGAGGCGATTTTCTTTGCTTTTTCACGGGAATGGGTCGGCAAACTTGATGCCTCTATTCGGGATGTTGTTCACCAGCCCATTGAACAGCTCGGTGTAATGTTGGAAAAGGCAGCGGAAAGCGCAGGCCTTAGGGCCCGTCCGTTGGTTCAACAACCGGAAAGTGATGTTTTTCATATGGACGCACCGGATCTTGAAGGGACGGATATTGGACGGAGTGCGATGTCCTCAATCCGGGTGCTTCGAAACTATGCGCCCGAAAAACTGAAGATATCTTCGACCAATAAAGTAGCAGATGACCCCAAAGTGGTTGACAAAAAGCTGGTTTACAACCCTGTTTATCGCACTACTTTAAACTTTCCTCCGGAGGTGACAGAAGTACAGATTTGGGGCACTGAGGAAATGGTGATTTCAATTGGCGGTGTAGAATTGGACGTGGGTCCAAAGGACGATCAATTCGTAGGAGTGAAACCTAATGCCGGAGGTATTTTGATCATACAGATGACGCCTGACCGAATTGGAATTTCGCCCCTAATGATCCGGACCAACAGCATGCCGGCCAATGCAAGAGTTTTTATTTTTCCCGATGCAGATGTTCATCGCAAATTGGTGAAAATGGATGATGATGCTTTTGTCAATGGTATTCCTGACGAAAAGGAACCGGGGGGGCGGCGGAAACTAAAAACAAAACCTGGGGCATCCTCCGAAGAACTTACCTCCACGCAGAAAGCCATTCAGACTTTGTCCAGAACATCAGCTGCCTCCGCGAATGTCAATGGTACAGGTTCGGCAGCTGATCGTAGGTTGGTAGTCGGACGGATGGATATGTCTGCCTTTCAACTTGATTTTGGCACACCAAAGGGGGGCACAGATACTGCTTTCCGGCCAATTGATCCGGCACAGGTTCATGCAGGAGCGGAAGATGCTGAATTGCTTGGGCAAGGTTTCTTTGAATGGTTGGAAGATGTTGGTGAAGGGATTGAGCACATAGCTGTCGCTGCCGTGGATCTGGTCGAGGAGGGCGTTGATTACCTGGAGCAGGCAGCTCTAGACACAGCCCAGTGGTTTGAAGATGCTGCCAATACTATTGCCGAAGGGTTTGAAGATTTTGGCGAGGCACTTGAAAAAGGATTTGCGGAGATCGGTGAGGCCTTCCAAGATGCCGGCGAATGGATAGAGGATCGCTTTGAGGAAGGCCTGGATTTTTTTGAAAATGTGATAGAAGAAGCAGGAGAATTCTTTGAGGATATCGGAGCTGCCATTGAAAATGCAGCCCTGGCTGTAGCCGAAGGCATCAAACAGGGTTTGCAGATTATCGTCAATGTAGCGGGAAAGGCCTTTACGGTGATAGTGGATACTCTTGAAAAAGTTGGCGAGGTGGTCATGTATGTCGTCACACAGGTAGTTGAAGCAGTCGAACAGGTGATTGATTTTATCTGCTCCTTGTTTAATTGGGGGGATATTGTCAAGACTCAGAAATTCATAAAAAAATCCATTGACCGCGGACTGGAGATGGGCCTTGAATTGGAGCAGAAAGCAAGTGTCTTTGTAGAGGAACAAATGGATAACGCCAGAGATCTGGTTCATAATTTGCTCAATGACTGGCGGTCTGAATTAGGCATTGAAGTCAGACCCAAGGAACCTGATTCTGAAGAGGATAGCTCAGGTGCCATGGATGCCCTGATGTGGATTCTTGACAAGATAACTTCAGCTATGGATCTGATACCCAAGCCGGAACTCCCTCCTCCAAATTTTGCATCCGGAATGATAATCCCCGGAGAAATAATGAAGGAGTTGGAGGGCATTGGCGAGGATGTCGGAAGCATTCTTTTAGAAGGCCTGGTATCTGGAATTGACGGTGTTTCAGATTCTTTTCAACGGTTTGTTACAGGGATATCTGACGGAATTGAGAACCCCACAGAAATGCTTCAACTCCTCGGTGGTCTGATATTGGATATGCTGGAAGTCGTTATTGATCTTGCCCTGGATATTGCAGAAGCTCTTGCAAAAGTGGTTTTGGGAATAATCCGTGTTGGAATCAAATTGGTACGTTGGTTAATTGACTTTCCACTGGATATTCCTTTGGTAAGTGAACTGTATGAATTAATTACAGGGGATACGTTGACCATGAAATCTCTTGCCACCCTGGTGGTTGCAATACCTGCGACAATAATTGGGAAACTTATTTTTGGAGTCGATGAATATTTAAGCTATTTAAATGAAACGAAGAAACAGGAATTCGCCCTGGATATGGGGAATGGTGAAAGTTTTTTAAAGGCACTTTATGGATCGTGTCACCTGATAATAACCCTCACTGGTGCGATACAGGACGGTTTCCGGATAGCCGGCCCAAAAAAGAAGCCACATACTTATTATACATCTTTGAAAATGGTTGAGAAAGACGCTCTGATGACAGGGATTAATCTTTGCATTGGTATTGTTGCCGGAGTTTTTAGTGCACCCTACTTTCCCAGTGACGATAAAGAACAAAAGGATATTTACAACGGATTGAGTTGGGCATCCTGGGGTACCCAAATGGCCCTTCTGGCGCCAAGTGTGGTCGGTTTGGGTTTGGCCGGCTTGCAAATGAAAAAAGGGCATAAAAAATTAAAAAATTCAGATGCATTGGGCTCTGTCCTTACTGCTTTGATAGGTATTGGGGGAGTCGTGCATCTTGGGATAAACATTGCACTAACAATATATGAAAGCAAATTGGATCATTTTGATAAAGAAGGGGTAGGGGATGAGACTACGTTGAAGGCATTATTAGGCACTTCATACATTGCGACAACCTTGCCATCCATTGCGGAGTTTGCCTTTTTCGCCAAGGATAAAAGGATCCAGGGTGTGGCTGCCGCAATTAGAGGCATCGCTCATTTGTTGGAAGGGAGCGTGATGCTGGGAGCAGTTAGTGTCGCCAATGCAAAATAATGATCAGGACATGGGAAACCGATCAATGACAGAGAGGGAAAGAAATCAGGAATTCTCTCCCACGGAATATCCTATACGCTTAGCGGACCCACTCATCCGTTCAGGTATTTTGCCATTGCGGAATATGGGGCTTACCGGGTCGGGATCATTTGTGGGGCATCTTGATTCGGGCATTGATCCGAACCAAAAGGATTTGATATCACAAATGACCATCTTCGCAGAGATCGATAATAGCGGCCAGGTCATACTAAACCATGCCCCGATTGACGAAACGGGGCATGGTACACGGACAGCCGGGTTAGTTTCAGGAGGCTGTAGAAAGCGCAGGCTCCTTGGGGTGGCCCCTGAATCTTCACTCATAGTAGGCAAGGTGCTGGAAGGTGGAAATACGGTCGTTCGAATTCTTTCTGGTCTGAACTGGCTCATGGGAAATGATGTACGCGTCGTTCTTTTTTGTGGTGGGTTCCCTACAGCTAACCCCATTTTAGGACCTATGCTTTTACAAATGCGGAAGGCGGGAATATTGGTGATTTGTCCTATTGGAAATCAGGGCCAAGGAAATTACAGACAACCCGGTGATGATCCCTCGGTATTATCGGTGGGAGCAATAGATTCAAGTGATAAACCTGCTAAGTTTTCAGGAAGCTGTATCGGACGATTTTCGCACGAGGTGAAAGCACCAGATATATTAGCCCCGGGAGTTGCCATTCCATGCATAAGTGCTAAAGGCGGCGTGACCCGGTCCAGTGGAACTTCGATGGCTGCTGCCATAGTTGCCGGTGTGGTTGCCTTACTATTGGAGGCGGAAACGGAGGCGAGTGCTGATCAGCTTTATGACGCCATTTGTTATGGCTCAAAACCATTGGACAATGAAACACGGAAACATGCCCGTTTTGGTGTTTTGAATGCAGAATCTGCACTGAAATACCTCCGGGAGCATAAAAATAAAAAAACTTTACCCCGTCCTGAAAGACTTCCGCTGGTAAATTCCGGATGGAGGGATCCTCGGTTAAAATACCAACTGACCCATTCTGGACCTGAAGATACTATTATGGCGGTTTATGTTCTTTATCCTGAATTAGAAGCAGACCAATGGGGACGGGCTGTTCGTGAATTTCTGGCTCATGGGTTCAAAAAGCTGGACCAGGATTCCGTAAAATATTTGCCGGGGGGACGTGCACTGATTATCAATACGACATCTACGGTGCATCTTGAATTGATCGAAAATCCTCTTGTGACTTACGCTAGTGCGGCAGATGCAGGGCGCTTACTTATTCCAAATAAATAATTTTACTCTATTAAAATACAACGATATGTCACGATCTTTTAAATATCTCGCACTCTGTACAGCTGTCATCCTTTTTGTGTTCACGGCATGTACAACGCCTAAGATATTGTTTTCTGTTGCTGGAGGCAAACTATTAAGCGAAGAATCTGATCTGGTAATGGTCAGCCGGGACGATAAAACGCTACCTGGTAAAAATGATCTGAAACTCAAGGAAGGCGACCAAATTACAATCGCAGAAGGGGTTGACGGTACCGGTATCCGAACCTTTTATACCGTGAGTACTGTACACGGACCCGCAACTCTGGTGCTCTCCAAAGATTTTCTGGAGCAAAAAGATGGAACGGTGCTCCACGATGCTCTGCGGGGAAAATTACTCATTCCTGAAATGTCTATAGACCATGAAGGTGCCGCTTATCTTGTGGCTATCCAGGAAAAAACGATTGAATTGATTGTATTTGATGGGAGAATACTTGTAAGTTCCACCCAGGCAAATCCTCCCTGGAAACCTTTCTTTGTCGAAAGCCAACAAAGGCGAAAGATATGGCGGGATGGTCGTCTGGCACCCAACCAACCATTGGGTCCGGATGATTTGAACCATTGGATAGATAGTGAGAATCAGTTGCTCAAGGCCGGAAATTCGACTACTCGAATGGTGCCTAGCGTGATCACTTTACCTTCGGTTGATGCGGAGGCTTTAGTCGCATCAGCAGAATTTCCAGTAAGTTTACAATACCTGGAAGAAGGAGAAGGAGAGCTTGGTACCATCACAAAACAGGAACCAAGAGCAGGCCGTAGGGTTAAATCTGGTCAGCAAGTGGTGATTTATGAGCGTTCTCGCCCTGTTATCGTACCTGATGTTTTGGGACTTAGCCTTGGAGCGGCTATTAACAAATTACAGGATCTGGGCCTGGAAGGTCATGAGGCTGGGAGAACCATAACCCGTAAGGTTGATCCACATTTGGTAAATACGCAGATTCCAGCCGCCGGTGAAATGACTGCCGCCGGATCGTCCGTTGCACTCAGTATAGAGGCCGTTTCCGTTATGGTTCCAAATATAATCGGTATGTCAATTAGCAGTGCCAGTCAGGCTCTGGGGGTATTGAAACTGGAAGTTGATAGCACATATTATGTTTTGAACTTTGAAGGTGAGCCTAAAGTGATTTCTCAGACACCATTAGAGAATACCTATGTTATCCCGGGAAGTGTTGTAAAGGTATGGCGACAGGCCCTGGGATTTGAGGTACCCAATGTTGTTAGAAAAACTTTATTGGAAGCCACTGAAAAACTTACAAACGAAGGATTCGCCATCGGAGAAACAAAATTAAAATCCAGTGATAGTGTTGCTAAAAATTTAATTATTTCACAGGAGCCGGCTGCCGGGGCCATTAGCGGAAAAGACGTGCCAGTAAAACTTATCATTTCTAAAGGAAGGTAGGACTGTATTTGTGAAACATTTGGCATTGGAATTTGACTAAAACAAAAAAAGGCCAGCACAAGTGCTGACCTTTTAGTCGGGGTAGTAGGATTCGAACCTACGGCCCTCCTCGACGCAGAGCGTCGGGATGCGCTAACCGGACTGCGCCCTACCCATTTTCACCTTAATCGGCCTCCTTATTTTTTTCAATCCAGGCCAATATTCTTTCCCTATTTTTGAAACCTTTAAGTTTTCGTTCCAGTTGAACGGCTTTACTTCTGGATTCAAAAGGCCGGGAAAATATCAAAACCCATGGCCCCTTGTTTTTGGTCCATTTATTACGATTGGTGTTGTGTCGGATGATTCGATCATCGAGGTCATTGGTTTGCCCGATGTATAACTGATCTGTTTGAAGGGAGTGAATAATGTATGTGTGAAACATTTGGCATTGGAATTTGACTAAAGCAAAAAAAGGCCAGCACAAAATGTACTGACCTTTCCTTTATCTTTTTATGGCGGTGAAGGCGGGATTCGAACCCGCGGTACCCCTTTCAGAGTACGTCGGTTTAGCAAACCGGTGGTTTCAGCCACTCACCCACTTCACCAGAAAAATAGCCGATTATTTAGTCGGGGTAGTAGGATTCGAACCTACGGCCCCCTGCTCCCAAAGCAGGTGCGCTAACCGGACTGCGCCATACCCCGAGTGCTATTTTTCATAAGCGACTGCAAAGATAAAGGTTCATTTATAAATAGCAAATTGCAGTGGCTTTTTTTTCAAATTATTTTTCATTCAGGCTTAATTTGATCTTTTTTTCCAGATCAGCTACCGTGTCTTTTAGTATAGCATCGGTCTCCATAAGGTCCTGCACTGTTTTGCAGGAGTGGATAACGGTACTGTGGTCGCGCCCTCCGAAGTTTTCGCCAATGGCTTTGAGTGACTTGCCGGTTAGTTTTTTGGTCAGGTACATCGAAAGTTGACGAGCGATGACCACCTGGCGCTTCCGGGTCTTCCCGTGGAGTTTTTCAACAGAAACATCGAAATGATCAGCCACGAGCGACTGGATGAATTCAACCGTAATTTCCTTATTGATATGCTTGACAAAGTTTTTGATCACTTCTTTAGTGAGATCCAGATCAATTTCCCTGCGGTTTAGGGAAGATTGTGCGATCAGTGAAACCAAAACTCCTTCCAGCTCACGAATATTGTTTTTGATATTATAACAAATGAATTCGGTGATATCCTGGGGGAGATCAACTCCTTCCTGCGACATCTTTGATTCAAAGATGGCCATCCTTGTTTCCAGGTCGGGTGCCTGTAGGTCGGCGGACAATCCCCATTTAAATCTGGAGATGAGCCTTTCTTCCATGCCGTTGAGGTCCTTTGGTGGACGATCGGAAGTCAGGATAATTTGCTTGTTGTTTTGATGGAGCTGGTTGAACACATGGAAGAAAATTTCCTGGGTCTTGGTACGGTTGGCCAAAAACTGTATGTCATCAACGATGAGCACATCCATCAGTTGGTAATAAGTTACCAGGTCGTTCACTGCATTATTCTTAATGGACTGGATGATCTGGTTGGTAAACTTTTCTGTTGAAACGTACAGAATATTTTTATCCGGCCATCTTTCCATGACTTCATTTCCAATTGCCTGGGCAAGGTGGGTTTTGCCAAGACCAACATCGCCAAAAATGACCAGTGGGTTGAAAGAGGTTTTTCCCGGATTTTTGGCAATGGCCAATCCGGCAGAGCGTGCCAGGCGATTGCAATCTCCTTCAATATAATTTTCGAAAAGGTAGCTAGGGTTGAGCCGGGGTTCAACTTTTACTTTTTTTATACCCGGAATAATAAAGGGATTTTTAATATTCTCAGTGTCCACCATTCCCGGTGTGTAGGTGCTATCAGTGGTCTGGCCATTCTTTGATATCGGTGCTGCAGTGGCCGACACAGAAGAGCGGTTGGTGAGAATCTGATACTCCAGCTTGGCTTTACTTCCTAGTTCTTTGCGAATAGAAGTTCTCAACAGAGAAACATAGTGCTCTTCGAGCCACTCATAAAAGAACCGGTTAGGAACCTGGATGGTTAAGGAATTATCTTCAAGACGGACGGGTTTGATCGGCTCAAACCAAGTCTTGAAACTGCGTCCATTCACATTTTTGCGAATATTTTGCAGACACCTATCCCACACTGAAGTATGATCAATTACCATGCAGCAGTAAATTAATAGGGCCAAAGGCCTTGTTAAACAAAAATCAGTTGTAAAAGTATAAGTATCAGTGAGTTAGACTCAGTAGGGGGTGAAAAGGCAATCAGAAGAATACTGTAAGTAAATGGGCTGTAATTCAGCTTTTACCAGCTTCATTTTCTCTTTAGCCGGATTGCAAAGTTGCAACTTTTTTCCGACTTCAGAAGGGCTATTGGATTTATTTTTTATATTTTTTTTTCTTTAAT
Source organism: Lewinellaceae bacterium (assembly GCA_020636105.1). Classification (NCBI taxonomy): domain Bacteria; kingdom Pseudomonadati; phylum Bacteroidota; class Saprospiria; order Saprospirales; family Lewinellaceae; species Lewinellaceae bacterium. Next base: position 318,773 of record JACJYL010000001.1, read on the forward strand.
AACTAAACGCTTCACCTCGAATTGTTTTTGTTGATTTTTTCCTTTTTTTGGCATTAATTAATTACTTTGGTGTTTCAAACGTAATCAAAAATCTATGAAAGCCAGATCCCGATATTTTTATCTTGGAGGATTTCTGCTCCTCCTTGTCGTAGCGTATTTTTTCTTCAGAAGTGAAAATAAAGAGCAAGACTCCGATATTTTTACGACCGTAAGCCAGGGTGAATTTTATATTTCAGTGAGTGGAACAGGGGAATTGAAAGCTAAAAATTCGGTCAAGATTCGTGCCCCCCAGGGCATGCGTCCTGCAGGGATATACGAAACCACTCTTTCTGACCTTGTACCAGAAGGAACCATTGTGAGTGAAGGTCAATATGTGGGTTCACTTGACCGGACGGAAATTTCAAACAAAATGAGTACTGTTCGGTCGGAGATCGAAAAAATAGAGACTCAGCTGGAACAGGCGAAGATCGATACGGCCATTGAAATGCGTGCCCTGCGCGACCAGCTGGTAAACCTCAATTTTAGCAAAAAAGAGAAAATGTTACTCGTTGAACAAAATAAGTACGAGGCGCATTCTGTTATCCGTCAAACAGAACTTGACCTCGAAAAAATAGAAAGAGATTATTCACAGCTTGAGCAAAAATATGTCTTAAAGGAGCAACAAACCGTAGCTAAAATCAGGGAAATCAATGCGTTGCTCAGACAAAATCAGCAAAAATTTGACACTTTTGTTGAATTGTCCGATGAATTTTCCATTTCTGCCCCCACCTCGGGCATGGTCATTTATGCACGGACCTGGAATGGTAAAAAAGAACCTGGCTCAAGAATTTCTGCCTGGGATCCTGTGGTGGCTGAGTTGCCTGACCTCACTGACATGATCTCCAAGACCTATGTCAATGAAGTGGATATCAGTAAAGTAAAACCGGGGCAGGAAGTCAAAGTCAAAGTGGATGCTTTCCCGGAAGAAAATTATTCCGGGGTGGTGTTGACCGTGGCGAATATCGGGGAACAATTACGTGGATACGATTCCAAAGTTTTTGAAGTGGTCATTCAGATCAATGAATCTGATACGATTATGAGGCCAGCCATGACGACGAGCAATGAAATCATTACCGATACCTTTCATAATGTAATGTTTGTCCCACTGGAATGCCTTCAGACGGATTCTCTCTCTTTTGTTTACCTGAAACAAAAAGGAGAGACGGTTAAAAAAGAAGTGATCACCGGCCTCAGTAATGATAACCAGATTATTATTGAACAAGGAATCGAACCCGGCGATCAGGTATTTTTGAGCATTCCAAAAAATAATACTGACCTTAGATTTATTCCCATAGATCCTGAAATTAAAAAAGAGATTCTTCGCAAACAGGAAGAAGCCAAAAAGGAAAGGGAGGCTCGATCCCAGGCCCGAAGGGATAAGATCAAGAACATCGATTTACCTTCCAACTCGGGCAGGGGTGATGATGGGATGTTTATCATTATTGAATAACCGGCTATGTTGCAAAAAATATCATTTAACCTATCCCTGGCCTTCGAAAGTGTGCTCAGTAATAAATTGAGATCCATATTAACGGCTTTGGGTATCATTTTTGGCGTCGGAGCCGTTATTGCCATGCTGGCTATCGGTACTGGTGCAAGGCAGTCCATCCTGGATCAGATGAAATTGATTGGTACCAATAATATTGTCATAAAATCAGTTTCCACAAGCCCTGAAGACGGAGAAAGTACAGGTGAAAATAATGGGCAGGAGGAAGAAAAGAAGAAGTGGTCTCCCGGCCTGAACCTTCAAGATGTTCTGGCTATCCGGGAAGTGTTACCGAATGTGGATCTGGTGAGTTCGGAAATTGTCATTCCAACAACTATCATTCAATCTGCCCGTTTGGAAAAGGCGAAATGTGTTGGGGTGAATAATGATTTCTTCAAAATGAGTCGCTTAAACCTGGAATCCGGCCAATATTTTCATGAGGTTCACATGGAGATGGGGAAATCAGTTTGCATTATTGGCAAAAATATCCAGTTGAAATTTTTCGGAACGGTGGATCCTATTGGTCAAATGATAAAATGCGGGAACACCTGGCTTAAGATAATCGGGGTCATTGAAAAAAGAAGCACCAGCAAAGCCAGCCTGGAAAGTCTCGGCATCCGTGATTATAATTCGGATGTTTATGTTCCGGTAAAAACGGCTCTTTTGAGATTCCAAAACAGGGGGATGCTCACCGAAGAGAATATTGGTAACCGAGGTGACGAGGAACAAACAACGGAGAACTACCATCAGCTGGATCGGATTGTGGTCCGTGTTAAAGAATCGAATACGATGAGGGCTTCCGCCGAAATCGTTGCCCGATTGCTGACCCGCAGACACCAGCAGGTCATTGATTTTGAAGTGGAAGTCCCGGAGTTATTGCTGGAACAGCAGCAGAAAACTCAGGATATTTTTAACATGGTACTCGCGGCCATCGCGGGAATTTCCCTGGTGGTGGGAGGGATCGGGATTATGAATATAATGCTGGCCTCCGTTCTGGAAAGGATCAAAGAAATTGGTGTGAGACGTTCCATGGGGGCACTCAAGACCGACATCATCCAGCAGTTCCTGTTTGAAGCCGTAATCATTAGTGTGATCGGCGGATTATTGGGTATTCTCCTGGGGTTTGTGGCTTCAGGGATTATTGCCCATTCAGCCGGTATTCCGTCTATCGTTTCGGCATGGTCTATTCTGCTGTCGGCCGGTGTGGCGATCATCGTTGGATTGGTTTTTGGCATTTTTCCAGCCCGGAAAGCTGCAGAGCAGGATCCTATAAAGGCTTTGCGTTCAGATTGATGGGCGATTATTTAATCAAACAGGAACATGTCGCTATGTTAAAGTAACTGAAATTGAACTAAAAATGAAAATAAAAACGCTCGCTTTTTTGATAAGTCTGTTGATGTCCTGCTCTTTAATTGGACAGACAGATACACTTAGCCTGAGCCTGATGCAAACCATTAAAATAGCTCAGCGGGACGGAATCGATTTGAGGTTTGCTGATGTATCTTTTCAAAATAACTACTGGCAATATCAGGCATTTCTGGCCAAATTAAGGCCTCAGCTCAATCTTCGGGGTGAAATTCCCAATATCAATCGCAGTATCGAACCAATTATTCTGCCCGACGGCACGGAGGCTTTTATCAACAGATCATTGATGTCCAATTCGGCGCGGATCAACCTGCAGCAATCTATCCCTCTGACAGGAGGCCAGATTTTTGCCCAGACAGGATTGAGGCGTATCGATTTGTTTTCGGCCGTTAACAATACAAACATCTCCTATTTGTCGACACCGGTTTCGGTCGGTTTTGTCCAGCCGATTTTTGGATTCAACTCCCTAAAATGGGAAAAGAGGATCGCACCCCTTCAATATGAAGAATCAATCAAAAAATACTCTGAGGATTTTGAAAAAATTGCCTATGACGCGACGGGGTATTTTTTTGAAGTGTTGATCGCTCAATTGAATTTACAGGCTGCCTACCGCGACAAGGCGAATGCAGATACCTTATATGTCATTTCAAAAGGCAGGTACGATGTTGGTAAAATTGCCGAAACCGAGGTGATGCAGATGGAGCTTCAGGCGATGCGCGCCAACACAACCCTTTCTGAAAGTATTTTGAACCTTCAAACGGCAACGGAAAGGCTACGGAATTTTATGGGAATTCAACAGGAAGTGGCTTTTAAACTGGTACCTCCCGAAGATATTCCAACTTTTGAGACCGATGCAACGGAAGCCCTGGAACTGGCTAACCGTAACCGGGCAAACGCCCTGGCGCGTCAGCGGCGGATGCTCGAAGCCGAAAGAACCCTTGCCCAGGCACGGGCAAATACAAGGCCTAGTTTTGACCTTTATGCTTCCTTTGGGTTATCGCAAACGGCCAATAACCTCGAGGAGGTTTATCGTAAGCCACTGGACCAGGAGGTCTTTACCCTTGGTTTTGATATTCCTATTGCAGACTGGGGTAAATCCAATGCCGCCAAACAAATTGCCAAAGCCAACGCCGAGTTAGTCCGGTTGCAGGTCGAGCAGGATGCGGTAAACTTCGAACGGGAAGTACTGGTGCGTGTGCAGCAATTTAAATTGGTTAAGGATCAGGTGAATTTGGCGAAAAGGTCTTATGATCTGGCACAAAGACGCCTGGATATTACACAGAAACGTTACCTGATTGGAAAGATTGGCCCCACAGACCTCAACCTCGCTATTACTGAAGAATCTTCTGCCCGGCGTTCTTATTACAGCGCGCTGAGCAGCTACTGGCTGGCTCATTATTATCTTCGGGGCCTGACGCTCTACGATTTTGAAAATGGTGTATCATTGGTAAAAGAAACCAAATAAATCCGCAAACCCGACGAACATCCGAAAATCATAGTATCAAAAAGTCAAACATCAATCCTCCGCTTCGATGACATAGGAATGTTTAATTTCTTTCATGACGAATGAACTTTTCACATTGCCTATGTTTTCCAGTCCAGCCAGTTTTTTGGTGATGAAGAGCTGGTAGTTTTCGATGTCTTTGGTATTGACCTTGAGCATGTAATCGTAATGGCCGGCGATGTGATAACATTCCTGTACCTCAGATAATTGGGCTACCTCCCTTTCAAATTTTTCCAGGAAATCTTTGGCATGTTCTTTAAGCGAAACATTGCAATAGGCGGTTAGGGTTTTACCGAGGGCTTTTTTATCCACGATGGCGATAACCCGTTGGATAGTCCCGTTGTTTTTTAACTTTCGTATACGTTCGAAAATGGGGGTGACGCTCATGCCTAGCCTGGAAGCAATTTCCTTATTCGTATAATCGGCATTCTCCTGGAGCATCTGGAGTATTCTTTTGTCAGTAGGATCTATATTTGACATCTAGATTTTTTTTCTGTTCAACCATTAAAAAAAAATGAGTTTAAGTTGTTTTTTCCTTAAGTCGCATAATAATAAGAAATAAAAACTGCTTGATTGTAAATTGTAGATTTAAAATTTAAAATATAGTAATTTTATAGAAAAAAGATATGGATAAGCGTAAAAAATTTCAACCTGAAAGTCTGATGATGTCTTATGGTTATAAACCTGAATTGTCTGAGGGGGCGATTAAAGTTCCGGTTTTTCAGACGTCCACTTATTGTTTTAAGACCGCAGAAGAAGGAAAAGCTTTTTTTGAGGTGGCATTAGGGAAACGTGAACAAAGGAAGGGCGAAGAAGTTGGTCTGATATACAGCCGCCTGAACAATCCCAATATGGAAATTTTGGAAAACCGACTTTGTTTGTGGGATAAAGCAGATGATTGTGCGGTTTTTGATAGCGGGATGGCGGCCATTTCTACGGTTTTACTCGAGTTTTTAAGACCTGGTGATGTATTGCTCTATAACAAGCCCTTATATGGAGGAACGGTTCATTTTATCGAGCATATATTGGTTTCCATGCATGTCACGGTAGTTGCGTTCCATGCCTGGGATGACCTCGAAGACGTAAAACAACAACTAATTGCTGATGGGCTGGCAGATAAGTTGAAGATGATTTACGTGGAAACTCCGGCAAATCCTACCAATCACCTCGTTGATATTGGGGGATTGCGGGAAATGGCTGATGCGTTGTCCACTAAGGAAAGACAAGTAATTTTGGGGGTTGACAACACCTATCTTGGTCCGTTATGGCAACACCCTTTGCAAGTCGGGGCTGATCTGGTTATTTATTCTGCCACCAAATTTATCGCCGGACACAGTGACCTGATTGCCGGGGCTGTACTTGGAAGCAGAGACCTGATGCGTCGGGTAAAAACATTGCGTACCTTCCTGGGTAATATGGCTTCTCCATACACCAGCTGGTTGATGTTAAGAAGTTTGGAAACCCTTAAGATCAGGATGGAGAAACAGGCCGAAAATGCTAAAAAGGTAGCTGATTTTCTCAGGAATCATCCTAAGGTAGAAAAGGTATATTACATTGGTTTTCTCAAAGAAGAAGATCCTAAATCGTATCAAATTTTTAAGCGTCAGTGTAGTTCAGCGGGATCGATGCTGGCCTTTGATGTAGTAGGGGGCGAAAAAGAAGCTTTCATTTTTCTTAATAACCTGCAATTGATGAAACTGGCCGTCAGTCTTGGCAGTACAGAATCACTGGCAGAACATCCCGCCACCATGACACACTCAGAGATGGAGGATGAAGTGAAAAACAAACTTTTTATTACAGGAAAATTGGTAAGGATCTCTGTCGGCATTGAAAATGCAGATGACCTGATCACCGATATCAGAGAAGCTTTAGATAAAGTTCCTATGCTGGTGGGAACTGAATATTAGTTACTTGTTGCTCCTCGATACTCGTTGCTGGTTTTTTACCGGCAGTGAGTATCGAGTATCGGGTAGCCATCGGTCAGATTCCCTGGGCTTTTTTTAATTCCTGCAAATATTCATTGAGTTTTTCCATAGGTTTGGCAACGGCAACTCTTCCTGACCGAACGAATTCGTAGATTCCGATCTTTTTAAACTCATCCAGCAGTGCTTCTGTTTCATCCGGATGGCCTGTTTTTTCGATCACCACGTATTGGGGTTCAATTACCAGTACCCGTGCATTGTGAGCCCTGATCATTCTTTCAACAGAATTTCCGTTCATAAAAACTTCCGTGGGCACTTTGTACAAAGCAATCTCCTGGTAGACGATCTCATCAGGTTCGTAATAAAACGCCTTGAGCACATCTATTTGTTTCTCCAACTGGGCCACCAGTTTTTTTACCATTATTTCGTCCACCATAATAACAATGGTAAATCGGTGGATATCCGGCATGGATGACTTGGAGGTGGTAAGGCTCATAATGCCGATATGTCTGCGGCTAAAAACTGAAACTACCCTGGCCAGTAAACCTGTCTGGTTTTCTGTAAAAACGGTTATCGTATATTTTTTTTCCTCCATTTTCTATTTTTTTGATAATCTGTTTGGGTATAAATGATCTTTATTTAATTCGATAATAAAAAACCTGAACGGTATGATTAACCCAATTGATCGGAAGTCAGGATAATCTCATCTACACCAGCACCGGTAGGAACCATGGGGAACACATTATCCTCTTGTTCAACCCTTACATGTAACAGGTATGGGCCTTTATGAGCGAGCATTTCGGTAATGGCCTCATTGAGTTCTTCAGGTTTGTCAATACTGCGTCCGGGCACTCCGAAACCATTGGCGATCATTACAAAATCGGGATTTGTCAAGGCGACCGAAGAATACCTTTTGTCGAAAAATAACTGTTGCCATTGGCGAACCATTCCGAGGTAGTTGTTGTCCAGTAATACGATTTTCACTGCTACGTCCCATTGGCTGCACATGCCGAGTTCCTGTATCGTCATCTGGAATCCTCCGTCACCGATAAAGGCGACCACCTCCTTGTCGGGAACGGCTACTTTGGCACCGAAAGCAGCAGGTAGTCCAAAGCCCATTGTTCCTGCACCGCCTGAACTTACCCATTGGTTTGGACCGAGGTACGAATAGTACCTTGCCGCATACATCTGGTGCTGACCCACATCTGTCACCACGATTGCCTGACCTTTGGTGACATCGGAAATTCTCTTGACCACCATTCCCATCCTGATCTTATCGGTTTTGGAAGGTTTGGTATCTTTTTGAATCACCTTTTCATCTTCTTCAGCCATGAAATCTGCAAACGTTTTCATCCATGCGGGGTAAGTCTTTTGATCGACCATGGGTAATAATTGTTCAAGGGCCTGTTTGGCATCTGCATGGATGGCCACGTCTGCATGTACGTTTTTATTAATTTCCGACTTGTCAATTTCTATGTGAATGACTTTCGCTTGTTTGATGTATTTTTCAAGATTCCCAGTAACCCTATCGTCAAATCGCATACCAATGGCAATGATAAGATCACTGTGGTTTTGGTTAATATTGGCTCCGTAATTGCCATGCATGCCGAGCATGCCCACGAAAAGGGGATGGTCAGAGGAAATAGCCCCCAGTCCATGGATAGTGGATCCAACCGGGATGCCGGTTTTTTCTACAAAATCCTTGAATACTTCCTGGGCATGAGCGATATGAATACCGTGTCCGGCGAGGATCATGGGGCGTTCAGCCTGGTTGATCAGTTTGGCAGCATGGGTGAGGTCATTTAAATCCGGGGAAGGCTTGGGGTGGTAACTCCTGATGACCGGATCCGGTTCATAATGGAATTCCATTTTATCTATCTGAGCGTTTTTTGTAATGTCAATCACCACAGGCCCGGGTCTTCCTGAATTGGCAATACGGAAAGCTTTGGCAAACACCGCAGGGATTTCGTCTGCGTTAGTCACCTGGTAGTTCCATTTAGTCACAGGCATGGTACAATTGATGACATCCATTTCCTGGAAGGCATCCGAACCCAATAGTTTTTGAAATACCTGCCCTGTGATGCATACTAGAGGGGTAGAATCAAGTAATGCATCTCCCAGTCCGGTAATCAGGTTCATGGCGCCAGGACCTGAAGTAGCCATACAAACAGCCGTTTTTCGGCTTGCGCGGGCATAACCTTCCGCAGCATGGATAGCTCCCTGCTCATGCCTTGGCAGGATGTGTCTGATCCTGTCGGTATAGTGATACAACTCATCGTAAATAGGCATGATCGCACCTCCCGGATACCCGAAAACGGTGTCTATGCCTTCTTCCACCAGGCATTTCAAGACGGCTTCTGCTCCTGTGATCTTTTCCATGTGTTGTGCTTATTTGTTTTGGCCTTTTAAAAGGCAACTAATATGTTTTTTGTTCTCACGAAATTAAATTTCATCGGTCACGCATCCTTCACTGGCTGATGAAACGGTCATAGCGTACTTTCTCAACAAACCGCCGGTTGCATTGATGGCCGGGGTGATCCAGTTTTTGCGTCTCTTTTCAATTTCCTGTTCGCTCAAATCCGCTTCAATTTTATTGTTTTTGGCGTCAATGGTAATCTGATCTCCATTTTCAATCAGGGCGATCAATCCTCCATTTTGTGCTTCCGGGGTAATATGTCCTACTACAAATCCGTGAGTTCCCCCCGAAAACCTTCCGTCAGTAATAAGAGCGACTTTATCGCCCAGCCCTTCACCCATGAGGGCGGAGGTGGGCTTGAGCATTTCAGGCATACCTGGTGCGCCGCGTGGGCCACAGTAACGGATAACGATGACTTCTCCTGCTTTTATTTTCTTTTGGCTGATGGCTTCGTTCACCTCATCTTCTCCATTGAAAACATGAGCGGGGCCGGTAAATAATTCTCCTTCTTTTCCGGTAATTTTGGCTACAGCACCCTCCATGGCAAGATTGCCAAAAAGGATCTGAAGGTGGCCGGTTTCTTTAATGGGATCTTCAAAGGAATGGATTATGTCCTGGCCTTCTTTTAATGGCTGTACCTGGCTGAGGTTTTCAGCTACCGTTTTTCCGGTTACCGTCATACAATCACCATGCAGGTATCCTGCTTCGAGTAACATTTTCATCACGGCAGGTACCCCGCCTACGTTATAAAGGTCTTCCATTACATATTTTCCGCTCGGTTTCAAATCGGCAAGGAAAGGAGTTTTATCGCTTATGCGCTGAAAATCCTGTATAGAAATATCCACTCCTACTGATTTTGCCATGGCGATGAGATGTAATACAGCATTGGTTGAACCTCCGAGCACCATAACGACCGTGATGGCATTCTCAAAAGCCTCCCTGGTCATGATGTCGCGGGGTTTGATATCCTTTTCCAGCAGGTTTCTGATGGCGGTCCCTGTATTGAGGCAATCAATTTGCTTTTCCGGGCTGGTGGCAGGGTAGGAGGAGTTGTAAGGAAGACTCATACCCAGCGCTTCAATGGCAGAGGCCATCGTATTGGCTGTATACATTCCGCCACAAGCTCCCGGGCCTGGGCAGGCGTTTCTTACAACTCCTTTGTAGTCTTCTTCATTGATGGAGCCCGCTATTTTTTGCCCCAGAGCCTCAAAGGCGGAAACGATATCCAGTTTCTGATCATTATGACAGCCCGGGCTAATGGTACCTCCGTAAACAAGGATTGCCGGGCGGTTGAGTCGGCCAATGGCCATCATGGCTCCCGGCATATTTTTATCACAGCCAACTACGGCAATTATTCCGTCATACCATTGGGCGGAAGCCACAGTTTCAATGGAATCCGCAATGATATCTCTTGAAGGCAGGGAAAAACGCATCCCGGAGGTTCCCATAGATATGCCATCACTCACTCCAATGGTATGAAATATTAGGCCAATTAGATCACTCTGCAGGACACCTTGTTTTACAGATTCCGCAAGTCCATTAAGGTGCATATTACAGGTATTGCCTTCCCATCCGGTACTGACTATGCCTACTTGGGCTTTATTAAAATCATCTTCTGTAAAACCAATCCCAAACAACATGGCATGCGCGGCCGGTTGGCTGTCGTCCTGGGTAATTCTTTTGCTGTATTTGTTTAATTCCATTGATACTGTGGTTGTTTATACATTAACAAGGCTGAGAGGAAGGCAATGACCGGTCTCAATCCTCAGATGTAAAAGAACAAAGGTATCATTACAGGATTTTGTTTTCAGGGTAAAATATGCTGAAGTTACGATGTAAAATGCAGTGTATTTATCCTTAAAATATTGATAATTAATGGTTTAAACAGGTTCCGCCTACAAGATGAATCAAAAGTATTGTCCATTAGGTCATAAGCGCGATATGGCAGGCTCTTTTGTTACGGAATTTCGACGAGAAGTAAAGGATTACTGGTAGTCGAAACGAAAACCTAACCTCAGCCCCAGGTAGATTTGCTTTAGACTGGTTTCGTCTTCCGGGTAATTCCATTCTTTGATTCCTATGTCGACGGTGGAAATATCTTTCCAGTCAAGAGTAGGGTAGTAGCGAAACATCGCAATGGGGGTAATGGTCACAAATTCTGATATCCCGAAGTCTATTCCGGCGCCGGCGCCGATGCTGAAAGCGAAAGCTTCCCCTTTGCTTTCGATTCCTGTTGACTGGATATTGCTTGAAAAATAACTAACCCCGGGAGAAATACGCAAAAATAACCCTTTCTGTAACTCGGGGCCTTTTTTGGAAAAAGTAGGACAGTGACAGTCGCCTTTTAAATCAAAGACATAAAAATTGGTATTGGCGAAAAAGCTGATTGTGGTGGAGCTCAATTCATATTTCAGCGGATCGTATTGATAACTATTTTTATTATTCTGGTAATTCAGTTCAGGCGTAAATTCAATCCTTTTATTTGGCAAGCGGAACCAATAATCAATACCAAAGCCAATATTATTTTCATAAAAATCGTGAATAACATCGTTGGTATTGTCGCCGTTCACTATTTTCCATTTTTCTGCATCATTAAAATGGTAACCGCCGTTAATTCCGAATTGAGCAAAAGAAGTGGAGATAGAAAATATAACTATTGACAGGGAAATGATTGTTTTTTGCATTTGCTTTGTTTTTAGTTCAAAAAAAACGAATAAAATAATTTGGGTTTTACACGATCATTAGAATTACCTCCAATGGTTTTCCAATTAATACATATCATATCCGCCCAGGGAAATGCTCGTTCGGAGGCCGAGGGAATAAATGCTCCTGTTGAGCTCACCGTCTTTCAGGATGCCTTTGATCCACATGACGAAAACGGGCTCGAGCGTAATGGCCAGTCCGCTCTCAAAGGATCGTTTCCATCCCATTCCGGTTTGAAAGGCAAAATTAACCTTCCTGAAATTGTCCCCGTCCAGAATAATGGTCTCTCCGTTTGTTTTTGATTCTCCTGAATAAAAAATGCTTTTTTCAGTATTTTGAAGGTTGTAACTCAACGCGGTTCCCAGGTTGAAGTATATGGCATTTTTATCATTGGGTCGCTGAATGAATTGCAGGACTATCGGGATTTCGATGTTTTTATTCTGATAAACAAATCGCTGGTAGGTATAGTTCTGTGAGAGTGGGTCGTCCGGTAAGATGAAATTTTTGATGCTTCGGTATCCGGTACTCATATAGTTTAATCCGAGATACAAGCCAATTTTTTCACTTTGCCAGTTGGCGAAAACACCACAGGAGTAGGAAGGACGAGCCGTTTCCATACTGTCAATTGTAACGATATCCTGTTCTGAAAAATTACCAATAGCGATCAGTCTTCTATTGGAAAAATTCGGGTGAAGGCTGATTCCCCAATCAAAACTCTGTCCAAATGAGGTGAGTGCACAAAAGAGGAAAAACAGGCTTAATACTTTATTCATGGAGTTTCATGCTTTTTTCTATCGGAAAATTATTAAACGAAATTTTTACCGGCTTATTGGAATGGTTAAGCTTAAGCCGACAATTGGCTGGTTTATTTCTGGTAGAAAATCAACGTTTGGGGTTATGTTAAAGCCAAGATCTTCATCGATATCAAAATTGCGCAGGTGCGCATCCACGAAAGCTTCGGTACCCTGAAGTACATAAATGGCAAAAGTAGCCAGAAAGGCCTGCTGCATGTATTTGTTGGCAAGATCTCTTTTGATTTTTAAAGTGGTGCTGGTGAATCCCAATTCAGAAAATTCGTGGGGCAACCCCTCCCGGGAAAGGTTTAGGGCATCTCTGAACCTGATGTAAAAACCGCGATTGTAATCAATGACCCAAATACCTCCTGCGATGGCTCCGTAAACCAGGGGCAATTTCCACCATCTTTTGTTGTAAATCTGGCCACCACCGGGAATGATGGCAAACAGTATCGCTTTGTTCGGATTGGGCCATTCCGAAGACCGGGTGGTTTTTTCCAGTTTTAAATCAGGCTCTTTTTCTGGCTTAATAGCCAGGCTATCCAACTGCTGCCCAAAGCCCTGGCACAAAAAACCCACAAGAAAAACAAAAAGGATTAGTTTTTTCATAGTAGTTCAACGATCAGACCGATATTTTGGTTGCGTTCGACGGATCTTTAACCCTTAAAACCATTTACTGCTCCACCCGCTTAAAATACTCATTGAGTTCATCCGTATCTGTAAAAGCGATCACGATCCGCCCGCCGCCCTTCTCTTTGTCGGTCAGTTCGATCTTCACTTTGATCGTTCCGAAAAAGGCTTTAAAATCATCCAGCACTGCTTTATAGTCCTGGCCGGCGTCAAGATTTGCTTTTACCTTTTTGGTGGCCACGGAAAATTTCTTGGCTTCTTTTTCAGCATCGCGTACTGAGAGTTTGTTGTTCAGAATTTTATCCAGTAGCTGTTTTTGCAACAATTTATCCTGAATTCCGGCTATGGCGCGGGCATGGCCCATAGACAACTCCCCTTTTTTCAAAGCCTCAATTACTTCGATGTGCAGATCCAACAATCTTAAATAATTGGTGATGGTGCTTCTTTTTTTGCCTACACGTTTGGAGAGCTCAAGGTCAGTAAGATTACATTCTTCTTTAAGGCGGTAATAACTGACAGCAACTTCAAAGGGGTTAAGATCCTGCCGTTGAATATTTTCGATAAGTGCCATTTCCAGGATGGTCTGGTCGTTGGCGATACGAATGTATGCAGGCACCTCTTCGAGTCCGGCAATTTGAGATGCCCTGTAGCGTCTTTCCCCGGAGATGATCTGGAATTCGTGGTCATTGAACCTTCTGACGGTAATCGGTTGAATGAGGCCATGAACCTGAATGGAGGCAGCGAGTTCTTCGAGTGCCTCAGGATCAAAATCTTTTCGTGGCTGCCCCGGGTTGGGTTCGATTTCTTTGAGCGGGATCATGGCAAAATGCTGGGAAAATTCCTTGACAATCTTTTCCGGATCCCGCTCAATCTCTTCGTCGATGTTTTTGGGGATAATGGCATGAATACCCCCTCCACTGCCCGTTCCTGCAAATCGGCTCTGAATACTTGATCTGAGTTGATCTTTGCTTACTTTTGTTGGGTTCTTACTACTTATTTTTTTTGCCATCCTAAAGGTTTTTACTGGTTTTATATACTGATTGATGGGGAATTATAAGTTTGCTTTGACTGTATCCTGGTTTTTTTCCAGGAATTCCATGGCAAGATTGAGGAAGTTGATGCTTCCCTGCGAGCCGGCGTTGATCATAATGGCCGGCATGTGCATATTAGGGGCTTCCCCTATTTTAGAGTTTCTGTGCACGATAGTATCATACACGAGGTCACCGAAAATATCCCTGATCTCGGCCACGATGACATTGGCCAGTCTGAGCCTTTTATCATACATAGAGAGCAGGATACCCTCAATGGTCAGTTTCGGGTTCAATTGTTTTTGGACCAGGGCGATGCTGTCTCTCAGTTTGGCCAACCCTTCGAGGGCAAAAAACTCACATTGCACGGGAACTAAAACGGAATCCGCAGCGGTGAGCGCGTTTAGCGTGATCAAACCAAGGGAGGGTAAACAATCGATGAAAATATAATCGTAATCATCTTTTACCTGCTCCACGACACCGCGAAGCACAAATTCGCGGTGCTGCATGCCGGCCAATTCAATTTCTGCGCCAACGAGGTTAATGCTGGAAGGAATGATATGCAAATTAGGGGTGTCGGTTTCGTATATAGCTTCCGTCGGATCAAGCCCGTTGATGAGGCAATCATAAATATTGGTGTCTACGTCTTCTTCAATAGCCCCAACACCAGAGGAAGCATTTGCCTGTGGATCTGCGTCGATGAGCAGTACCTTTTTTTCCAATACGGCCAGACTGGCAGCCAAATTGATGGCGGTGGTTGTTTTACCGACGCCTCCTTTTTGGTTGGCGATCGTCACTACTTTTCCCATGGTGTTCTTTTAATTATGAATTACTGGTTATGAATTACTATAAATGTGATGGTTTTGATTTGGCGGTTTGAAATGCGGCGGATTTATTAAATTTACCGAGCTATAATCCTATGCTTTCGCCAACCGGCAGCAAAATTAATTCTTTTCCGGTATCTTCAAAAGCTTTTTTTGCCGCATCATGGTCGATCATGATATAACCAAAGGTATCGTAATGGCAACCCACGATTTTTTTGCACTCAATAAAGTCTGCGGCATGGGATGCTTCGTTATAATCCATCGTGAAATTATCTCCGATGGGTAAAATGGCGAAATCAAGTTTGGGACAGCCCATCGGAATGAGTTTCATATCCATCGTGAGGGCCGTATCCCCGGCAAAATAAAAGCAATGGTTTTCATTCCATAGGACAAACCCGCCTGGATTACCGCCATAAGTACCATCGGGAAGCGCACTGGAGTGAATGGCATTAACATATTTTACAGTTCCGAAATCAAAATTCCATTTCCCGCCGTGATTCATGGGATGCCCGCTAAGGCCTTTTTGTTCAAACCAGGAAACAATTTCAAAATTGGAGATCACTTTGGCCCCTGTTCTTTTTCCGATAGACTCTACTTCCGCTACATGATCTCCGTGACCGTGAGAAATCAGGATGTAATCGGCAGGTATTTTTTCTATATCAATATTTTTTGCAAGGGCATTGCCGGAAATGAATGGATCAAAAAGTAAATTTTTTCCATTCATTTCTACGCCAAAACAAGCGTGACCGTAATAAGTGATTTTCATGATCTATTATTTTTCAGGTTAATAGTTTTCGTCAAAAGGCTGTGATCGGTTGCTTAAACCGTAAGAAATTCCTTTTGGTGTAAAATCTGTAAAGACGAAAATGATGAGATAAGGTGGTTAAATTTACCTAAACCTTATCTTTGCCGCCAAATTTAACAAAAAATTCGCCCTTTAAGGATTTATATTGAACAATAATGAACTAATCGACTTTTATTAATTGTTCTATTCATGTAGGAAAAAAATGATCAAAAAATGATTACAGTAGTATCGGGTTCGAACAGGGAATACAACAGGACGCTGGCCTTTGCGAAAAAGTACGTGGAAATTTTGAAGGAAATGACAGAAGAGGAAATCGTGCTTCTCGACATGTCCGAAATGCCTTTTGACTGGATGCATGAGGCCATGTATTCTGAACATCAGCAGTCGGAGAGTCTCGCTGGCTTGCAGGATAAGTATATTACCGCAGCAAATAAATTTGTATTTATCACCCCTGAATACAATGGCAGTTATCCCGGTATTGTAAAATTGTTTTTAGATGCTTGTTCCGTCAGGAATTATGATTCCAATTTCAAGCAAAAAAAAGTGGCTCTCGTAGGGGTGGCGACAGGCCGTGCCGGTAATCTCAGAGGTATGGACCATCTGGCCGACGCTCTCAACCATATGGGAGCCATCACCCTGCCCAACAGGATGCCTTACTCAAGCGTTTCGGGCCTGATTGATAAAAATGGTAACGTGGTTGATGAAGCCACGATCAAAACCATTCGCAAACATATAGCCGAGTTTGTGGAATTTTAGACCACCTCTACCAGGAATTTATTTTTCTTCCCGTTTTCTACCATAAGAAATCGTCCGTGCAGCAATTGAGATGCAGGCACTTCTTCCTCATGGTTGGTGATTTTCTCCTTGTTCACTGAAATGGCATTGCCCTGGATGGCCCGGCGTGCATCGCCATTGGAACTTACCACGGACGTCAGTCCGGCTAAGAGGTTTACGATATTTACACCCTTATTGAATTCATCTTTGGCAATCTGAAACCGGGGAATTTCCTGTCCCACTGTTTCCAGTTCAGCAGGAGTAAGGCTGGTTAAAAATGCCTGGTCAGCATTTTTATTAAACAGGAGTTCCGTAACTTTCAAAACCGATTCATAATCCTCCCTGGAATGAATGCGTACCGTCAGTTCTTCCGCCAAAATGCGTTTCAGTGTCTGAGGATCATTGGCGTACTCGGCTTCCATTCCTTCAATTTCTTCGCGTGATTTGAGACTGAAATAGCGGAAAAACTTTGGCAGGTCGGCGTCGTCTGCATTAATCCAGAACTGGTAGAACTGGTAAGGAGAAGTCAATTTGGGGTCGAGCCACAGGTTGCCCTGCTCGGATTTTCCAAATTTTTTCCCGTCGGCCTTGGTCAGCAGTGGGGTAGTGGCGGCATAAGCTTTTTCCTGTAGATTACGGCGTATAAATTCCGTACCGGAAGTGATGTTACCCCATTGATCCGATCCTCCCATTTGTACTTTACATCCGTATTCTTTGTAAAGGCACTGAAAATCGTAGGCCTGGAGCAGTTGGTAGCTGAATTCCGTAAAAGACAAACCCGTTTCGAGCCGGTTTTTGACAGAATCCTTTGACATCATATAGTTTACCGTCAGGGTTTTGCCTACATCGCGCAGGAAATCCAGTACGTTCATATTTTTGTAAAAATCAAGGTTGTTGACGATCTCAGCCTTGTTTTCTCCTTTTTCAAATTCCAGGAATTTATACACCTGTTTTTTTTGAAATTCGAGGTTTCCATCGAGTTCGTCGTATGACTTGAGTTGTCTTTCCTCATCTTTTCCGGAGGGATCCCCAATCCTTCCAGTAGCCCCACCCATCAAAACAATGGGTTTGTGGCCTGACAGCTGAAAAAATTTAAGCAACATGATTTGCACATAATTCCCAATCGTCATAGAAGGGGCTGTAGGATCGAAACCTATATAACCAGTCATCATGCCTTCATTGAGTGCTTCCTTTGTACCGGGAGTGGCATCGTGCAACATACCTCTCCATTCCAATTCTTCGATAAAATTCATGTTTTTAAATTTTTGAACCGCAAATGTATGGGAATTTAATTTTTAAAGCTAAAAGTACCCGGCAAAATTAAAGTTTTGCCCTTAAAAAAACAGGCGAATGAGTGTAAACTCATCCGCCTGCCGTATTTTTTATGACTTAGTTTTTTTAGTCGATCCTGAGTGATCCGCGCCAGCCCAGATCTGCTGTGGCGCCAAGTTGTTTCAGCATCCTGGCGTGGCTGATTAATGCCGAGCGGAATGTCTTTTCAGAATTATAGGGCAAGCCATATTCCAGGGCTGTTTTTTCTATGATCTTATTGATTTTGGAATAGTGTATATGGCAGACATGGGGGAACAAATGATGCTCTATCTGGTAATTCAATCCGCCGATAAACCACGAGAGAATCTTATTATTCGGGGCAAAATTGGTGGTCGTGTACATCTGGTGTACCGCCCAGTTGTTTTCAATAATGCCGTTTTCGTTGGGTAATGGAAATTCTGAGGTCGGCATGACGTGTGCCGGCTGGAAAACACTGGCCAAAATGAGTCCTGCCACAAAATGCATGCTAAAAAAGAAGGCCAGGGTCAGCCACCATGAAAAAGGTAACATGATCATGGGAAGGACGAGAAACATGCCAAGGTAAACTACTTTTGCGAGTAAAACTTTCACGAACAGGGTCGAAAATTGAGTCTTTTCAAATTGATTCAGTAAGCCTTTTATACGATACCGCTTCAATTGTTTGAAATCTTTGGTCGTTGACCACATGATCGTCATTAAGCCGTAAAAAAACCAGGCATATAAATACTGGAACTTATGGATCTTGTGGTGTTTTTGGTGAGGGGAGAAACGGAGAATACTTACCGTTTTTATGTCTTCATCAAGTCCTTCAACATTAGTGTAGGTGTGGTGAAGGACATTGTGTTGTATTTTCCAATTGAGCGCATTGCCTCCAAGGAGGTTGATGATCAATCCGAGGTATTTGTTGACGGTTTTGTTTTTTGAATAGGAATTGTGGTTGGCATCATGCATGACAGAGAATCCAACTCCTGCCATACCCACTCCCATGACAAGGTACAAGGCAAAAATGATCCAGGCATTGGTAATCAACCCGCTTAGGATGAGAAAATACGGAGCCAGGTAGATTAAGACCATTGCAACAGTCTTGATATACATCTGGGTATTGCCGTATCGGGAAATATTATTCTCATTGAAATACGCCCTGACTCTCTCCTTGGCTGTATTGATAAAATCAGAGGAAAATTCCTTTGAATATTTTACTTTTTTTGATTGCTGCATAGTAGCTTTTGTTTGTTATGGGTGTGAAAATAGGCTAATTATTAAAAAAAGAATGACTTTACTTCTTTTTTCTTTTTTCATAATGCTGAAATTTTCACCACCGGACTATATTTAATGCTTGTAAATCAATCGATTATTAACTGATGTGAATCACACCGGCCAATAGATTGGCAAGGTTAAAAAATTTAGGGAAAGGATATTTATTGTGGTCAGGATGAAAACTTAAACAACTAAGTTTGCGAATTGTTTATCATTCTCTTTTTCTTTGTTGGAATTTCCTACTTTTACGATCTTAAAGAATTTTTATGAATTTTGCTTATTTTATCACAAGGAAGGTCGCACGTTTCGGGCAACAATCTTTTTCAAGGCTGATTATCAGGTTTGCGGTGATCACGGTTGCGCTCAGCGTAACCGTGATGATTGCTTCCACTGCTTTGATCGCAGGGTTTAAAAAAGAAATAAGCAGTAAAATATTCGGATTCTGGGGACATATTCACATTTCAGATTCGGGAGTGAGTCGTTCCATTCTTGAAGCCAAACCAATCAGTAAATACCAGGATTTTTACCCTTCAATGGATACGATAAGGCAGGTTTCTTATTTTGATTACGAAGAATGGAGAGGTAAGGAAATAACCGTGGAGAAGAAGAGCAGGGAAGGCATCAGGCATGTCCAGGTTTTTGCCGTTAAACCGGGGATCATACAGGCGAATGAAGAAATCGAGGGCATTATCCTGAAGGGAGTGGATCAGGATTTTGACTGGAAGTTTATTCTAAGTTATATCAAAGAGGGCACGGTTTTGAATCTGCAGGATTCGGTTATGTCGAATGAAATACTGATATCAAGGCAAACGGCAAACAGGCTAAAAGTTGGCGTTGGGGATAAATTTACCATTCATTTCCCTGAAAAAAATGAGCAAAGGAAACGACGCTTTACCATTTGCGGAATTTACAAAACAGGGCTTGAGGAATACGACCAGAAATTTGCACTGGTGGATATCAGGCAGGTGCAGCAATTGTCTGATTGGAAGGAAGATGAGATCAGCGGATTTGAAGTTTTTCTGGATGATATTGAAGACCTGGACGTTATTACCAATTATGTTTATTACGATATATTGCCACCCACTTTGTATGCCGAAAAAATAAGTGAAAAATTCAGCGAGGTTTTTGATTGGCTCGACCTCCAGGATATCAACGAAGTGGTTATTATCGCTCTCATGCTTGTGGTGGCGATAATTAATATGATTACAGCCTTATTGATCCTGATCCTTGAGCGGACCAATATGATCGGGATATTGAAAGCGCTGGGGAGTACAAACTGGACCGTCAGGAAAATATTTTTGTATTATGCAGGTTATATCGTTTTGGCGGGATTATTTTGGGGTAATCTTCTAGGGCTTGGACTTTGTTTTTTGCAGGATACTTTTGGGTTTATAAAGTTGTCTGAAGAAAATTATTATCTCAGTGTTGCTCCTGTTGACATCAATTGGCTGGCCGTCCTGTTTCTAAATGCGGGGACACTGGTGGTAACGGTTCTCGCATTAATTATTCCTTCTTACCTGATTACCCGAATCAGCCCTGTTAAGGCCATTCGGTTTAAGTAAGTACAGGTATTTTATTTTGAATGCCCTGTTAATCGAAAAAGGATTTGGGTATTGCGCCGGCAAGTTGTAAGTTTGTAGGGATTTTGTTTTGAGTATTTATAAAATCCAGCCAATATCGTTTCGCAAAGGAGCTATTCACGGTAGATCAGGCCAAATAGTTGAAAGCTTAATACTGAATTTACAGATTATGATTCGCTATTATATAAAAGAGGATGGAAGATTAAAAGAACTGGAAACTCCAGAAGTTTCCTGCTGGATAAATATTAGTCCGCCTTTTACTCAGGAAGAGCTCGAAAATGTGGCCATTCAATTTGAGGTTCCATTGGATTTCCTTACTGACTCGCTGGATATTGACGAGCGGTCCCGCTATGAACGTGAAGATGAGACCCGATTGATTCTTTTTAACACCCCGATTCTCAATGAACTGGAGGGCGAAAATGAATCCATTTATACCACCGTTCCTATAGGCATTATTTTCACCATTGATCACTTGATTACCATATCGGCCCACCAGAGTCCTGTTTTGCAACGATTCCTGGATGGACGAGTCAAACATTTTGATCCGGAAGATGAGGCACTTTTCGCTCTTCAGATCATGGAACAAAACGTTTATCGTTTTTTGACTTGCCTGAAAAAATTAAATCTCAAACGGAACCTCATCGAGAATGAATTATCCGATTCAAGCAGGAACAAGGAATTAAAACAATTGCTTAGCATAGAAAAGAGTTTGGTGTATTTCGTTAATTCCCTGAGTTCAAACGAACTGCTGAAGCTAAAAATGAAACGAACTGATTTTCTCAACATCAGGGAAGACGAGGAAAAAGCTGATCTTTTTGAAGACATCATTGTTGACAACAGCCAGGCCCTCGAAATGTCTAACGTTTATACTAATATTTTGCATGGAACCATGGAAGCTTATGGGTCCATTATTTCCAATAATTTGAACATTACCATCAGGAGATTAACCACGATCACCATTATTTTGATGGTTCCAACCCTTTTGGCGAGTTTTTACGGAATGAACGTTCCTTTGCCGAATGAAAAAGATCCCAATATGCTGCTGTATATTCTCATCGGATCCATTTTAGTCAGTGCACTCCTTGCCTGGTATTTCCAGCGGAAACGACTTTTTTAAATGTCTTCCAATTTCCTTATGTATTTGTTTTTCGGGCTTATTTTTCATTTCTTGAGAGTTATCCACATATGTGGATAAAAAAATGTTAAACTTAAAGACTTCATTTATAAGTACTTGTGTTTTGGGTTCACAAAATGTGGATAACTTTATTAAGATGATTTTTTAATGTTTTTTATCTTAGTGGTCAAGTTATCTAATAGCTTTTATTAGATTCAAACTTACTGATACACAATTAACTGTCTGTTAAGTTTAGGGCAGACAATAAAAGGTAGTCCATGTAAATGGTCTACCTTTTTTACTTATCCTAACAGGAATAACCGTTCCGTAAATGAGCCGAGAATTTTAACACGTATTGCCTACCTTTATTTTTGTTTCGCCCATTTTCAAAATAGCTGTTGTTTTTTGCAATGGCAAAGTTTTTCATACATACTTTAAAGAACTGCTGCACAATTCAATTCCGGCTGTATTCTGCCGGTATAATAATGTTATGAAAATTTTGAACAAATGCAGCGTATTTATCTAGTGGTTCTTTCTCTTTTTGTTTTTCAATTGAGGGCCTATGCTCAACCGAAATGGGAGCTCAATACCTTCGGGGGATTCTCTAATTATCTGGGGGATTTGGTGGACACTCCCTTTCCTTACGCCAATACAATGATGCCTGCTTTTGGTATTGGAGTCGGTTTTTTGCCAAAACCATCTTTTGCCTTCGAATTCAATGCATCCATGGTGAACTTTACCGGTGATGATCAAAATATTGGAGGTAAAATTTTTTCAAGAAGATCCTTTAGCTTTACCTCACGGGCTGTGGAATTGAGCATAAATACCCGGTGGGAACCTTTGGGGGCACAGCGTTATCAGCAATATGGAAATTTTTCAGGCATGATTTCACCTTATGTTTATGTAGGAGCAGGAATCCTTTTTGTGGATGCTGCCCCGGATTTTAGTCAGTCAAAATCCGATAATTATTTTGAAGGAATAAATGAGGATATGAAAAATAATGCCCCTACCACAGCATTTGCCATTCCTGTCGGAGGAGGCCTTAGGTTTGATTTTAGAGAAAATTTCGCAATTGACCTGAGGCTGGGTGTAAGGGCTGCCTTCACTGATTACCTCGATGGCATAAGCTTTGCCGGAAATCCTGAAGCGAATGATTGGTATATGACAGGAGGACTAAATTTTGTCTTTAGATTAGGCGATAAGGATACGGATAAGGATGGGATAAAAGACCGGGAAGATTTGTGTCCGCGGGTTGCCGGGGTCATTTCTGCAAAAGGCTGTCCGGATGCGGATGGTGACGGTTTGGAAGACCTGGAGGATCTTTGTCCTTACAAGGCAGGAGTCATGGAGCTGAACGGATGTCCGGACAGGGATGGCGATAAAATTCCCGATGCAGAGGACGATTGTCCCGGCATCGCAGGGTCTCCGACTGCCGGGGGTTGTCCTGACCTGGACGGAGACGGTATTCAAGATGCCTTGGATTGGTGTCCGGGAGAAGCAGGCGGAAAGTTATTAAATGGTTGCCCGGATTGTGACCATGACGGCGTGATCAATTGGTACGATAAATGTCCGGAAGTACCCGGAAGCCCTCTATATGCAGGATGTCCGCTGGAACTTTATGATCGTGACTATGACGGGTTTGCCAACGATATTGATGAGTGCCCTGATTTGGCGGGCACAGCTGCAGGGTGTCCCGATGCCGACGCAGACGGTGTGGCTGATTCGCTTGATAAATGTCCGGATGCTCCGGGCGAAACGGGAAGCCTGGGTTGCCCGGTAATCACAAAAAATGAGTTGACAACTTTGGAAATAGCCACAAAAGCGATTAAATTTGAAACCGGTAGTGCTGTCCTTATCCAGGAATCAATCAGCAACCTACAGCAAATCATACCTATTTTCATGAAATACCCGAATTATAATATTGAAATTCGGGGACATACGGACGACGTAGGAGAAGAAACGCGTAATCAAAAACTTTCTGAAAAAAGAGCAGCAGCCTGTTACCAGTTTTTAATGGATAATGGGATTGCTCCCTCCAGGATGAAGTATGTGGGTTTGGGAGAAGCCGAGCCCATTGCGGACAACCGTTATCTGCAAGGCAGGAAATTAAACAGGCGTGTTGAATTTGTTTTGCATCAATTTTATTCCGGTATCGAAACTCATTGACTATGAAAAAACCTTACGCTCTTCTTTTGACCTTCTTTTTTACCCTGTCCCTAGAGGCACAATATTCCTGGGAGTTGGGCCTGACTGCAGGACTTGCAAGTTACCAGGGCGATTTTACCACAACCCCTGTACCCGGATTTAAAAACAGTTCATTTGGTTTGGGGGTCATCGGGAAGTATGTCTTTAATTACAAATGGTCGGTAAGGCCAGGTGTGTACTTTAGCAGTCTTAAAGGGGATGATTTTTCTTCCGGCGATGCCTGGCGTGAAAATATCAGGCGCGCATCATTTTCAACCGAGCTGACCGAAATTTCTTTTATTGCTGAATTTGAGCCTTTTGGTGAGGAACGTTACCTGGGAGGCCGTGGGTTCAGAAAACTGGTCTCTCCTTATTTCTTCGCGGGCATTGGCCTGGCGATCATTAAACCTGAGCCGGATTTTTCTAAGACCAGTGGTTCTGCCGACTTCCTTATGAAGGTTGGGCTGGACGAAAATGCCGGCAAAATAAAGTCCCATTTTGTTTTACCTCTTGGAGCGGGAGTGAAATTTGATCTTTCAGAGTGGTGGAATGTAAGTCTTGAAATGGGGGC
The DNA here is from genome assembly GCA_020636105.1 of Lewinellaceae bacterium. Taxonomy (NCBI): domain Bacteria; kingdom Pseudomonadati; phylum Bacteroidota; class Saprospiria; order Saprospirales; family Lewinellaceae; species Lewinellaceae bacterium. The sequence continues at coordinate 343,080 of JACJYL010000001.1, forward strand.
GAGGGCCACTTTTACGGATTACCTGGACGGGCTCTCGGAAGCAGGAAATCCCGATGCAAATGATTGGTACTACTTTACCGGAATTACGGTCTTGCGCCGGCTGGATGGATCAATGAAAATTAGATAACTAACTGTTCCTTAAACATTATTTTAACCCAAAAGCTGATCAACAACTTTTCTTACTCCGGTGCTGGCCATTTCCGCAATGACATTAAGGTTTTTTCTCATGCTTAATTCAGCATTGATGGAGGGCTTGGGGTCAACATAATAAATAGGAGCCCGGTATGGGGCATACCCAACAAGACCTGCAGCCGGATAGACTTGCATGGAAGTCCCAATAATGATCACATGATGAGCTGTGGTGATTTCCAAAAGTGCTTTTTCCAGCATGGGCACCTCTTCTCCAAACCATACTATGTGCGGACGAAGTTGGCCCCCTTTTTCGCATTTGTCACCCATCTTCAAATCATCCGGCCAATCGTAAACCAAAGATGAATCCAGCGTGCTTCGAACTTTTGTCAGCTCTCCATGAAGATGAATGATATTACTGCTTCCACCGCGCTCATGGAGGTTGTCCACGTTTTGGGTAACCACGACGACTTTGTATTTTTGTTCCAGCTCTTTTAGGGCAAAGTGGGCGGGATTGGGATCCACTTCCTTGAGTTGTTTCCGACGTTGGTTGTAAAAGTCAATCACCAATGCGTTATTTCTGCGCCATCCTTCAGGAGAAGCTACTTCCATTACATCGTATCCTTCCCAAAGCCCCCCGGCATCTCTGAAGGTTCTTATTCCACTTTCAGCACTTATACCGGCTCCGGTTAAAACCACTATTTTTTCTTTTGCCATGCTCTAATTGTTTAATATTTCATACGCTTTTCCAATATATTCTATAATATCTCCTGCGATCATACTTTTCATCCCATGTTGTTGGGAGGCAAGGTCTCCTGCTAATCCGTGCAGGTACACCCCAAGGATGGAAGCTTGCAAAGGATCATAACCTTGTGCCAGCAGGCTTGTGATCATGCCACTGAGTACGTCCCCGCTACCTGCTGTGGCCATTCCCGGATTTCCGGTAGAGTTGAAATAACAATTTCCATCCGGGCTGGCAATACAGGTATGAGCCCCTTTTAAAATAATGATGACCTTTAAATCCTGGGCCAGTTGTCTTTGAAGTTTATTTTGCTCGAAGTCGTCAGCCGTTGCCCCAAACAGGCGTTTGAATTCCCCGGGATGTGGGGTTAAAATACTGTTGGGCGGTAACTCCCTGAGCCACGCCTTGTTTTCAGCCAGGATGTTAAGGGCATCGGCGTCCAACAAGAGAGGTTTTCGGGCGGTTTGAATCACCTGATGAAGTCCTTTTTTTGTGATGTCTTTAGTATCTAAACCACAACCCATGCCCACGGCTGAGAATTTTTCCATCGCCGGAGCCTGGGAAAAATAATGCTCTTTGTCATCAATGCTCGCCATAACTTCCGGAGCACTTATTTGCATGATTGCATAACCGCATTTGGGCAGGTGAACCGTAACCAATCCACAACCTGTCCGAAGACAGGCCTTGGCGGCGAGCACAGCTGCCCCAATTTTCCCATAACTGCCCATGATGAGTAATGCATGCCCATAAGTGCCTTTATGATCGAATTTTTTCGCAGGTTTTAAAAGTAATTTTACATCCTGCTGAGTGGTAAAAAAAAAGGATGTTTTTTCATTTTGTATATAGTGATTGGACAATCCGATACTCCTGGTATGCCATTCCCCCACATAATTTTGATTTTCCGGCAATAGAAAAGCCAGCTTTGGGAGTTCGAAAGACAGGGTTTGGTCGGCCATGATAATACTTCCGGAACTGTGCTGATCCGCAAATAACCCGGATGGAATGTCGATGGAAACGACCGTATTTTCCAGGCCATTGATATATTCGACAAGATTACCCCAATACCCTTCAACAGGCCTGCTCAGGCCTGAACCAAAAATGGCATCAATAACGATCCAGCCATGCTTAAGGGGTGGAAACGGGTCTTCTTTTTTGAGCACTATTTGAGAAGACTTTATACTGTCCGGTAATCTCTGGGCATTTATTTTATTGTCCTGAGTTGCATTAGGGCCAATAGCGCAAAAGATCACCGATACCGTATAGAACCTATCGTGTAGTAGCCTGGCCACCGCCAGACCATCGCCGCCGTTATTGCCGGGGCCGCAAAAAATACATACAGGAATATCTTCGTCAGGGTTTTGTTCAATAAACCAATTGGTAAAAGCAAGAGAAGCTCTTTCCATCAAGTCGATAGAGGTAATGGGCTCATGAGCAATGGTATAGGCATCCAGTGCTCTAATTTGATTTGCTGAAAAAATTTCCATATAGAAAAAAATGGCTCCTGCCAGTTTTAGCAAGAGCCATTTGTTGGTGAAATGAATAAAAACCTTAAAAGATCAGGTATTATACTTCTTCAATAGTAGCTTTTGGAGCATTGGTTTTAACAGAGTCAATACCATTTTCCATTCCTGATTTTCCGGCATACATCTGGCTTTTGCCAATTACTTGCTTATTTTGTGCAATCAAGTTGAAATGTAGCTTGCCGTTGGCCGCTTCTTTTCTTTCATAATTGGCATCATCGGCTGCATTTTTTTGAACGGATTCAACCCCGTTCATGCAACCTGCTTTGCTGGCGTAACCCTGGCTTGATAAAATGATCTGACCATTTCCCGCTTTGAGACGGAAGTAGTATTTTTGGTCTTTATCACTTTGGAAAACTTCAAACTTCATAGTTTTCTATTTTTGTGTTTAAAAAATCAGTCCCCAAATTAAAAAAAGAAAAGGAGAGCCACAAACTTTTTGTTGAAAGAATAAAAAATCATCATTTTGCAGGCATTATCATTGTTTGAACTTAACGAATTTATCAGGAGAATTACGGCATTGAACTTCCCGGAACCAATATGGGTGCGGGCAGAAATTGCGCAGTATTCCATTGCGCGGGGCAATCATTTTATCAGCCTGGTGGAAAAAGATGAATCGGCAGGTGGGGTCATTACGGCAGAATCAGAAGCCGTAATCTGGAGCGGACAATTCCACAGGATGGCGGCAGCCATGAATGTCCCTGTCAAGGCTATTTTGCAGGAAGGAATGGAAGTTTTAATAAAGGTGCAACCGGAATTTCATGAACGTTATGGGTTGAAATTGATCATTGTTGAAATTGATACAGCCTATACCATTGGCAAGCTGGCTCTTGAGCGGCAAAAAATCATTGAACAGTTGCGCGAAAAACAACTCCTTGATCTTAATGCGGAGGTTCGATTGGCTCCAGTGATTCAAAATATAGCCATTTTAAGCAACGATACGGCGGCCGGGTATCAGGATTTTATGGATCAGATCACTCGCAACAGGTTTGGATATGTATTTCAAACACGGTTATTTAAAACAGCTATGCAGGGCGAAAATACGGTGGCCGAAGCGCTGCAAAATCTCAAAAGAATTCGACGTTCCGGAATAAATTTTGATTGTGTCATCATCATCAGGGGCGGGGGCGCAAAATTGACCCTGAAAGCTTTTGATAATTATGAACTCAGTGAGGCCATCGCCAAATTTCCGATTCCTGTTATTTCGGGTATTGGCCATGAACGCGATGAATCCGTTTTGGACCTGGTGGCGCATACTTCCCTTAAAACACCTACGGCTGTGGCTGAATTTATCATTCAGCATAATTATTTTTTTGAAAGCGATCTCCTGTTATTGGGAAGGCAATTCGGGCAACAAGTGAGATACCGGCTGGGCAATGAAGTCCTGAAACTGAAAAATGCTCAGATGGAAATGAAACATTTGGCATTGGCCAGTTTAAAAAGCGATCTTCAAAAAGTATTGCAGTGTAGCTTAATTTTACCAACACAGGTTCACCGAAAACTTCAAACCGAGCGAAAAGAACTGGACCATGCTTCTCTAATTGCGGATCTGCTAAATGTCGAAAAAACACTGACAAGGGGGTTTAGTTTAACCACCAATGAAGCGGGAACACTACTCACTTCTTCGCTACAATTGAAAAAAGGAGACACCATTGTCACCCGATTAAAAGATGGAACGGTAAATAGTAAAATTACTAAAGCATAAAATTTAACAACCATGGAGCAAATGACTTATCAGCAGGCTTTTACGGAACTGCAATCCATCATAGAAGCACTTAAGGAAGAAATAATCGATATTGATGAATTGACGGAGCGATCCCGGCGTGCAGCCTATTTGATCCAGTTTTGTAGTGAAAAATTGAGGTCCACAGAGGAAGAGATTAAAGCGCTTTTTGATGATACTGAATTCAATTAAATAAAAAGTTTTCCTATTTTAGTATAGCTTTTTATAAACCAGCTACCATTATTTTAAAATACCTTAAAACCACCCCGACCTAACGTTCTGCGCTCAACCTGAAACCACTTGAAACAACTTTGAAACAACCCCAACCTAACGGTACGGGATTTCGCTGCGCTCAACTTCGAAACCATTTTGAAACCATTTTCCACACACTCTATTTATCCATCTAAAACCAACCGACCTTGACAAAAACAATCTGCCTGTTTCTTTTAGGCGTCATGATGATAAATGTGCAATCCTGCTCTAAAAACAAAGGAGTTCAGCAGGCCGACGGAGACCTCATTTCAGCAGGTTTCATTCCCGAAAAAGTAGATTTCAACCTGCATGTAAAGCCCATCCTTTCGGATCGTTGTTTTAAATGCCATGGCCCGGATGCAAATAAGGTGGAAGGTGGCCTTTCTTTTGCCGTAAAAGAAAAAGCCTTTGCTGCCCTGGGCGAAAATATGGATCACTATGCCATTGTTCCGGGCAATATAAAAGAGAGTGCCCTGATCGACAGGATTTTTTCTGAAGATCCACAATTTTTAATGCCTCCGCCGGAATCCAATCTGATGTTGGAGCCCTATGAAAAAGAAATCCTGAAAAGGTGGATAGAGCAGGGAGCCGAATGGAAAGAACATTGGGCGTTTACCCCTCCTGCTGAAGTGGAAATCCCAAAAGTCGTCAATAAAACCTGGGGTAAAAATCCGATTGATCAATTCATTCTCAGTAAATTGGAAGCCAGGAAGATCGCCCCTTCACCCCCCGCCCGGGCGGAAAAAATTTTACGTCGCCTGAGTTTTGATCTCACCGGATTGCCCCCCACGATGGCAGACCTTGATAATTTCCTTGCCGATCCTTCTGACGAAAATTATGAACACTTTGTTGATACTTACCTGAATTCAGCCGCTTATGCAGAACGCATGGCATCTGAATGGCTTGATTTAGCCCGTTATGCCGATACCCACGGGTACCAGGATGACCTGGAAAGGACCATGTGGCCATGGCGTGATTGGGTTATTCATGCTTTTAGGGAAAATATGCCCTATGATCAATTTGTCACCTGGCAACTGGCTGGAGATTTATTGCCGGATGCTTCCAGGGAACAGATCATTGCCACGGCTTTTAACCGCAATCATAAAATTACTCAGGAAGGTGGAGTTATCCCGGAAGAATACCGTGCGGAGTACGTGACCGACAGAACCAATACTTTTGCCACCGCCTTTTTGGGACTTACCATGGAATGCGCGAAATGCCATGATCACAAATATGACCCGATCAGTCAGAAAGAATATTTTCAGCTCTTTGGTTATTTTAATAATATTGATGAAAAAGGGCTGATCGAAAATTATGGGGAGATTCCTCAGCCATACATTATCATCACTGATGAAGAAATTAGGAAGACGTTGAACTTTATCCGGAACCCCGATTCATTGAAAGAAATTTCCTTGCTGGTAATGAAGGAAAAAAAGGAACCCAGGCAAACATATGTGCTGGAACGGGGATTATACGATAAACCTACCATACCTGTAACACCTGCCGTCCCCTCCTTTGGTAAGAAAAAAAGTGATCAGGAAGTATCTGATCGACTGGGGTTGGCTTTATGGCTGTTCAACGAGGATCATCCTCTTACCGCTCGTGTCATGGTCAACCGTATTTGGAAACAGTTATTTTTACGTGGAATTGTTGCTACTTCCTATGATTTTGGGAACCAGGGAGCACTGCCCAGCCACCCTGAGTTGTTGGACCACCTGGCGGTAAAGTTCAGGAAAGAAGGCTGGGATATCCACAAATTGATCAAATACATTGTAATGTCTTCCACCTATCGGCAATCGAGTTCCGTGTCACCGGAGTTGTTAGAGATGGATCCTGAAAACAGGTGGCTCGCCCGGGCTCCCCGGGCCCGGTTATCAGCAGAAATGATTCGGGATCATGCCCTGAGTATCAGTGATTTGCTGGTTTGTGAAATCGGTGGCCCCAGCGTTAAGCCCTATCAGCCTCCGGGCCTTTGGGAAGAGACCACAGGCGGTGGTGGCGGCAGTACCTCAAAATACGTTCAGGATGAAGGAAAGAAAAATTACCGCAGGAGCCTTTATACTTTTTGGAAACGCACCGTTCCTCCTCCGAACATGATGACTTTTGACACGCCGTCGAGAGACATGTGTAATGTGCAAAGAGAAAATACCAGCACGCCCTTACAGGCCCTGGTTATGCTGAATGATCCACAATTTCTGGAAGCCTCAAAGGCTTTGGCTTTTCGTGCAGTCAAAGAAACTCAAAATAGTGAAGATGAGACAATAAAGTACATGTTCAGACTGGCCACCTCCCGAAAACCGGATGCCGACGAATTAGCTTCCTTAAAAGAATTGTATCGTGAAGAGTATGAAATATTCAGGGGTAACCTCGATGGCGCCACCACCTTTTTGAATATAGGCCATATTGATACACCGGAGGGAGAAGCACCAAGAATGGCTGCTTACACTTTTATTGCCAACACCATTATGAATCTCGATGAGACGATTCGAAAAAATTAATTTGTGATGAATAAAAATAATCCAATAGAAGAACGTTCTTATTTGCTAAATCGGCGGGCTTTTTTAGCCAAATCGAGTATCGGGATTGGAGCTGCAGCATTAGGGGCTATAATGGGAACCGGGTTAACCAGTTGCATCAGAGGATCCGCGGAAGAAGAAGTTTCGGCTTCTCTTAAAGGAATACTCAGCAATCCTCATTTCGCCCCCAAAGCAAAAAGAGTTATTTATCTATTTCAAAGCGGGGGACCGTCGCAGCTGGACTTATTTGATTACAAACCGCTTTTGACCGAAAGAAGAGGTCAGGAATTGCCGGAATCCATCCGGAAAGGGCAGCGACTCACCGGGATGACCTCAGGGCAGACTTCTTTTCCGCTGGCTGATTCTATGTATAAATTTAAACAACACGGACAAAGCGGAACCTGGTTGAGCGAACTGCTGCCCTATACTTCAAAGGTGGTCGACGATATTTGCATCATAAAATCCATGTACACGGAAGCGATCAACCATGATCCCGCCATTACCTTTTTTCAGACGGGGTCTCAGCAAACGGGCCGGCCCTCTATGGGATCCTGGCTTAGTTACGGTTTGGGGAGTGAGAATGAAAATTTACCGGCATTCTGCGTATTGTTATCCCGGGGCACGGGGCGTCCTTTTGGCCAGCCGTTATATTCCAGACTATGGGGAAATGGTTTTTTACATTCCCTGCATCAGGGCGTTCAGTTCCGGTCAGGGAAAGATCCCGTGCTTTACCTGAAGGATCCGGAAGGACTTTCAAAAATGAGCCGTAGGAATATGTTGGATAAAATTGCGGCCTTAAACCAGAAACAGTACGATGAATACGGGGATCCTGAAGTTCAGAGCCGTATTGCGCAATACGAAATGGCTTACCGGATGCAGACTTCGGTTCCGGAATTAATGGATGTTTCCGGAGAGCCGGATAGTGTATATCGCCTTTATGGCGCGGAATCCACCCAACCCGGAACTTTTGCGGCCAATTGTCTCCTGGCCCGTCGATTGGCTGAGCGAGGCGTTAGGTTTATTCAACTGTACCACATGGGCTGGGATCAGCATTTTGACCTGCCTACGCAGATCAGGGGACAGGCAAAAGATGTCGATCAGGCTTCAGCGGCGTTAATCACGGATTTGAAGCAGCGGGGAATGCTTGAAGACACTCTCGTCATCTGGGGCGGAGAATTTGGCAGAACCAACTATTCGCAGGGCATGCTTACGGATACCAATTACGGAAGAGATCACCATCCGAGGTGTTTTACCATCTGGATGGCCGGCGGTGGGATAAAACCGGGTCTGGTTTATGGGGAGACGGATGAATTTGGATATAATATTGTTTCCAACCCGGTTCACGTTCATGATTTCCAGGCGACGGTTTTACACCAGTTGGGTATTGATCATGAAAAATTGACCTACAAACACCAGGGACGAAGATTTCGCCTGACGGATGTAAGTGGGGAAGTTGTCCACGATTTGATCGCTTAATGCAAATTTTATGATCCGAAGAAATTTTATAAAATCTACTTCCAGGCTATTGCTGACCCTTCCGCTGGGGATGTCAGTTTTTGATTTCCAAAAACATTTGGGATCAAAAGACCTGGTGGTGGGCCATAACACTCATCAGTATAAAGTGGATCTATTGTGGGGAGCCTTGGACCCATTGCGTTATCCTGTAAAGGATTGTCATGAAATGGTGCTCGACTCCAAAGGACGTATCGTGCTGTTGACCAATCATACCAAAAATAATGTCATCATTTACAACAAGGATGGAAAACCGGTACAAACCTGGGGAACGGAATATCCGGGGGCTCATGGATTAACCCTGGTCGATGAAGGGGGAGAGGATATGTTGTACATCACCGATACCGAAAGGCATGAAGTGATAAAAACGACCCTCGACGGGAAAGTGGTCATGACCTTAACCTATCCGGCTGACTTTGAAGGATACCGGGAGGCTGCCCAATATGTTCCTACCGAAACAGCCATTGCTGACAACGGAGACATTTTTGTAGCCGATGGTTATGGGGCGCAATACATCATGCACTACAATGCAAAAGGAGAACTGCTGAATGTATTTGGCGGACCCGGGAATGAAAAGGATAAATTTAACAATGCCCATGGAATTTGTATCGATAAGCGTTCGGCCATTCCTTCGCTTCTGATTACTGCCAGGCAACAAAATAAACTCAAGCGATTTTCCTTAGAAGGTCAGTGGGTGGAAAATATAGATCTACCGGGGGCTTATATTTGCAGGCCGGTCATCAAAGGCGAGCATGTTTACCTGGCAACCATTTGGTCGGGAGACGGATCTCCTAATTCCGGCTTTGTTTCCATATTGGATAAAAACAATAAACTTATTTCCGCGCCCGGAGGCTGTGATCCACATTATGATCAAAATGACCTGGCTCCGATGTATCAGAACCTCCAGTTGTTTAAACACCCTCATGATGTTTGTGTGGATGAAGATGAAAATATTTATGTGGCGCAGTGGAATGCGGGGCAGGTCTATCCTTATAAACTGATAAGAATTTAGTATGAATATCCGCTTTATAGTTTTGGTAAGCTTCTTTTGTTGGTGCCTGTTTCCGGGATGTGGGGCTCAGAAAAATATTGGCGAAAACCCGCCTTCGCCTGAGTTATTGATCACCAGGATTTTGACCCAGGAAGAGGATATTCAGTTGTCTTTGCCTGTTGCTCATTATAAATCCACTTTATTTGAAGATTCCATGGCCCTGGATTTTGCCCAGGGTTACCCGGGAAGTGTAGTTCGTTATACTACGGACGGCAGCCAACCTGATGAAACGTCTCCCGTGTTCGCCGGCAGGCATTATCTTACTTCCGAAACTTTAATCAAAGCAGGAGCCTTTCATGCTGCGCTTAAAAAAAGTCCTGTGGTCACCCTTGATTTTATCCAGGTGCCCAAAATGGATGATGTAAAAAGCATCACCATAGTACCGGAGCCCAATGAAAAATACAAAGGCCAGGGAGCAAAATCGCTAATAGATTTAAACAAGGGGTCCCTCAATTTTAAAGAAGCTGCCTGGATGGGTTTCTCTGACAGGGAAATAGAAATTGCGATAGATTTCGACCAGCCTCGAAAAGTGAGTAAAGTAATGTTGAGTACCATGGCCGATCATGGCTCCTGGATATTTTTGCCCGAAGAAATAGAGGTAAGCGGTGGGCAGAAACAGTTTACGGCTAATTTTAAAATACCAGAAAAGGAAGAAGAGAAAAGATTGGAATACCTTGTCGTCAGCTTCGATGAAATCAAAACAGATCATCTGCAGATTCGAATCAGGAATTTGGCGACACTACCTGCCTGGCATTCTGGCGCCGGTAATGCTCCCTGGTTTTTTATGGATGAGATTGTAATAAAGTAAGAAAATTAATAAATGTTAGATCAACTCTTTATTTTAGGCCGGTTCCACCCGTTGTTGGTTCACCTTCCCATTGGGATCCTGACCCTTGCCTTTTTATTGGAAATTTTCAGCCGGCGGGCTAAATATGCAGCCCTGAAACCTGCCGTTCCTTTTGCCTTGCTTTTTGCAGGAATAAGTGCTTTGGTCACTGTGTTTACTGGCTGGATCATGCCCAAGAATGGACAATTTGATGAATCGTTGCTCAACCTGCATTTTTGGTTTGGGGTGGCGCTGACTTTTGGCATTTTTATTTTATACAGACTTTCCCGTGCGGATGCGGCCGGACTTTCCGGGAAACTTTATTGGCCCTTTTTTATTTTAAATATGCTTTTGTTAATGGCCACCGGTCACTTTGGCGGAAGCCTGACTCATGGCAGCAATTATCTGTTTGAATCCAATTCGGAGGAAGGCGTATTGCTTGAAGGAAAAATAGAAGACATTAAGCTTTATGAACAGGTCATAGTTCCCGTTTTTAAAATGAAATGTACTTCCTGCCATAACCCGGAAAAGTTAAAAGGAGAGTTGTTGTTAACCACAAAGGAAGGCATTTTGAAAGGAGGGAAAACCGGTGCTTTTCTCCTTCCCGGGGATGCCGCCCACAGCCTTGTCATGGAAAGAATAGCCCTTCCAAAAATGGAAAAGGAACATATGCCTCCAAAAGGCAAAGTTCAACTCAATAACGAAGAGATCATGCTGTTAAAATGGTGGATCGACGAAGGGGCCGATTTTGAAAAAACAGTTGGAGCAATGAATCCACCGCCGGAAATAATGGATTTGCTTAAAAAATATAAAACCGGATCCACTCCATCACCCACGGCTAACCTGAAACCTGTAGATGAAAAACTGTTGAAGACTATGCGTTCCAAAGGGATTTTGCTCAATCCCCAGGATGAAAACGGTATTTTATTCGAAGCAAATTTAGCATACGACAGCCATGTTACCAGGGAAAAAATCAACGCATTAAAGAAGATCAGCGCCCATATTGTCAAGTTGAATTTTTTGTCCACCAATCTTGATGATGAACTGGCCAGAGAGATCAGATCGTTTAAAAATTTACAAAAGCTAGACCTTCAACACACCGATATTACTTCGAAAGGGTTGACCTTTTTGAAAAAAATGAACTACCTGGAATCTCTCAATCTCTATGCTACAAAAATCGATGACGAGGCAGTTCCCTACCTCGCAGCATTGCCCGCATTAAAGCATTTGTATTTGTGGCAAAGTGGCATTTCCTCTGAAGCCGTATTGACCCTTCAGGTAAAAAAGCCCCAACTCAGTATTTATCATACTATCGACAAAGGTCTTTTCAGTGATGCCCAACTAAAAGCTCCCGCATTTATTACCAAACAAGATCTTTTCAAGGATTCTCTATCCATTGAGATCGACACCCTCTTTAAAGGAGTGGTGGTTTATTACACCCTCGATGGTGCTGAGCCTGACACCAATGCATTGGTGTATAAAGCGCCCTTCAAAATTTATAAAACCACACGGGTTAAAACGCTGGCCCATAAAGCGGGCTGGCAGGAAAGTGAAGTGGCCGAGAAAGTATTTGTTGGGGCAAAATATGAAATAACCAAGGTTCAATTAAGCACTCCGCCAAACGAAAGTTACCAGGCCAACGGGGCGCTGTCTTTGGTGGATTTTGTGAAAGGAGGAGAGCGTTTTGCGGAGGGGGGCTGGTTGGGATACCAGGGAGAACATCTTACAGCCACCCTTGATTTAGGGGCATCAAAGAGGGTTTCCAGCGTAACTGTGGGGGCACTTGAAGATGTAGGCTCCTATATTTTTTATCCCCAGGGCATAGAAATTTTCACTTCCGGAGATGGTCAATCCTTTAAAAAAGTATCTGATAAAACCATTCCGATAGCTAAAGAGGCTCACCCCTCCGAAATAAATAATTTCCTCCTGGAGTTTGACGAGATTGAAACTCGTTTTGTCAAGGTATTCGTGAAGAGTAATCTCGTTAATCCCCCCTGGCATCCAGCTCCCGGGGCTAACTGCTGGATTTTTATCGATGAGATTGTAGTTAATTAGTAATAAAAAACCCCGAATCTTACTGCCGCAAGATTCGGGGTTTTTTATAGAAAGAAAAGATTTCAGATTTTATCTCAATAGCGTTATTTCGCCAGATTCTTCTTTTTCCTCTCCATTTAAAACATACACAGTCGTGTAGATGTACACGTCAGCCTGGGCAGGTTCTCCCTTGTAGGTGCCGTCCCATGCTTCATCAGTGGTTGTTTCAAAAACGAGTTGACCCCAACGGTTGTAAACGCGCACCAATTTGACATTCACTCCCTCAGTATGGTAAACTTTAAAGATATCGTTAAAGTCATCCCCGTTAGGAGTGAATACGTTTGGAATTCTTAAATCTGAGTAACGGATGACCAGAGAGGTATCGGCCATTCTTACACAGCCCTCAACGGAAGTTACCGTTACGCTAACCAATTCAGTAATATCTTTTGTTGGGTTACCCTGGATATTTGTGGCGGTGAATGTCGGCACATTAGTGGTACCAATGAGCTCACCTGCCAAAAACCAGTCATAGGTAAGGGTTCCGGTCAACGGAGGGTCAGAAAGTACTGTCGCTGTTAAAATGGCAGCCCCTCCGATAAATACGGTGTCAGGTTCTGTGTCAACGGTAACAGAGAAGTTGTTGCCCACGACATTGGCCGTAGCGGTTTGAGTAATGGTTCCGCAATTTTGTCCATATGTGTAATTGAGCGTAATCTCTGTTGTTTCAGTCAGATCGGGCACCTGAAGAGGATTGGTCATCGAAGTCATTCCGTTATAACTCCAGTCAAAAATCTGGTTGATACCTGCAGGAAGATCGGTGATGGCTTCCATGAACAAAATGTCTCCAAGACAAATCGTTTCGTCATTGAGCGTCAGATTTGGTTCTTCCACAACGGTTATGGTAACCGAGGCCGTTCTTGGCCCACATTCATTTTCGGCAACCAGTTCATAAGTAGTGGTCATGGCCGGTAATACCTGAACGAGGGGGTCACTTGAATTAAAAGTGGCATCGTCAGGAGAAGTCCATGTGTAGGTTACGCCAGCTTCAGGATCGGCTGTAAACAACTGGATGAAATCGGTATCCGTATCACAAATGGTAAGATCCGAAATGACACCAATAACAGGCAGGTTCTCAACTGTCACCGTAACGGATATCGAACTTGGACAGGCATCATCACTTGTGGCAGTAAATGGACTTGTAGTCGTCGGGGTCACCATTGGATCCAGGCAATCCTCGCAGGAGATCGTTCCACTGGAAGGTTCCCAGCTGATGCTTCCCTCTCCGTCATAGGTTAAGGTCAACTGAAGGCTTTCACCTTCACAGATCGTAGGATCTTCAGGGGTAATGCTCATGTTGGGAGGCTGTTGCACATTGATGAGGATGGAAGCCGTATCAACGCATGCCCTGTTGGTGGTTATTCTTTGATAATTAAAAGTATCCTGAGTGATGATTACCATGTTCCATAATGAATCAGGGGTTTGGTATCCCAGACCATTCAACCAGTCATGTTCGATAAATGGAAAACTTGAAGGATCGTAGGTAGTAGAGATCAGGGTAATCGTTTCTCCAGGGCAATAAGGGTCTTTTTCCGGGATGGCCATTATAGAGAGGTTCGGCAGGGAATCTACCCGGATAAATACTGAGTCGGTTCTTCCACATCCCGGAACGGAGTGACTGGCAAAATACCAGGTGGAAACTTCCGGTGTTGCCACAACCAGATTACCGGTGGTGTTGTTCAGGGAACCGTCATTGGGTACCCACACGGCTTGTTCACCCGCCGGCAGTACAAAGGCATCCAAATCTACGCTTTCCCCAAGGCATATTTCTACAGTATCTTGTGTAATGTCCACTGCGATTTCTACTACCTGGACATTTACGGTTTCAATCACCTCGCAAACTCCACGTGTGGCATTCAATGCATAAATACCGCTCACGCCAGGAGTGGCCAGGGTATTGACAAAAGTATCTGCTTCAATTTGATCAGGCCCCGTCCACATGTACACAACACCTTCTTCGATTTCAGTATTTCCAAGGGTAATGATTTCTCCCTGGCAAATCGTAGTGTCATTGGCAACCGAAATAATGGGGGCTATTTCAACCCCAATGGTTACACTATCCGTTACCGGGGTAGGGCAAATACCGTTTTCTACGGAAATAATGTAGGTGGTACTAGTTGTTGGAGCTACATTCGGATTGGATTCATCAGAAATAAACCCTTCAGGATTAGAGGTCCAAGAGTAAGTTACTCCAGGATTAGCAGCCCCCCCAATATTTACATCTTCTCCTTCGCAAATGGTAAAATCATCAATTAATGCATATTCCGGCGCGGGGGCTGAATTGACAACAATGGTTAATTCATCCTGAGTAGTACAAATATCAGTGATTAAAGTAGCCATTATATTGTAAGTACCTGGAGTGGAAGCCGTAACTTCTGGATTTGGACAATCCGTACAGCTGAATTCCAGACCGGCAGGAACATCCCATTCATAGGTGGCAAGATCAAAATTGCTTCCCGCGGATAATTGGAATTGTTCGCCAAGGCATACATTCAAGTCTGGACCTGCATCCACACTATATACGAAAACTTTTACATCGATTGTGTCCACATAACAAACGAGGTCTAAAACAACTTTATATACCGTCGTTTCATTGACCGTGGCGATTGGATTCGGACAATCGGTACAGGATAAAGTGCCTGTTGGATCTATCCATTGGTACTGATCTACCTCATTGGAGATGGACAATTGAACTGATTCTCCCGGGCAAACTGCCGTGTCAGAACCCATAATGGCCACTGCAATAGGTGCAAGTACCGCAGGGTCAGAAGGATTCCAGTCAACAGAAATTCCTCCTCCTTGTATCTGGTTACCCCAGTCATTGGCTAAAACGATATAAACCTCCCCTTGCTGAGCAGCAATGGTCTGTACGATATCATCATTATTTCCCTGGCAATCGTAAACATCTTCAATGGGGTAACCTAATTGCGGGTGAATATCGGCCAGGCCTGTAGGTTCTGTACCCCCCGAATATGAACTTCTTATCGGTTCGTTATTGGTTACGTAATTGATAATAGCAGCAGGTGTTTGACAAACTTCATCATTGGTAAAAGGGCCCCATACGTTAAAGTCAATATCAGAGGGAATGTCGGCACTTTCAAGGATAAACCCAAAAGGGCCATCAGCCTGAGCCTCAATGGTAAACCAGTAAAAGTCAGGTTGAGCACCAACGCCTAACCAACATCCACTATTCACTCCATTGACCATGGGTACGTCCTGGAATCCGTCCTCAAACATGAAAATAGAAGGAACACCTCCGTCTTCAATACAGCCGTTCAGCGGATTACAAAGGGCATCCACAAGGGCAGGGGAGAGGGCGCACTCCGTTTCGGTTATGTTTATATTAAAGTCATCACACCCTGAATCGTTGGCCACGACGATATAGTAAGTCCCGGCATCCTGGAAGTTGGCACTGGCAATGACTCCTGAAGCACTTTGCGCCACACAAACGGTTCCCGGGGCGCCTGGAATTCCATTAAGGACGAGTACTCCTGTTCCGGTCGGTGCATTGGAAACATTGATCTGGGCACAAATACCCCCCGGCGAATCATACTGGAAAACATATTCAGGACCTGCCATAAAATTTGCGCCTCCACAGGGAGTGGCCATAAAAGTAGCTCCTCCGTCACATAAGGAAACTCCGGTGGCTGTAAATGGCAACGATCCGATTTCAGTGGGGTTGTTCAACCCTGAACCATTACAGGCGAGAGGCGAACATTGCCAGGTCAGTTCAAAACCAGCCTGAACCGAGCTTCCGTCAGAAGTGAACTGAATGGTAACACATTCACTGGAAATCATTACCGGGAATCCATTCCCAATCATTGCGCCGGTAATCTGGGCTATAAGAGGAGCAGCGGTTGTATTCCCGGCATAGAAGTTTAGGAAATCAAAGTTGTTTTCCATATTAAAAGAAGCAACATCAATATAAATGCAGGAATTCAGGTCGCTAGGGCATATCGTAAAAGTATGGTTTTCATTGGAAGTATAATCATTTTCCGGTCCTCCGGAGTCGTAGAGAGTACCAAAGCAGGCAGTCGAGCCCGGCTCATCGCCTATATTGATATCCGGAATGTATTCTTCTGCACAAATGGTAAAATCTCCCCAGTTAGGCGTAGCCGTAGCTGAATAATCATTTACCCGGATAAAATAAGTTTCATTAGGAGTAAGCCCTAGGATATCTATCCGGGCAATCGTTTCTCCGTTAGCAGCTGAAAAACAGGAAAGCTCCGAAAGCCCATCGACTTCGCAACTACCCCTGTAGATCGCAATTTGCGGGTTTAGGATAGAGCTGTTTGGACCAGCATCTGTACCCAGAACGGAAACTGTGACGTCAACAATATCGGTCGAGGTGGTAAATGAAAACCAAATGTCATTTGCCACACTACCTCCGTTAAAGCAGGCAGGAATATTGCCAAAGCCAATGTTACTGGCGGTTGCATCAATATTGTTGTAAATTTCAGTATTGGCCGGGCAAGTTGGCACAACGCCCAGGTCAATTAATCCGCTACAGTCATCATTAGCGGGTTGTGCCCAGATCATGGTCGAAAAAAGCAGAGAAAAAGCAGTAAAAAAAAGTGTCCTCATTTTAACGTGTTTGTGCAATAGAAAATGGTCTCCCACCGGACGGTATTATGGTGTGTCTTATTTCAGGTGGAATTCCTTAAATTTCATGGCATTAGTTAAAGAAATTAAGTGGCTAAACAGAAGTGGAAAACAGCCCATTTAGCATGTTTTGACCAAAAATAGGCAAAAATTTGGAATTGAATAATGTTTAATTGGAAATGGTGTTAAAATGACAAATTTAATCGCATGAAATAAATTGTACTACCTTATTGATTACCATGGGGTCTTTTATCAATAAATAGTGGCCAAGTCCTTCTGTGGAGATCAGCCTGGCGTTATCAAATGCTTCAAAAGTGGCTTCAGAAGACAGAAAAGGCACCATTTCGTCTTCCTTGTCGTGGATGATTAAAAGTTCCTCTACTTCCACCGCACCGGCCGCATGCGCCAGGGAAGTCTCTTCTATGGGCAATTGAAGGATTTGTTCTATTTTATGAATAAATTTTCGGGCTGCTTTCGGGGGGAGATTTAATGTTTTTATGGCTTCAGAGACAGGGTCTCCGATATTCCGTGGAGAGGCTATTAAAACGATTTTTCTTGTTGAAAGGGTTGGATTGATTCGGTGAAAGGCAAAAATAGTGGCGGCTCCTCCAAAAGAGTGTGCTATTATAGCGTGTACGGGGCCCCTAAGGGTTAAAAGGGAAGTAATTGCTGTGGCGTATTCTACAATGTTCGTTTTGGTGCCCGGGGAGTCACCATGGGCAGGAGCATCAAAGGTTATTACCCGGTAACCCTGCTTTATTATGCCGGGAACGAATGTACGAAGCGCAGTGCCCCTGGATTCCCATCCATGTACCATTAATACATATTTTTCTCCTGTTCCCCATTCATAACCTTTTAATTGAAGCCCTCCTGATTCAAAAACAAATGGCCGGGCGGCTTCGAGAATAGAATCGCTGGTTTTGTGACGCGCTCTTACTCTTGGGGTGCCGAATAATTTCAGGGCCAGATTACTCGCCGCTTCGGGGAGTAATCGTCCAAGGGTCGCGAACCCAAACTGAACCAACTTCAGGATACGGGGTAGGGGAACGCCTCCATTATTTCCGTTTTTGGGAGACTCGGTGACGAGGTGTTCAATTCTTGGATTTCTTTGCACCATATTCAGGTTATGTTTAATTCACTTTAACAATTATACAGGAGATAAAAATCAAGCTTTTAGGTCATCAATTAATTTAATAAGTTGTCTGGCAATCACATCAAAACAATGTAATTCTTTATAAAGGCGTGAAAGCATGATGCCTCCCTCCAGGATGCCGATGAATTGGATGGCAAAATCAGCCGCATTGACATCCAGCCTCACTTCACCCCTTTTCATTCCTTTTTCCAGGTTGGCAACAATATTGGCTCGCCAGTTATCTACAGTTTGCTGAACTTTTTTTCTCAAAACAGGGTTGCCGTCATCAGCCTCAATGGTCGTATTTTGGATAGGGCACCCTCCTTCAACCGGTGGGTCCAATATTCTTTCTTTGTAGAAATACACCACTGCTTTTAGTTTGTCTAAGGAATGGTCTATCACTTTTGTTCTCTTTTTTACTTCCTCCCATACCATCTCCACCGCCTGATCATAGGCCGCTAATGCGATGTCTTCTTTGGTTTTAAAATTGCCATATAGCCCTCCTTTGGAGAGGCCCGTTGCGTCCATAATATCTTTCATGGAAGTCCCGGAAAATCCCTGCAGGTTGAAAAGTGTGGCGGATTTCTCAACAATCATTTGCCTGGTAAGGTCAGATTTTGAAACAACATTGTTTTCCATAGACTATATGGTTTGCCTTAAACCCTTTTATTTATTATAGTTTAATATTATTTTTCACAAAAATAGACCGATCGGTTTATTTTTCCTAATTTTTTAAATTTTAAAACCTGGTTTTTTTCGACAATGGTGGCAACCGGGAATTGAGAAGAATGGGTATTTCTGACTTTGGATAACTTTTTTAAGTATAAATTTATCAATTTAAGTATTTTTGGCCATGATTAAAATTTATCTTCATACCGGTTCGAATATTGGGGACAGAAAGGGTAATCTTTATGCGGTTAACCAACATATCATTGATTCTATTGGAGAGATCACCCGATTGTCAAACATTTATCTAACGGAAGCCTGGGGATTGAAAGATCAGGATGATTTTTACAACCAGGCCCTGGAAGTATTAACGACTTTGGGTCCGTTGGCTGTTTTGGATCAGATCAAGCGTATTGAAAAAGAAATGGGAAGGGTCAGGAATAAAAAATGGGATCGTCGTATAATTGATGTGGATATTCTTTTTTTTGGGAACGAGGTGCTTGATACCGAACGGTTAACCGTGCCCCATCCATTTTTACATGACAGGAATTTTGTACTTGCTCCGCTTTGTGAGTTGATTCCTGATTTTATACATCCCGTTTCCAAAAAAACGATAAGAACCTTGTTTGAAGAAAGTATCGATACGCTCAAGGCTGAGGTTTTGGAACCGGATATTATATGAATTACCAGTAAAGGGTTTTGGGCAATATAATTTCAGGATGCCTCCTTGGAAAAATGTCCGGGATTATCGACCTTCATGCCTTATTTTTTTATGTACTTTTTCGAAGCCTAAAAGAAACGATGGCGGATAAAAATTTACCGTATAAGTTTATCACCATAGAAGGAAATATTGGTGCCGGAAAGACCACCCTTACCCACATGGTGGCCAGGGATTTTAATTATAAAATCATCCTGGAAGAGTTTTCCGACAACCCATTTCTTCCTTTTTTTTACAGCAACCCCGAACGTTATGCTTTCCCGGTTGAATTGTTCTTTATGGCCGAGCGTCACAAACAATTACAGGAAGAACTGGCTAAAAAAGACCTTTTTCAACAGTCAGTAGTCTCCGACTATTTTTTCCTAAAAACCCTTTTATTTGCCAAGAACAACCTGAATGAAGAAGAATACAGACTTTTTCAACGTTTATTCGACGTGCTGAATCTTAGTTTTCCGTCTCCTGACCTCCTTGTTTACCTGCACCGCCCGGTTGAAAAACTGTTGGAAAGCATAAAAACCCGTGGCAGAGAATACGAGCAGGTGATTAAATCTGAATACCTGCAAGAAATCCAGGGGGCCTATTTTGGTTTTTTTAAAACGGAGGTGAATTTTCCGGTATTGATTATTAACCTGGGCGATGCTGATTTTTTGAATGAAACCGAAACTTACCAAAGCATTATCGGTTTACTCAATAAAAAGTACCCTGTTGGGATTCATAATGTTGAACTTTAAGTTAATTTTTGTCAAAAATATTGCTCCATGATCAACTTGCCGGAATCATCGCAAAAACGTATTGTCATAATTGGCGGCGGGTTTGCCGGGTTGAGCCTTGCCCGTAAACTGGCTAAATCGGATTACCAGGTGGTGTTGCTCGACAAAAATAATTACCACCAGTTTCAGCCTTTGTTTTATCAGGTGGCTATGTCCGGACTCGAACCCAGTTCCATCGTTTTTCCATTGCGGAAGTTGTTTCATAATCGTCAAAATGTCTATATCAGGGTTACGGAGGTGTTGTCTATTGAATGGGAAAAGAACAAGCTGAATACGCCCCTGGGTATTGTCAATTTTGATTACCTCATTATAGCCACCGGCGCACGCACCAATTATTTTGGAAATAAAGCGCTTGAAAAACTGACCATACCCATGAAATCAGTTTCCGAGGCATTGTACCTTAGAAACAGGATACTGGCTGACTACGAAACGGCCCATAGTATCACCGATTATGCCGAAAGGCAAAAATACCTTGATATCATTATCGTCGGAGGTGGTGCCACGGGTGTCGAGGTGGCAGGGGCTATAGCCGAAATGCGAAACACCATTTTTCATAAAGATTATCCAGAACTCAATCCCGGTGAAATAGATATTTATCTAATACATGGGGCAGATCAGTTACTCAAAGGGATGTCTGAAGCAGCTTCAGGGAAAGCTTTTAAATTTTTAGAAGCCCTTGGGGTTAACATCAAACTTAATACCAGGGTGACGGATTTTGACGGCACAACGATCACGATGAGTGATGGTTCTACTTTGCAGGCTTATAAAGTGGTTTGGGCGGCAGGCATTATTGCCAATGGAATAAAGGGATTGCCCGATTCATGTTTTACCTATGGCGGCAGATTAAAAGTAGATCGTTTCCATTTGGTGGAGGGTACCAAAAATATTTTTGCCGTGGGAGATGTCGCTTTTATGGAAGAGGAAAATTATCCTCATGGACATCCACAGGTAGCCCAGGTGGCGCTTCAACAAGCCCACAACCTGGCGAATAATTTTAAAAGGAAACAAAAAGCGGAAACTTTGCGGCCCTTTTCTTATGACGATAAAGGCTCAATGGCCACAATAGGAAAACACAAAGCGGTGGTAGATTTACCCAAATGGAAATTCCAGGGCTTTTTTGCCTGGATTGTCTGGTTGGTGGTTCACCTTTTTCAATTGATCGGGGTGAAAAATCGTATTTTTGTTTTTTTAAACTGGGTCTGGAATTACCTCACCTACGATCAGTCCCTGCGATTGTTGATCAGGCCTTACAATCCCGGTAATAAAAATGTAGAAATGGTTTCGGAAAACGAACCGGAGAAGAGTGAATAGCTCCTGTTTTTAGAGACTCAAAACGTAAAAAAATGAACATATTGATTATTGGTGGCGGAAACATGGGCAAAACTTATGCACATAGTTTTTTGCGCTCCCATATTTCCAACAAAGAAGGTATGATGATCCTGGAAAGGTCACTTGAAAAAGCAGAAGAGCTGCGGGCTGCGAATGTGGGGACAATATATACGGAGCCGGAGGAATGCATTCAAAAAGCAGATCTGGTTATTTTTGCCGTTAAACCTCAGGATTCTATGGCTTTATTTGAAACTTTAAGACCGTATGTTGATCCACAACAGGTATTCCTGTCTATTATGGCCGGGGTGAAAATTTCTACGATCGAAAAAGCCCTGGGCGCCAAAAAGATCATTCGGGCCATGCCGAATTTGCCGGCTCAGATCGGTAGAGGGATGACGGCTTTTACTTCTTCCGATGATGTAACACGCATTGAACTGGTCATGGTACAAAACCTGCTAAATACAACAGGGAAAACGGTTTATGCTGAAAAGGAAGATGCCATCGATGGGGCAACAGCCATCAGCGGCAGTGGACCGGCTTATGTCTGGCACTTTATGGATTCCATGCTGAAGGCGGCTCAGGAGATGGGCTTCACTTATACGGAGGCGGAATTGCTGGTCACCCAAACTTTCCTGGGAGCCGTAGAACTCTATAATGCTTCTGATATTTCACTGGAAGAATGGATAAAAAGGGTTTGCTCCAAAGGGGGAACCACCGAAGCTGCCCTGCATTCGTTCAGGGAAAATGAAGTGGAAAAGGATATCATTGCTGGCGCTCATGCGGCCTTAAACAGAGCCCGGGAACTCGGGGCACAGTAAAAAGTGATGTTACTTTTTATGACAGTATCCTATTAAGTGTGTAAATAAAAAATAGAGGGCTTCGCCCGAATTTTTAGATTTTGACTCTTTCGTCAAAAATAGCAATAAATTGGTTAAGAATAATGGGCCAGTTGCGAATCGGCATGGTCCATTTTTTCGTTATTTCAAAAATCGCCAGATAAACCGACTTTTTCAATGCATTATCCGTTGGAAAAGACATTTTGTTTTTGGTGTATTTTCTGATTTTTCCGTTGAGATTTTCAATCAAATTTGTGGTATAAATGATCGTTCTAATTTCAAGAGGGAAGTCAAAAAAAGTGGTCAGCTCATCCCAGTTATTATACCATGATTTAATAGCGTAAGGATACTTGTGATTCCATTTTTCATCAAAGTCCTTTAGAGCTGCCTGGGCGGCTTCTTTGGTCGGTGCTCCATAAATGGTTTTCATGTCTTTGGCAAAAACCTTACGATCTTTCCAGACAACGTATTTGGAAGCATTCCTGATTTGGTGCACGACACAAATTTGAGTGCTCGTTTCAGGAAAAACACTTTTAATAGTCTGGGTAAAACCGTTGAGATTATCCGTCACGGTAATTAAGATATCTTCTACGCCCCGAGCTTTGATATCGGTCAGTACGCCCATCCAAAAACTGGCGGCTTCACTTTTACCCAACCACATGCCCAAAACCTCTTTCCTCCCGTCTTTCTTGAGTCCTACGGCCAAATAGACTGTTTTATTGGTCACTCTGGAGTTCTCACGGACTTTAAAAACAATCCCATCCATCCACACGATTAGATACTGAGATTCCAGGGGGCGATTTTGCCAGGCAATGATATCCTCGGTCACCTTATCGGTGATTTTGGAGATGGTAGACGTAGAGATGTTGAAGTCATACAAATCCCGAATTTGTTCCTCAATATCGGCATTGCTCATCCCTTTGGCATAAAGTGAAATTACGATCGATTCAATGCCTTTAGCCAGCCTGGATCGTTTAGGAACAATCTGAGGTGTAAAACTTCCATCCCGGTCTCTGGGCACCTCGATTTCAGATTCGCCATAGGAGGTTTTGATTACTTTTTTAGAATTGCCGTTCCGGGCATTTGGATTGTCGCTCCTCTGGTGTTTGGCATAATCCAGATGGGCATCAATTTCTCCTTCCAGCATTTTTTCAATGCCGCGTTTGTGAAGCTCACTGAGGAAAGATTCTAACTCATCCCCAGTCTTAAATTGCTTCAGGAAATCATCGTTTAATAGATCTTCTTTTTTCATCATCAGTAAAGTATGTTTTAAAATTACAAAAAATTAAAATAGGGGGCCATGGCCCCCTATTTTAAAACTTACACACTTTACTGGATACTACCCTTTTTATCCAGGTTAAGCATTATCCCCTGGCCTGAACCGAGCATATAAGTAGGCAGTACCCCGTTCCATTTGTTTATCCATTCAAGTTCAATGATTTTTGGATTACTTGCAATCGATGAACCCTTGATTTGTAAGGCTTTTGCTTCACCTTCTGCCTGTTGTATAGCAATATCTTTATCAATCCTTGCCTGTTTAAGCAATTCTTCTTTTTGCCTGGTTACGTCAACCAGCCGAAGAGCTTCCTGCTCGGCAAGCTTTTTATTGTTTATGGCCGCTTCATATTCCAAATTATAATAGACTTCCCGAATGTCCACCTGATCAATAATCAAATGGTATTGTTCAACCTCTTTTCGGATTCTCCCTATTACATCGTTTTGAATGGCTTCTCTTTTGGTGCTATAAACTTCAATAGGGGTATAATTACTTACACTCAAGGCTAAGGTCGATTTAAGTTTTGTTCGTATTACGTTTTCTTCAAGCCATAAATACCTGCCCGTATTTCCCCCGTCATTTTCTGTTACGTTTTGATAAATCCAGGAAGCCATAGCAGGATCTATTCTCCATGAAACGGAAATATCAATCCCCATTTTTATCCCGTCTTTGGTGGGAGCCCAAATAGCATCTGAATGATCTTTTGCGCCCTCCCCTTGTTCATTGGTACAGGTATAAACCCAAACGGTTTTATCCATTTTGTGTACATCATTCCAGGGCATTACGATATGCCACCCCGTGTGTAATTCTTCATCACTAACCCCTGTAGGTGTCACTAAAACACCGACTTGCTGAGGATCAACACGAACAATCATGGAAGAAAAGGAGAAAAGAATAATCCCTACGATTAAGGCTGGAAATATCAGGGGGTAATTTATGGGTGACTGTCGTTTGCCAGAAATTAATCCAATAATGGAATAAATGATAAGCAGGATTGAAATTAAAATAAATATTGAAATCATTTTTTTTGAATTTTTGTTAATATTTATTCATTGTTATTTGTTGCGAAAAACTTCTCTACATAAATCTAATACTTCCCCTTAATTCAATAAAGATTCTTTCCTTTTTTTTTTCACTGGATTACAATAATAAATGGCACCGGCTTCATTACTGATACCCTTGCGCCTGCAGCTCAAACAGCTCTGCATAGAGCTGACGGTTTTCCATCAGTTCTTCATGAGTTCCGATCTCTAATACCCTGCCGTTTTTGAGTACCATTATGCGATCGGCCATTCTTACGGTACTGAAGCGGTGAGAGATGATGACGGAGGTTTTGTCTTTGGTCAGGGCGATGAATCTTTGGAATGCCTCATATTCAGCCCGGGCATCCAGGGATGCCGTCGGCTCGTCGAGGATCAGGATATCGGCATTCTTCATATAGGCTCTGGCCAGGGCAATTTTTTGCCATTGGCCGCCGGACAGGTCTTTTCCCAGTTTGAATCTTTTTCCAAGTTGCTGATCCAATCCCATGGTCATTTCATCCAGAACTGAGTTGGCGAGGCTTTGCTCTGCTGCCCTTAATATTCTTGCCTCGTCTGCCAGCTCATCGATTTTACCCACTCCAATGTTTTCCCGAATGGTCAGTTCATATCGGATGAAATCCTGGAAAATCACTCCAAAGAGTTGCTGGTACGCTTCCACGTCAAAGTTGGTAATATCTATCCCTTCTAATAGGATTCTTCCCGAGGTGGGTTTATAAAATCGGAGCATTAGCTTAATAAGGGTTGTCTTTCCTGCTCCATTTTCACCGACAAAGGCAATTTTCTCCCCTGGGAGAATAGTGAAATTTACCTCCTTCAACACGGTCTCCTCAGCGCCCGGGTACGAAAAACTTACCTTTTCAAAAGTAAAACCCTGTTTGATTTCTGAGGGGATGGGAACCAGGGTTTCATTGGGAATTATATGGCTCTTAATATCTACAAAATCAAAATAGTCCCTGAGGTATAGAGCGCTCTCAGCTATCCTGGTAAAACTGGAGAAGATCCTTTCCAGTCCGGATTTTAACCGATTGAAGGATCCTGAGAGGAAGGTTAATTCCCCAACGGTCAATGCGCCGTTTAAAACCCTGTAGATGATAAAAACATAGGCAGCATAGTAGCTGAGGACTCCAAGGGCGTTGAATACGCCTCCCCAAACAGATTTCCTAATCGTCAGGATTTTATTTTCTTCGTAATATTGATTGGCCAGGTTCCAAAATCGGTCTGCGATGAAATCGCTCAACCCAAATAATTTCAATTCTTTGGCGGTTCGATCATTGGCTCCAATGTACCTAAGGTAGTCTAATTCTCTTCGTTCCTGTGTCCAGCTCCTTGCCAATGAATACCCTTTTGAACTAAACCTAAACTCGTTGATAAAGGCAGGAATGATGGAGAGCACCACCAGCACGACCAGTAAAGGTTCAAAAATGATCAGCCCTATGGCAAGAGAAGTCACCGTGATCATCCCTTGAATCTGGCCTAAAGAAGAAGACATTAGGTTTACCCTGTTGTTGGTCTGCGTTCTGGCTCTTTCTAATTTATCATAAAATTCGGCATCTTCCAGTTGGCTTATCTCTACCTCTTTAGTCTTTTTGATCAGCAATACGGAAGAATTATTAGAGTATTTATCGCCCATTAGTCCATCAGTGAGGCTGATGGCTCTGTTGATCAGGTCATTGATAAATACAAGTCCCAACTCAATTCCTACATACATCCAAAGGGTTTGATAAGAAGTATTGTCCTGGTCAATTAGGGCCAATATCTCATCGACGATCAGCTTGCCCACCCATAAGACTAAAATGGGGGTTGAAGAGGATAAAAGCCTGCATATTATATTGGCCCAAAACAATTGGGGGCTGCTGTGGTGAATCTCTCTGAAAAATCTGGGGATATTCTTTAAAGCAATAAGATTGGATCTTAGGTTTATTTTCTTTTGATCGTTTATGGAATTGGGAGGACGTCTTGCCAATTTTTATTTATTTTGAATCGTTATTCTTTTTGCCACCAATACTATTTATCCCTCCACGAAGAGTGTTTACCTCAGGAGATTATTGCATAACAATAACGTATTGCCATTGAGATAAAATGATAGGTGCGGAAAAAGGGTATTTATCGTCGTCGGAGTGTTTGCCCCCCAAACGCCAGGTAATATAATCCTACCTCCGTCTGAAGCCAGGTTTTACGGCTCCACCGCCAAGACCACCGGCAGCGCCGCCCATGCCTTGCATTTTGGTCATCTGGCGCATCATTTTACGCATTTGATCAAACTGTTTCATGAAACGGTTGATCTCGTCCAGTGATTGACCACAGCCGCCGGCTATTCTTTTTTTGCGGCTCAGGCTCAACAACTCCGGATTAGCCCTTTCCTGGGGGGTCATGGAAAAAATGATCGATTCCACTTTGCTGAAAGCAGAATCGTCAATGTCCAGATCCTTGGTCATTTTGTTCATCCCGGGAATCATATTCATGAGGCTCTTCAGATCCCCCATTTTCCGGATTTGTCCGATCTGACTGAGAAAGTCGTTAAAATCAAATTTGTTCTTTTTGATCTTTTTCTCCAGTCTTTTGGCTTCCGCTTCATCAAACTGGTCCTGGGCGCGCTCTACGAAAGAAACGATATCCCCCATACCGAGGATACGCTGAGCCATACGATCAGGGTGGAAAATGTCAAGGGCATCCATTTTTTCGCCTGTGCTGGCAAATTTGATGGGTTTTCCAACGGTATATTTGACAGATAATGCCGCACCACCGCGGGTGTCACCATCCAACTTGGTCAGTACAACTCCATCGTAATTGATGACATCATTGAAGGCTTTGGCTGTATTTACGGCATCCTGACCCGTCATGGAGTCTACGACAAAAAGAGTTTCATTGGGAAGAACGGCTTCTTTGATGGCCGCGATCTCGTCCATCATTTCCTTGTCCACGGCCAAACGTCCTGCGGTATCGACAATGACGACATCATAACCATTTGTTTTCGCAAAATGAATGGCTTTGAGGGCAATCTCAACCGGGTTTTTACTCTCCGGTTCTTTATAAATTCCTGCTCCAACCTGCTCTGCAAGAACGGTTAGCTGATCGATGGCCGCCGGACGGTAAACATCACAAGCCACCAGCAGCGGTTTCTTTTTATCCTTACTTCTCGTTTTAAGATGATAGGCCAATTTGCCCGAAAAAGTCGTTTTACCGGATCCTTGCAGACCGGCAACAAGGACTACAGCGGGATCGCCTTTGACATTGATTCCTGTGGTCTGTCCGCCCATCAGGTCCACCAACTCGTCCATGACGATTTTGACCATCAATTCTCCGGGCTTAACGGATTGCAGTACATTCTGCTTGCCCAGGGCTTCATCCTTTATCTTATCGGTGAATTCCTTGGCAATCTTATAATTAACGTCGGCAGCGACTAACGCACGACGAATTTCCTTAATAGATTGCGCTACATTGATCTCCGTCAGTTTTCCTTCTCCCTTTAGGTTTTTAAAGGCCGATTCTAATCTATCATTTAAGCTGTCAAACATGGTCTATATATATTTTCGAGTTCGCAAGGCTGTTTTAAGTCAAAAAAAGAACTAACAAACAGCTCGTTTGGTTTTGAATTAATGGCGAAATTTTTGAAAGTCGCAAAGATACGGTGATTTGTTCCAATTAGACAACGGTTAACGGATCAATTTGAAAAAAGCCTGAATATTAGTTAGCACTCCGGCAAAAATACCTCTGCCATCATACACCGTACACTGCCGCCGCCATAGGTTTCAATGACCGGGATGGGGCTATGAATTATCTGAGTGTAATGCTCTATTCTCTTTAATTGCGATTCTGTCAGCGCATTAAAGGCAGTGTCTGACATCACCAAAAAGGTATCCTCCCGGTCATTTTTAACCTGCAGCATGTTTCCGGCAAAAGCATTCATCTGTTCAAGGCTGATGTCAATGATTTCCTTTCCTGTAGATTCGAGCGTTTCTGTTACCAGGGACCTTTCCTTTTTACCCCTGATGGAATCCAGGCAGATAACTGCAAAATCTGTTCCCAATGCCATCATTACATTGGTATGATAAATTTCCAGCCCGTTGGCATCAAAAGCGCCAAAGGTGACTTTTTTATAACCGGTCTTTTCACAGAACTCGTCCAGTAGCTGCAAATCGGTTCTAATACTCAGGCAGGCATAAACAATTTTGTTCACCCTGTCCAGGATCATGCTTCCTGTTCCTTCAAGAAAAACCTCCCGGTCTTCCGCTGATTCCATATGCAAACGATTGGTGATCAGGAATTTTTTAGCCAGTGTTTCAATGATTTCCTCTCTTCTTTCCTGTCGGCGGATGGGGGAGAACATGGGATAGGTGATTACTTTCCCATCCTGGTGAAAACTGACCCAGTTATTGGGAAAAACAGCATCCGATTTTACCGGTATATCCGTGTCCTGGATCACGATTACATTGATTCCGTTGCTGCTTAAATGGTTTACAAGACGATCGAATTCTTCGATGGCTTTTATACTAATTTCTTCGGAAGACAGCCTTCCGTCATTGGTCTGAAAGGCATTGTTGGCTGCCGTTTCGGCATTGAAGCCAAAGTGGGCCGGGCGAACCATGAGAATGTTATGGGTTATTTGCCTTGTTGTATGCATTGGATACTTAGTGATTTTTTGCAAATGTAGTTATTGTTTCACATTTAAAGGTCGAAACCTAATGATTATCCTTGTTCTTTTTCTTAAAAGAATTTTACTCAGTTATAAAATTCTTTCTATTATTTTTTAAATAAAAAACTGGAAACCAATACCTACCAGGAAAATTGATATTATTCATTCAGTTATGGTGAGAAAAGTCATTCGATTCGGGGTTACAAAGTGTCAATTTTACACTATAAATAATAGAAATGAGCGCCAGAATGCACCAGGAACAGATTACACACAAAGCTACAGTTCGACAACTGACCCAGGATGGGGTAGAGGTAGTACTCGAAGACCCACCTGGATGTGATGCATGCAATGCCCGGAGCAGTTGTGGTTTAAATCCTGAAAACCAGGGAGAAGAAGCGGCTAAATCACTATTTATTCCTGTTTTGGAGAACGTTTACCAGCCAGGCGAACAGGTGGAGGTTTCCATTTCCCCTGCTTTGGGCCTTAAAGCTGTTTTATGGGGATATATCCTGCCTTTTATCCTTTTAATGACTGTTTTACTCATTAGCCTGAATTTTTTAGGGGAACTGATGGCCGGTCTGACAGCCCTGGCTGTAGTGGCTCTGTTTTATATAGCGCTCTTTTTTAACAAGGAAAACATGCAGAAAACTTTTGCCATTGACATAAAGAAACTAAGATCATGACAGACACTATTTTATACACAGTTATTACTTTGACATCGGTAGGCGTTATTGCTGCTGCCATTCTTTATATACTCACCTTGTATTTCAAGGTATATGAAAATCCCCTGATTGATGAGGTGGAGGAAGTGCTACCCGGCGCGAATTGTGCAGGATGTGGATCTCCCGGTTGCCGTCCATTTGCCGATAAACTGGTGAACACGGAAGATATTTCCGATCTGTTCTGTCCGGTTGGAGGAAATGAAGTGATGGCTCAGGTAGCTAAAATTCTGGGAAAAGTAGTAGCCGAAAAGGATCCTGAAGTCGCCGTTTTACTTTGCCAGGGAAGTTGTGAGGTAAGACCTAAGACCAATTTTTATGATGGTCCATCTTCCTGCTCCATAGAATCGATGATTTATGGCGGAGATACGGGATGTGAATATGGCTGTTTAGGCGGCGGGGAGTGTGTTGACGCCTGTACTTTTGATGCCATGTATATGGATGAAAAGACAGGATTGCCCATTGTCATTACGGATAAATGCACCGGTTGTAATGCTTGTGTAACGGCATGTCCCAGAGATTTGCTTGAGCTCCGGCCAAAAAATAAGCGGGATTTGAAGATTTATGTAGCCTGCAAAAACCAGGAGAAAGGAGGATTGGCAAAAAAATCGTGTGCCGTAGCTTGTATTGGTTGTAATAAGTGCGTGGACGTATGTCCAAAAGATGCCATTACAATTGAGAATAACCTCGCTTATATCGATGCTGTTTTATGTACCCTTTGTCGAAAGTGTGTGCCCGTTTGCCCTACAGAATCTATCCTTGAAACCAATTTCCCGGCAAGAAAAGTAAAACCGGAAGATAGTGCAAAAGAGAAGAAACCTGTAAAACAAGAGGCGGGAATAGAAATGACCCCTGATCAAAAAGAGGTTTAAGCGGTAGCGTCGGACAAGCCATGTTATCTCATTTCCAATTTCCTTTTTCTGCAGTGATAATACAACATAACCGGCTGGATATTTCAGCCGGACAGTAGATTCTAATTTCAGCATTATGTTAAAAACATTTCCAAAAGGCGGTATTCATCCAGCGGACAATAAACTTTCCGCCAACATGGCTATTGAGCCATTGCCTTTACCCGTTTCGGTTTCCATCCCCATTTCCCAGCATATCGGTGCCCCGGCTGAAGTTATTGTAGAAAAAAAGCAAAAGGTGAAAGTGGGGGAAGTAATCGCTACAGCAAAAGGATTTGTGTCTTCAAATATCCATGCTACGGTTTCTGGCACTGTAACCAAGATCGATACCGTGCTGGATAGTTCTGGCTACAAAAGACAAGCCGTTACCATCCGTGTAAAAGATGATGAATGGGTCGATGGTGTTGACCTGGGGGATGAATTAATAAAAGATTTTGATCTTACGAAAGAGGAAATCGTCAGAAAGATCATGGAAGCCGGTGTTGTTGGCCTGGGAGGCGCGGCATTCCCTTCTCATGTAAAACTGGCCCCTCCGAAGGGAAAACATGCGGATATTCTTATTGTCAACGGGGTGGAATGTGAACCTTTTTTAACCGCCGATCACCGGTTGATGGTTGAAAAACCAGAGCAAATATTGGTCGGGATAGATATTTTAAAAAAGGCCCTTGATGTCAAAAGAGTTGGCATTGGAGTGGAAGCCAATACACCGGATGCGGTAAAAATATTCGAACAATTGACAAAAGACCGTGACGATATAAAAGTGTACCCGCTCCAGGTAAAATATCCGCAAGGAGGAGAAAAGCAGTTGATCAAGGCTGTTACCGGGCAAGAAGTGCCCGCGGGTGGGTTGCCTATTGATGTCGGCGCTATTGTTCACAATGTAGGAACGGTCTTTTCTGTTTATGAGGCCATCCAGAAAAATAAGCCTCTGGTGGAAAGAGTGGTTACCATAACAGGGAAATCCCTTGCTCGTCCTGCCAATTTCAAAGTACGGATCGGTACCTCTGTGGCCGATTTAATTGAAGCGGCAGGGGGGATGCCCGAAGATACCGGCAAGATCATCAACGGGGGTCCCATGATGGGAAAATCATTGAGCGACGTGACGGTGCCGATTACCAAGGGCACCTCCGGTATCTTGTTGGTTCCTGAAGAGGAAACGCGCAGGGGAAAGGTTAAAACCTGCATTCGCTGTAGCCGTTGTGTCAGTGTTTGTCCGATGGGCCTCGAGCCATATCTCTTAATGACTTTGGTGGAAAAGAAACTCGATGAGAGAGCACGGGATGAGGATCTTTTCGATTGTATAGAATGTGGGTCCTGCAATTACATCTGCCCTTCGAACCGGCCTTTACTGGATTATATCAGATTAGGAAAAAAAGTGCTTAAATAAACGCCATGGATAAATTTATAACCATATCAGCTTCACCTCATATTCATACCGATGAATCGGTGAAAAAAATAATGTATCGTGTGGTCTATGCATTGATACCGGCCTATTTAATCTCTTTGTACGTATTCGGATTGGGAGCGCTCGTCGTCAGTATGGTCGCCGTTATATCCTGTGTTGTTTTTGAATATATCATTCAAAAGTATATTCTGAAATCAGAGGTCACCATTATCGATGGTTCTGCGGCTTTGACGGGGTTGTTACTCGCATTTAACGTGCCTACTAATTTACCGGTATGGATGATCATCGCGGGTAGCTTTTTTGCGATTGCGGTGGCAAAATTATCCTTTGGCGGGCTTGGGAATAACGTCTTTAATCCTGCCCTGGCAGGTCGTGTATTCCTGCTGATCTCTTTCCCGGTGCAAATGACTTCATGGCCACTTCCTTTTGTAAATCAATATGCCTATACAGACGGAGTAACGGGAGCAACGCCTCTGGGGATCATGAAGGAAGGACTGAATAACGGAGAAGCTATAGGTTCCCTAACGGCCCAAATTCCTGATTACGCAGATATGTTATATGGATTTATGGGCGGCTCAATGGGGGAAATTTCCGCACTGGCGCTGCTGCTTGGAGGAGGCTATATGCTTTACAAACATGTTATTACCTGGCACATTCCCGTTTCCATCCTCGCTACCGTCGCTGTCTTTAGCGGGATCATGTGGATGGTGAATCCGCAAACCTACATGGATCCTTTGTTTCACCTTACTGCAGGGGGATTGGTACTTGGAGCCTTTTTTATGGCAACGGATATGGTGACCAGCCCGATGACGGGAAAAGGCATGATCGTCTTCGGGATCACCATAGGGCTGCTCACTATGGTGATCAGGTATTTTGGAGCTTACCCGGAAGGGGTTTCCTTTGCCATACTCATCATGAATGCTTTTGTGCCTTTGTTGAATAAATATTTTAAACCAAAACGATTTGGTCACAATTTAATCCAAAAACAATGAGTAAGCCAAAATCGACACTGATCAACATGGTATTGGTGTTACTGATAATTACCGGCGTATCCGGTTTTTCCCTGGGGTACATCAATGAGTGGACCAAAGGACCTAAAGAGGCTACCCGCCTGGCCAGGAAGCTGGAAGCCATCAAATCCGTCCTTCCTGAAATTACCAATAATCCGGCAGAAGAAATGGTATTATTGCCGGTGGGTACTTCCGGAGATAGCCTGGAGTGTTATATTGGAAAAAAAGACGGAGTCCCTGTGGGATTTGCCATTTCCACTTATTCCAATAAAGGGTTCAGTGGCCTGATCCGGATCATGATAGGTTTTACCGCTGATGGAAAGATCTTTAATACGGCCGTATTGGAACAAAAGGAAACGCCCGGGTTGGGTACGAAAATGAAGGATGCCAAATTCAAAGACCAGTTCCCGGGAAAAGATCCTGCTTCCTTTGAATTAAAAGTCAAAAAAGACGGGGGAGACGTGGACGCCATAACCGGAGCCACTATTTCTTCCAGGGCTTTTTCAGGAGCTGCTAAAATGGCCGTTGATGCACTGAATCAAAACAAGGAATTATTGGAAAAATAAGCTTTTTGGGGTTCAGCCCTGTAAATGCAAAATATACAAAAATGACACAGTGGAAAAATTTTATTAAAGGGGTGATCAGTGAAAACCCGGTATTTGTCATGCTGCTGGGAATGTGTCCTACCTTAGGGGTGACTTCAACGGCAATAAACGGGCTTGGAATGGGGCTGGCAACGGCTTTTGTCCTGGTCATGTCAAACGTAGTGGTCTCCCTGGTCAAGAATTTAATTCCCGATAAGGTAAGGATACCGGCTTTCATCGTGATAATAGCATCCTTCGTCACTATAGTGGAAATGGTGCTCGAAGCCTTCCTGCCGGGTTTGTACGAGCAGCTGGGTATTTTTATTCCCCTGATCGTCGTAAACTGCCTGATCCTTGGGCGTGCGGAAGCTTTTGCTTCGAAAAATCCGGTGATTTCGTCCATTGTAGATGGATTGGGTATGGGAATCGGGTTCACTCTCGCTCTGACGGCGTTAGGATCTGTTCGGGAAATCCTGGGGAATGGATCTATTTTTAATTTCTCGTTCGTACAGGAAGGCGCTTCTACTTTTATTTTGTTCATACTGCCTCCGGGAGCGTTTATTACGTTGGCCTATTTAGCGGCCATTTTCAACAGGGCAACCAAACAACAGAAATGATCATAAGTACTTTAATCTTTTGTCTTTAAACTTTAGCCTTTTTATCATGGAATACATTGTAATCATAATATCGGCCATTTTTGTTAACAATATTGTATTGAGCCAGTTTCTGGGGATTTGTCCATTCCTCGGGGTTTCAAGCAGGGTTTCCACTTCAGCAGGTATGGCAGGTGCTGTCGTTTTCGTTATGACGATAGCCACCATGGTGACCTTCCTGCTTCATCAATATTTACTTCTTCCCCTGGGCCTGGATTATATGCGTACCATTACTTTTATCCTGGTGATTGCCGCACTGGTGCAGATGGTGGAGATCGTGCTTAAAAAAGTAAGCCCGTCCCTTTACCAGGCCTTGGGCGTATTTCTTCCTTTGATCACGACCAATTGTGCCATTTTGGGCGTTTCCATCCTGGCTATCGGCTTTGAAAATGCTACTTTATTGAAGGCAGTCGTTTTTGCTGTATCCACTGCATTAGGATTTGGTCTGGCGCTGATTGTATTTGCCAGCATCAGGGAGCACATGGACCTGATTGATATTCCCAAAGGGATGAAAGGAGTGCCCATGTCTCTGCTCATTGCAGGATTGCTTTCTCTGGCATTTATGGGTTTTATGGGGATTGTTTAACAATTAATCTTCAGCAGCCTGGGCTTTCATAGCTGCGGCAACGGTATGCCCCAGGTATTTTTCGATAAAATAATGTCCAATGTATATCACGGGAGTTAATACTACTGCCATGATGAATTTATAGATATATTGAACCGTGCCTACAGCAAAGAGTAATGGCCATGACCAGGGCTCAATGAATCCGGTAAGCTGAGGGCCCAGCCTGAAGGCAATATACAAAACAACAAAACTATCCACCAACTGAGAGATTAAGGTAGAGCCGGTAGCACGGAGCCATATCCACTTTTCCCCCGTAGCATTTTTTATCCGGTGGAAAGATACAACATCCACCATTTGCGCCACAAGGAAAGCCATCACAGATCCTACAATGATCAAAAGCCCCTGTCCGAATACTGAATTGAAGGCACTTTGCATGTCCGGCACACCCCTGGAAACGTTTTGAACCACCCACCAGTCGGCAGGGGCCAGCCTGATGGCTCCGTAAACCATGATAAAGGCATAAATGATCATCCCGACCGCCAGGAAGGATAAAAGTCGAATACCTTTTCTGCCGTAATACTCATTGATGATATCTGTCATGATAAAAACCACGGGCCATAATAAAACACCGGCTGAAAACTGGAGGGCTCCTTTTTGGCCAAACAGGTTAAAATTAAAAGGTGCCCAGCCCAGCGTATCTTCCAGGGCAAATATTTTAACGCCGATAAATTCAGCGACCAGGGCATTGGCTATAAAAAAACCTCCCAGGAGGATAAAAAGCCGGGTAGGCTTTTGGCTAATAATATGATTGATACCGGTTACTTTTTCGTGCAGGTCCATTTGAGTGTGTTATTTGGCTCTAATTTAACGGGCCATCACCGGCTTTCCAAAACTTTTTTTATTTTGCAAAAAAAACGCGCATGAAGATTTTGATTAAAATGGTACTGTCGCTCCTATCTCTTTTGCCTTTTTGCCTTAATGCACAAACTTTTAGCCCTAATTTCAATTTTTCCGATACCACTCAAATTCACGTATTAAAAACTCATCGTGGTGATGTTTTTACAGGGAAGGTTATTGAAATAAAGGATACAAACTTGCGCTTTCTTGCCAATGGCGATATCCCCCTTGAGTTCCGTTTTGCAGAGATTAGTTCGGTGTCTGTGCAGGGAGAGGACCAAACAGCCGAAGCACCTTCGATGGAAAACCATAAACAAAAAGAGGATCACGGACTTGAAAACGATACTTTTCCCACACAGATCATGTTTTATACGCAATCGGCTTTTGCTTTGAAAAGAGGAAAAAAACTATTTACCAATGTGGATCTGCTTTGGAACTCCTTTGATTTTGCCGTTACGGATCGGTTTTCTGCGGGCGTGGGGGTGTTTTTACCCATTATGGCCATCGTCAGGGGAAAATATGCTTATGAGATTACCGAAAAGGTACACCTTGGAGTGGGCAGTAATATTTTTACGATTTATGATTTTTATGATCTGAACATGATGGGGCATGTTTACGGAGTGGCAACCTTCGGCACCCCTGAATTATTCGTCAATATGACTGGTGGATATTTTCTACCAGTTGGTTTTATTGAAGATCGGGTGATTGGGACGAGTGCAGGGGTGGGAGGCGAATCGAAAAGGTTTATTTACAAAGCGGAAGTTTTTGTTTATCGGGAACCCAACTGGAATGGTCAATTTATTACGAGCATCTTCCCTGAATTGGGTTTTGTAGTAAAATCGGGAAATAAACGTTATGAATTTGGTGTATTAGGCGTTCCGTTTTGGGATATTGCCGTTTTCCCTTACCTGGCTTTCAAGTCGCATTTTTAAAAGACTGATAAAAAACCCCTTTTAATAAAACCCTACTCCTTACCTTTGCGTTTCCAAAAATAAAAAGTAGTTTAAAATTGAACCATGGCAAAATTATCGATTGACCTAAAAGAGGGAAAGCTTAAAAAGGAGAGTGACGTGATCATCGGGATAGACCTGGGAACCACCAATAGCCTGGTGGCCTACATTCGTGACGGTGAGGCCATAGCGGTAAAAGATGAGCAAGGGAAAAGTACTTTGATGCCTTCCATCATTCATTTTCAGCAGGATAATAAGGTAGTTGTTGGGGAAATTGCCAAGCAAAAATTGATTTCAGATCCTTCCAATACTATATATTCCGTCAAAAGACTTATGGGAAAAGCCTTTAATGACCTTTCCGGACATGAGAATTATTTCGGTTATAAAATTATTGATGACGACACGGAAAGCCTCGTGAAAATAAGGGTTAGAGATTCCTTTTTTTCCCCCATCGAGCTTTCAGCAGAGATATTGAAAGGACTTAAGGAAAGAGTTGAAAAAGTATTGGGAGAAACAGTGACCAAAGCGGTGATCACGGTTCCTGCCTATTTTAATGATACACAGCGGCAGGCTACAAGAGATGCAGGTAAATTAGCTGGTCTGGATGTTTTGAGAATTGTGAATGAGCCAACGGCTGCAAGTCTTGCCTATGGCATAGGTCGTGAAAATGATGATCAGAAAATAATTGCAGTTTACGATCTGGGAGGGGGGACTTTTGATATTTCCATTTTGAGCATCCATGACGGAATTTTTGAAGTATTATCCACTAACGGGGACACTTACCTGGGCGGGGATGATTTTGACCGAAAGCTCATCGATTTTTGGCTGGAACAAACGGGCATTCAGCGTTCCGAGTTGATACAGCAAAAAGAACTTAGTCAAGCCATCAGGCTGCTTGCCGAAGAAGCCAAAAAAATCCTTTCAACAGAAGACAGTTACACAGGAAAGTTAAATGGCTATCAGGTTTCTATCACCAAAAGTCAGTTTGAAAAACTGATTAGTCCTTTAGTAGATAAGACGCTTGATTGTTGTAAAACGGCCCTGAAAGATGCTGCGGTCAATGTCGCTCATATCGACCATGTGGTCATGGTTGGAGGGTCTACCCGGGTTCCTTTGGTAAAGGAAACGGTGGCTGCATTTTTTGAGCAGCCGGTGTATGATAAACTCAATCCAGACGAAGTGGTCGCCCTGGGAGCCGCTATCCAGGCAGATGTCCTGGCCGGAAACAATAAAAATATTTTGCTCCTGGATGTAACTCCACTTTCCCTCGGGATTGAGACGGTCGGTGGGTTGATGGACGTTATCATACCCAGGAACAACAAAATTCCAGTGCGTGTGGGCCGGAACTACACTACCTCTGTTGACGGTCAAACTAACCTTAAAGTGGCTGTTTTCCAGGGAGAAAGAGATTTGGTGGAACACAACCGAAAATTGGGCGAGTTTATCCTACGGGGCATTCCTCCCATGGCGGCAGGAATGCCTAAAATTGAAATCCAATTTCTGTTGGATGCTGATGGCATTTTACGGGTGAAAGCCAAAGAATTGCGCTCCGGAGTGGAGCAGGAAGTTGAAATTCGCTCACAATACGGGATTAGCGAGGAAGAAATGGCCAAAATGCTGATCGAATCCATTCAAAATGCCGAGAAAGACGTCGCCATTCGTGGTTTACTGGAGGCAAGAAACGAAGCCAATAATATTATTTTGTCCTCAGACCGTTTTCTTAGTCAGAATGCGATTATCTTGGAAAAGGAAGAAATAGAAGAGACAAAACGGCTGACGGCTATATTGAGAAAAAAGGTAGAAGAAACGGATAAAGATGCCATCAATTTGGCGATAGAGGAATTGAATGCCTTTACCAACCCATTGGCTCACAGAGCTATGGATATGGCCATCGTCACTGCCATGAAAGGTAAAAAAATTGAATAACCAGTAACCAGGCATCATGTCAAAAAAAAACAAAAACACTCGTTCTGGCGTCGTTTTTTCAACGAATCCTGATTTCGAATATGTTTACGAAGATCAGTCTGAAGAGGTGAAAGAAGCGCCCGCTTCCCAGCAAAAATTACGTGTATTCCTAGACAGGAAACAGCGGAAAGGAAAGGATGTTACCCTGATTGCCGGTTATGCCGGTCCGGAAGGAACACTTAAGGAATTAGGCAAAATGCTCAAGACGAAGTGTGGGGTAGGAGGGTCTGTTAAAGAGGGTGAAATCCTGCTCCAGGGAGATCACAGGGATAAGGTGGTCGATATTTTGAAAGGCCTGGGATACACCCAGACTAAAAAGGCCGGAGGTTAAAAATAGATTAAAAAATATGAGTCATCCCGGCGTTCCATGCCGAGGACAGGTTCCCGGAATTTACCCCTCTTTAAAATGGAAATTATATGATTATTTGAAGAATTTTTTACGTTTTGTGGTTTACTTCTTAAAAAAAATCCCGAATTCCATCTGATGAGATGAAATTCGGGATTTTTAATATTAATGCGTAGATGGTTTACTTTTTCTTTTTGTCTTTCGCGGCCTGTTGCTTCTGTTGTTCTTCCATTGCAGCCGAAAGGCGTTCCCTGAAACCGGATTTCTTTTTAGGCTTTTGCTTGAATGCCTCAAGTTCTTTCTGTATTTTATCCTGATCGATAATATAGTTCTTGGTGATCACTGTCTGTGCTATATTTAGCAAGTTACTGAATAGCAGATAAGTGGTCAATCCTGAGGCATAACTGTTGAAGAACCCAAGGAACATGACGGGCATAATATATTGCATATATTTCATGGCCGGGTTAGCCGACATATCCATGTGCTTGGAATTATAGTAAGTATAGACCAGCATTGACACGGCCCACAATATAGTGAGCAGACTTACGTGGTTTCCAAAACCCAGTGGGACGGAAAAAGGTAAGTGCAGTATAGAATCATAAGTCGATAAATCCGTGGCCCACAAAAAGGATTGCTGTCGGAACTCAATAGCGGCGGGAAAAAACCGGTAAAGGGCAAACCATATAGGCATTTGCATTACCATAGGCATACAACCTCCCAATGGATTGGCACCATATTCCTGGTAAAGTTTCATGGTTTCCATCTGCTGAGCCTGCTTGTCATCTTTATACTTTTCCTTCATTTTCTCCATGCGGGGTTTCAGGGCCTGCATTTTGGACTGGGAGTAAAGCATTTTATAAGTCAAAGGATACAAAAGCAATTTAACCAGTAAGGTCAACAGGAGGATGGCAATCCCCATATTTCCAACCAATTTTTGCAAAAAGTTGAAAATAGGACGAATGACCCATCTGTTAATGGTGCCGAGAATACTTCTTCCAAAGGCTACAATATCTTCCTGGCCATCATCAAACTGTCGAAGAATGTCAAAATCATTGGGGCCAATATAATAACTCATGCCAAAGGTTTCACTGCTCGCATGGTTAAAGGGAATATTCACCTCTGACTTGGCGATTTTGAGATCTTCCATTTCATCCCCAAGGGTTTCAATCTCAAAAACTCCACTCGTAAAAGCCTGGTCAGCAACGAGGATGCTGCTAAAAAACTGGTTGGCATCTGCCATCCATTTTATCTGACCGCTGGGCGTTTCTTTATCGCTTGAGGTCCAGGAACAATTGTCCGGATCATCGTCCGTCTTTTTGAAGTGTACCGTAGAGTATGTTTTTTCAAAACGAACACTTCTTTCAATTTTATCGAGGAAATTGACCTTGGAAAGTTTAATGGACTGAGCCTCGCCTGATATGATGGTATTTAAATTTTCAAATTTGATATCGTAATCCAAATCATAAGAGCCATCCTTTAAGGTATAGGATTGTTCAAAATATCCTCCGTTGGCCGCCATGGCCCGGAAAGTAATTTTTTTACTTTCCGCAGTAGCTTCGAAATAAAGATCGCTCGTTTTCACACCTCCGGCTGGCAGGTTAGCGATGGGCAGAAAGTATTCGAATTTATTTTTTTCATCCTCCAGCAGTAACAAAGGAATTTTCACTTCTTTTCCCTCCTCATCCTCAAGTGCTTTGGAAAAATGCTTCAATTGAACTTGCTTGATTTTTCCTCCCTTATTGGTAAAAGTAATCTTCATCAAATCATTTTCGATGACACTTTCCTTTTCGGAACCGTTGGCAGAAGTAGAAAATGGGCCATAAGCACCTGCCATTTGTAATTGTAGGAGCGAATCAGATACCTGACTGGGAACGTTGCTTTCAGCCTCTTGCGCTGAACTATCGCTAGATTTGATCTGTGCGGAACTTTCGGCTTGCTTTTGCTCTACCAGGGCAATTGAGTCGCTGTAACGCTTTTGGGCCTCCAGCTGTTCCTGTGACGGAGCCGTTACCTGCTGGTAAACGACCAGCATGATAAAGATTAAAACAAGACCAATTATGGTATTCCTGTCCATTTATTATTATTTTAGTTTTTGCTTAAGTGTCCTGGATTTTGCAATCCTCACATAAATTCGGACGCAAATGTACAATTTTGTTTAAGATTGGCCGATAATTAAGATTAAAGAATGGATAACAATCACTTAAAAATAGACAAAAGCCTACTCCAGGCTTACGAGCGGGCTGATTATGTCGTACCGGAAATCGGCGAAATACTCCATATTGGGAAGCTTCATCCTCTATTGGATGCGTTTCTTGAGCAGCATCTTTATGAGCAATGGGCTTTTATCAGTGCCTTTAATCCATACTCAAATGTAAAGGATGAACAGTGGAATAAGGAAAGGCAACAAGAGCTTAAAACGCTCTTACTGAAAGAAGGTTATGCCTTTTTGGAGGCTTATGGTAAAGATCCTGAAGGAGAATGGCCGCCGGAGGATAATTTTCTTGTGATGGACATTTCAGAAGAGCGGGCCGTTGCAATGGGTAAAGTCTTTAAACAAAATGCTATTCTGGTTGGAAAACGTGGCGGGGCAGTCAGGTTGGTTTTTTGCATTGAATAATAAAAGACGGCCAACTATTTTTAATCCGAATGATTCAATCAATGATGAGATACACAGGCCTGATTTTTTACCATTAGCTCACTATTTTATTTTATCACGGGTTGCGAAAAAACAACAACCCGTAATAAAATAAATCTTTAGCACTAAATCTATTTGTTCCGGTTACTTTTTCTCAAAAGAACGGATCAGTTCCTCTTCGCTTTTGCCAAGGTTGTTCAATAGAAATTGGGCGTCATCGGCAAATTCATTGTCCGGGTATTTTTTGATAAAAGCCTCGTACTGTTTTTTGGCCTCATCGTATTGCTTTAGGTCGTTATCAAGTGTAAATCCATGGAGGAATAAAGCCTGTGGTGCTTTTTCGCTTGTGGGATAAACATTGTATATCCATTCGTAAAATTCAATGGCTTTGGGGAATAATTTAATGGAACGGGCTGTTTCGGCGGCTCGATGAAGCCATGTTGGATTTTCCTGATCTTTAGGATTAATCAGGGCATACATCTCGCAATTCAGCACAAAATTATTGGCGGAACGATAATCTACTTTGCCCGTCGTTTCATTGAACATCTGGGGGATCATAGCTTCCATTCTTTCTGCGAAAGGTTTCGTTTCTGCCGTAATTTCACCTTTCACCTTTTCTATACCTTCGTAACCAGGGAAAGCCGCTACCAAAGCCTGGCGTATGGTTGTGGCAACCTCGGGGTTCTGTAATTTATTGGCGTAAATTTCTGCGAGAAGATCACACGCTTTGGCTGAATTATCTGATTCGTAGTAATTTTTAAGGGCGAGTTTCAGATTTTCGGTCGCCGTAGCAAAACGATTCATGCGAAACATAATACTGGCAGATCTATAAAGGTAACGTGCGTTGTTTATGTCATCAGGATGTTCCTCAATGTATTTGCTGTAAGCTTCCAGAAGGGCCTCTGCATCCTTTGGATCTTTAGAAGTTTCGAGTTTTT
The DNA here is from genome assembly GCA_020636105.1 of Lewinellaceae bacterium. Lineage (NCBI taxonomy): Bacteria > Pseudomonadati > Bacteroidota > Saprospiria > Saprospirales > Lewinellaceae > Lewinellaceae bacterium. The sequence continues at coordinate 386,022 of JACJYL010000001.1, forward strand.
GTTCAAGCGTGTCAATGGCACTTTTTTCAGAGTCAGCACCGCATCCTGAAATCATTACGGCTGCGATCAATAAAACGAATATTTTTTTCATGGATCTAGATTAAATTAATTTGAATGGTCAAAGGTAATAAAATGATAAAATTATTATAATAAATTCACCCGATCAACGACCGGTGAATAGTCACCACTTGTTCTATCAGACTTTTGTCCCCGTCATTATAAATCACAAAGTCGGCTTTTTTTACTTTTTCTTCATCGGGCATTTGTTTGGAAACCCTGTCTAATACCTCCTCTCTTTTCGCTCCGTCCCTTTCCATTACCCGTTTGATCCTTATTTCCAGGGGGGCGTAAACAACAATGATACTGTCCATCCGTTCAGCGCCTCCCATTTCAAACAAAATGGCTGCTTCTTCGAGTGTATAAGGGGTATCTTTTTTTTGATTGTGCCATTTTTCATAATCCCTCCACAGCGCAGGATGTACTATTTTATTGAGTTTTTTCAGTAAATTTTCATCTTTGAAAACAAGTTTTGCGAGATAGGCTCTGTTTAAAACTCCATTAATGTAACTGTTTTCGCCAAAGGTTTCTTTTATCCGGTGAACCAGGTCGGCGTCTTCTACCATTATCCGCTTCGCTTCCTCGTCAGCGTAATAAACAGGAATACCGAGCGTTTCAAAAATCCGGCAGACAGTGGTTTTTCCGCTGCCAATGCCTCCGGTTATGCCTATTTTTTTGACCTTCATAAAAATTGGTAATGCATGGCCACTACACCGGTAGGATACGACCTGCTGCTGATTAATTCCACTTTCCTGTCTGAAGAAGATTCGAGAAAAAGAGGAAGTCCATCGCCAATAATTACCGGCATGATGAAGAGCATCAGTTCATCAGCAAGGTGTTCTTTTGTGGCAATATCTACAATTTCACCTCCTCCTATGAGCCAGATATCCTTTCCTTCTTCTGCTTTCAGTTTTTTCATAAATTCAGCCGGAGATTCCTGGATAAAAAGAGTATTCTCATCCTTTATAAGGGCTTCGTTCCGCGTAAAAACATAATTCGCACAATCTTTGTAAGGATATTCGATGTCAAAATCCAAAATTTGTTTGTAGGTATTGTTTCCCATCAGAACGGTATCAATGGTTGCCAGGAAATCTTTATAGCCATAATCTTCCCCCTCGGCTGTCGGCAACCAGTCAATCGATCCATTTTTCCGGGCGATGAAACCATCCATGCTGGTGGCAATATAAACGACAATTTTCCTCATTGGACAATCTTTTTTCAGGCTAATATAAGGGTATGTTTTTGACAAAAAGTGCAAAATTGATGTTTTTGTTTGTGGGGATTGGTTTTCTTTTTTAACTTGGGTGAAAAACCGAACCGTGCATAAACCCATTTTTTTTGCCTGTTGTCTCCTATGCTTTTATTTAACTGGGCTAAACGCCCAGGATATTCATTATTCCCAGTTTTATCAAAATCCCGTTTATTTAAACCCGGCCCTGGCTGGCGTTACACAAGGGGATATGCGGTTTAGTGCCATTTACAGAGATCAGTGGAGTGGGGTGCCGGTACCTTATAAAACCTTCTCTGCGCATTTTGATCAAAAACTGACCTATCCTTTTTTGGGAGATGGCTGGCTGGGCGTCGGTGGGATTTTCACACATGACAAGGCTGGTGATGCAGGACTTTCCTGGGATGCAGTGGAGGCTGTTGCGGCCTATATCAGACCTTTGACAGATGAACATCATCTTTCAGCAGGGATAAAAATCGGTGCAGGACAACGTTCCTTTGACCCTGAAAAACTGACTTTTGGGGATCAGTTTAATGGAGATATTTTTGTGGCGGATCAGGTGAGCCTGGAAGCTTTCGAGCGTCCGGCTTTTCTCATGCTGGACCTATCTGCCGGAATTTCCTGGTTTTACAAGCAGTATGATTCGAGGACCAGTTCGGTGATTGGTCTGAGCTTCTCTCACTTAAACCAGCCCATCGCCAGCTTTAGGGGGAATCCTGAATACCGGCTTCCTGTTCGATATAGTGTTCATGGTATTTCCAGGCTGCAACTGGCCTCATCTGTAGATCTGGAAATCAACATTTTATGGAATTTTTTGCCTTCAACCAATATGGAGACCGTTTTCATGGCTGGTGGCAGGTATTATTTTCAGGAAGGGCTGGAAGAGGCTTTTAACATTGGGATTGGCGGCGGTTATCGTTTGAAGGATGCTTTTGTGGGTTATGCCTCTATCGGGTATCAAAACTGGAGGGTGAGTTTTAGTTATGATGTAAATACTTCGCCTTTTTTGATAGCGACCCACAAACGGGGAGGCCCCGAAGTTTCCATACAATACCTGATTTTTACCGTCAAACCGCCAGAAAATTTCAAGGCTTGTCCTATTTTTTAATTTTAATATAATTATGCAAACCTTCTTCATTAGAAGCCTGCTCTTTCTATTCCTGGTATTGCCATCCGTGGGCAACAGCCAATCCTTCAATGCTTACAAGAAAGCAGGGGATGAGGCTTTCCAGGCGAAGGACTATAACGCTGCCATGCATTATTATGCCCAGGCAATTGCCAAAAACGACAAGGATCCTTATCTCTGTTATCGATACGCTTTATCCGCACAATCTTTTTCCGCTTTTGAGGTGGCTGAAGACTATCTGTTGAAAACATTAAAAGCAGATAAGGAAAAAGCCTTCCCTGAAGCCGTTTATCACCTGGGAATGGTCTATAAAAATCTAGGGCAGTATGAACAGGCCATTCAGCAATTTAATCGGTTTATAACAGAAAATTCACAAGGCGGTTTGCGTGAAAAAGCGATAGAGGAAATATCTGCGTGCGGGCGAGCTATGGCACTACTGGAAGAGCCTGACCAAATGGAAATTGTGCATTTAGGTAAATCGATCAATACGGCATATTCAGAATTTGGTGCTTTAAAAAGGGGAGATACTTTATATTATTCTTCCTATCGTTTTGACAATAAAAAAGATAAAACCATCCCTTCCCGGAAGAACAGCAAAGTGCTGATCTCTGTTAAAAACGGACAGGGACGCCTTTTAAGAAAATTCAACGATGAAGAAGCCAATACCGCTCATGTAACCTTTAGCCTGGACGGCAATCGTATCTATTACAATGTTTGCACCTATGGTATTGGGCTGGATATAAAATGTACCCTTTTTTATAAAGAAAAAGACAACCGTGGTCGATGGAAAAAAACCGGAATTGCCTTGCCGGATACCGTTAATTTAAAAAATTTTACATCTACTCAGCCAACTATCGGGTATGATTCGGTGGAACAAACAGAAGTCCTCTTTTTTGCCAGCGACCGTCCGGGCGGCGCCGGAGGCCTGGATATCTGGAAAGTGTCGGTGGGAAAAGAGGACAAAAAATTTGGGGATCCTATGCCGGTAGAAGCCGTCAATACCTCCGATAATGAAATTACGCCCTTTTTTGATGTGGAGCGGCAGGTGCTTTATTTTAGTTCTGACCGAGTGCAGGCCATGGGAGGGTATGATATTTTTTCCTGGAAGATGAATCAGGGAGATGCCGTGGTGGAACAACTTTTTCCGCCAGTTAACTCAAGTTTTAATGATATCTATTATGTTCTGAATGAGGAGGGCGAAACCGGATATTTCTCGTCCAATCGTCCGGGAACCTATTACCTCGATAAATCCAATAAAGCTTGTTGTAATGATATTTATTATTTCCGGCCCATCCCTCCCGAAGAAAAAATGGATTCTTTTCTGGTGGAGGACAACTCTCTGGCTCCCTTACCTTTGCCTAAACAGGAACCTGCGTTGGAAAAAGAACCTGAAACGCTTGAGGATTTTCTTCCCCTGGCTCTTTATTTCGACAATGATGAACCGGACAAACGCACCCGGCGAACCACCACCCGGAAAAATTATGATGAAACTTTTCAGAAATATTATCCCAAAAAGGAACTTTTCGGAGAAAATTTCGCCGCGCCCCTGGAGGAAGATCAAAAAGAAGAAGCCCTTTTACTGGTGGAGGATTTTTTTGAAAACGAAGTGGGAAAAGGACATCGGTACCTTATGCTTTTTTCAGAGATATTGCTGAAACGTTTGGAGAACGGAGAAGAAGTGGAAATCTTTATAAAAGGGTTTACCAGTCCGCGGGCTCAAAGTGATTATAACCTTTCCCTGGGAAAACGAAGGGTAAGTTGTTTGAAGAATCATTTTTTTGATTATAAAAATAAAATATTTAAACCATATATTGATGCAGGGAACCTCAGGATCACCGAGCGCTCTTTTGGGGAAACTTCGGCGGCCTTAAATGTGAGTGATGCATTGGAAGATTTGCGAAATTCTGTGTTCAGCCCTGCTGCTTCCAGGGAGCGAAGGGTGGAAATAGTTGAGATTAAAATAGGGGAGGAGTAACTCCAAATTATAAAGCACAAAAGGTTGTATGAAAATTTTGGGGATTTCAGCTTTTTACCATGATTCTGGAGCAGCTATTATTGAAGATGGTCAAATACTGGCTGCCGCCCAGGAAGAGCGGTTCACCCGGATAAAACATGACCCTTGCTTTCCTGTCCAGGCGATCAGGTATTGCCTGGATCATGCAGGTTGCAGCATCGACGAACTGGATGCTGTCGTATTTTACGACAAACCTTTGCTTAAGTTTGAAAGATTACTGGAAACCTATTATGCTTTTGCCCCTAAGGGCATTGCTTCTTTTGTTAAAGGGATGCCCGGTTGGCTCAACGAAAAGTTGTTTCTGAAAAGGGTGATCAGGACAGCGCTTGAGGAAGTCGAAACTTATTCAAAAAAGAATCTCAGACTCTTATTTACCGAACATCATTTATCCCATGCAGCCAGTGCTTTTTTTGCCTCTTCTTTTTCCGAAGCGGCTATATTGACCATTGATGGGGTGGGTGAGTGGGCCACAGCGTCGATCTGTAAAGGGAGTGGGAATAAAATTGAATATCTGAAGGAACTCAAATTCCCTCATTCTCTTGGATTGTTGTATTCAGCATTTACTTATTGGTTGGGATTCAGAGTCAATTCCGGAGAATATAAGCTGATGGGTCTCGCCCCTTATGGAAACCGGGATTCGCCTCAGGTGGATCGTTTCATCGGGATCATAAAAAGCAAATTGGTGGATATTCGCACCGATGGATCTATGTGGCTGAACCAGGACTATTTCACCTACGCTACCGGTTTGAGGATGGTGGATGATACAAAATGGACCCACTTATTCGGTTTTCCTAGAAGGTTGCCTGACCATGAGTTGGAGCAGGTTCATTGTGATCTCGCATTGGCCATCCAGACGGTTACAGAGGAAGTGGTGCTGAAAATGGTCCGGGAAGCCAAACGACTGACCCATTCCAGTCACATCTGTCTGGCAGGAGGAGTCGCCTTGAACGGTGTTGCCAATGGAAAAATATTTAAAGAAAAAATATTTGACCGCATTTTTGTTCAACCCGCTGCAGGAGATGCCGGAGGCGCCCTGGGAGCAGCATTGGCAGCGTATTACATGTATTTCAACCGTCCACGAAAGGTGGATTCGCTTTTGCCGGATCTTATGCAGGGATCATTGCTGGGGCCTGAGTTCAGTAACCTGGAGATACAAAAGAACATTCGACGATATGATGCTCACTGGACCCTATATTCCCCATTTAGCGAGCTTACCGAAAAGGTGGTCCAAGCATTAAAAAACGGCAAAGTAATTGGCTGGTTTCAGGGAAGAATGGAATTCGGCCCGCGTGCTTTGGGCAATCGAAGCATTCTGGGCGACGCTTCCAATGTCGAAATGCAGCGAAAGTTAAATTTAAAAATAAAATTCAGGGAAAGCTTTCGCCCTTTTGCACCCTCGGTTCCGGAAGAGGATGTTTCCAAATATTTCGAGATTGATGTGCCTTCCCCTTATATGCTTCTGATGGCGAATGTGCAACCCTTTTATAGAAAACCACTGGATACCCATTTTAATGCCTTGCCCTGGCGGGAAAAACTCAAGGTGCAGCGATCCGGCTTGCCGGCTGTTACGCATGTTGATCTTTCCGCTCGGATTCAAACGGTAACCAAACAGGGAAACGAAAGATATTGGGAACTGCTTAAAAAGTTTGAAGAGCACACAGGTCAGAGTGTTCTGGTAAACACCAGTTTTAATGTTCGGGGAGAGCCCATCGTTTGTACTCCTGAAGAGGCTTATCTTTGTTTTATGAAAACTGAAATGGATCTCCTGGTAATGGGCGATATGATTTTTGAAAAACAAAACCAGGGCCCCTTAAAACAAGATAATAGTACAAGGGCAAAGCTTCCATCTGCAAATGTAAAGGATAAAACCATGGAAACCAGCTTAGTGATCACTACCGGATTGCTGCTCCTGTGGTTTGTTTATAAAATAGATTGGATCCTTTTTGTTTCCCTGATGATTGGGGTACTCAGCCTTATTTCGAGTACCTTTGCAGGGGGGATCACGATCACCTGGAAAAAGATAGCCGATATTTTAGGCTTGGTGATGCCAAAGGTGTTACTTTCCATCGTTTTTTACCTGGTACTTACTCCTGTTGCTCTGGTTTCAAGATTATTTACCAAAGATGCACTTTCATTAAAGCGTAAAAATAAAGAGGAGTCTTATTGGATAGAGCATGTCCATTTGTTTGAGCCGGAGGATTTTGAAAAGACCTGGTAAAAGAAATAAATTACAATTTACCCCTTAGAAATATACTTTTAAAACAAATTGTCTATTTTTACGATAAAATTAGTGACAAAATATGGCAAAGTTTCAGTCTAACCATTCTCAAAAGAGCGCAGGAACCTCGGGGATGATCGTTAAAGTCGGAGTTTTTGGGGCACTTATAGCCGGGTTGTTTTTTGTTTTTAATAAATTTACCGGCAAAACTGTTGGGGGAGAAGTGGATGATTACGCCCCGCTGGCCTTGTATTATCCAAAGAGCAGCAGTGGGGAGATCATTGTGCATAAAGGTTATGCGTTATCCTACAATGAGGAGCACGAGCAAGCGGAATGGACAGCCCATGAGTTGACGAGGGAAAATCTTGAAAAAGAATGGAATGAGCGGAGTGATAATTTTTTGCCGGATAAAGAGGTGAAAACAGGTTCAGCCACCCCTGATGATTACCGCGGGTCGGGTTATGATCGCGGGCATTTGGTTCCTGCAGCCGATATGGCATGGGATGCCAAGGCCATGGAAGAAACCTTTTTGTTAAGCAATATCAGTCCCCAGGCCGGGAATTTTAATAAAGGGATTTGGAGAGAACTGGAGGAGCTTACCCGGAACTGGGCCAAACAATTTGGACACCTATATGTGGTAACAGGTCCTGTTTTGACCCTTGATCCGAAAGGAAAAATAGGCGAAAACGAGGTTTCGGTTCCGGCAGCCTATTATAAGATTTTGCTGGACGATCAATCTGAGCCAAAGAAGGCTATCGCTTTTGTGATTCCCAATGAAGTGAGTTATGAACCCCTTTATTCTTACACGACCTCCATTGATGAGGTGGAAGCGTTAACCGGTCTGGATTTTTTCCCAGACCTGTATAGCCAGGAGGAAGAAGACCGTATTGAAGGCAGCTTTAATAAAGACCTTTGGACATTCAATAAGAAAAAATTTGATACAAGAATCAATAGTTGGAATAAACAATAAGCATAAAAATGGCAAATAAAGAAGCATTTATAAAGTTATTGGAAGGTGGTTATACCTTTAAAGGAGATCATATAGTTTTAGGAGGCGCCATGTTCCAAAAAGAGTGTTTAACAGGAACATTAGTAAAAATACCACTGAAGACGATGAACCGGCACGGACTTATTGCTGGGGCTACCGGATCAGGAAAAACAAAAACACTCCAAATCATTGCAGAGCAGCTTTCCGCAAAAAGCATTCCGGTGCTGCTGATGGATGTTAAAGGGGATCTTAGTGGGATTGCCGTCCCCGCTGAAGGGCACCCAAAAATTGATGAGCGCCATGAAAAAATAGGTTTCCCGTTTCATGCCGATTCAAGTCCGGTGGAATTCCTGACTTTGTCAGATGAAAAAGGGGCTCGCCTGAGAGCTACCGTTTCTGAATTTGGCCCTGTTTTGTTCTCTAAAATGTTGAATCTCAATGAAACCCAGGCGAGTATTGTCGCCGTTGTTTTTAAATATTGTGATGATAACGCCCTTCCTTTGCTCGACCTGAAGGATTTTAAAAAGACCCTTCAATTCATGTCTGGTGAAGGCCAAAAAGAAGTGGTAGAAATTTACGGCAGTATCGCATCGGCATCTATGGGAGCCATCATCAGGAAAATCATTGAACTGGAGCAACAGGGAGCCGACATTTTCTTTGGAGAAAGATCTTTTGACGTTAAGGATCTTTGCAGACTCGATGAAAACGGAAAGGGCATGGTTTCCATCATTCGTCTGACAGACATCCAGGACAAACCAAAGCTGTTTTCCACCTTTATGCTGCAAATGCTGGCAGAAATATATTCTTCCTTTCCGGAAGAAGGGGATATGGATCAGCCCAAACTAGTCATTTTTATCGATGAGGCGCACCTTGTTTTTGACCAGGCCTCTGAAGCTTTAATGGACCAAATCGAGGCGATCGTAAAATTGATTCGTTCAAAAGGAGTGGGACTTTTCTTCGTCACACAAAATCCGGCGGACATTCCTGAAAGCGTTTTGAGCCAGCTGGGGTTAAAAGTCCAGCATGCCTTACGTGCCTTCACCGCAAAGGACAGAAAGGCGATAAGGCTGGCAGCCCAAAATTATCCGGAGTCCGAATTTTACGAAGTGGATCAGCTGATCACAGAATTGGGGATTGGAGAAGCGCTTGTCACAGCACTTAACGAAAAAGGCATTCCCACTCCGCTGGCCCATACGATGCTTCGTGCTCCGCAATCCAGGATGGATGTTTTGACCAGTGTGGAGATCAGGAACATCATCAAGGATTCCTATATTATTGAAAAATACAATGAAGAAATAGACCGGGAGAGTGCCTACGAAATCCTGCAGGAGAAAATTGAAGAAGCGCATGAGGAGAGCAAACAACAGGAATTGAGAGATCAGCGGGAAAAAGCAACGACCACAACCACCCGCAGGGTACAAAAAAGTGCAATCGAGAAATTTATCAGCAACCCGACTACCCGACAAATAGGAAGAACGGTCGCCAGGGAGTTAACCAGGGGCTTATTAGGCGTATTAGGGATTGGCGGAACTACAAAAAGACGTACCACAACAAGGAAAAAGAAATAATTATTTAACAGCCTAAATCATTCAAATAAACAGAGATTTCATCACTTTCCAGTTGGAAAGATTGAGATGGAACCTTTTCAGGCATGGGAGCTTTTAATCCATTAACCAGGTAATTTGCCGAGGTAATGACGCGTGCCTCGTCCCATAAATTATCGTGGTAAAAAGAATCCAGTAAAGTCGCTCCCCCTTCAACCATGAGTGTGCCGATTTTGTGTTGAGCAAGGACGGTGAGTAGATTGTGAATCAGCTGTTGATCAAAGGCTATTTTTACCCTGTAAATGTTATCCAGTTCCAGATTTTCTTTTTCATTAAAAACAATGGTTTTCGCCTGGTGGTCAAAAATCTTTAATTTTTTGTCCAGGAGAAGGTCCTTATCCAGGACAACTCTAACAGGATTCTTACCATAGTAGAGTCTGTTCGTCAGGGAAGGGTTGTCCAGTAAAGCGGTGCGGGTTCCTACCATGATGGCATTGATCTCTCCTCGCCATTTGTGGGTTAGCCTATTGGTAAAATCATTGCTTATCCAAACCTGTTCTCCATTATTTTTAGCCATGAAGCCATCCTTGCTTCTGGCGTATTTTAAAATCACATAAGGCCTTTTCCGGCAAACGTAAGTGGTGCGTGGCTGACTCAATTGTATGCCAACTGCGGGCAAAACATCCTGGGTAACCGATATGCCGGCTTCGTTGAGAATTTTCAGGCTTTTTCCATTCACCTCGGGACTTCGGTCAATGGCTGAAATAACGACCCGTGGAATTTTTTGATCCAGGATCAGGTTGGTGCATGGAGGCGTTTTACCATGAATACAACACGGCTCCAGGGAAATATAAATAGTGCTTTGCGGGAGCAGATGGCGGTCTTGCTGTTTTACGCTGTTTACCGCATTAACCTCTGCATGAGGCTCCCCGTAAGCTTTGTGAAATCCTTCCCCTATTATCCTGTTTTCAGCTACGATAACTGCCCCTACCATGGGGTTGGGACTCACCTTTGCTCCCCCCAGCCTGGCAAGGTCAAAACTTCTTTGTATGAATAATTCATCCATGTTTTGTGTGGTAGGATTTCTGATTGTTCAATACGGATAGCAAAAATTAATATTCTATAAAACTGGAATTTGCTGCAAAAATACATGATTCATTCATATAACAACTTTTTTTCCTTCTTAACATTTGTTGTATGACAATTTTTTATTATTATTGTCGGAGCAAAAGCACCTGACTTCCCATGAACTTTTCTTAATGATGCATTTTCTTATTTTAAATCAATTTTGTTCCCCGCATTCTCCAAAGGAATTCTTCCCAAACTAAGCTACTTAAAATTCCGGTATTTTTATTTCTAATAAAAATCAAAAGAGCGTGTTATACAAAGTAAAACTCAAAAATGCTGACGAGGAGGTTTTACTCGATTCAGCAGTGTATGAGTACCTGACTACGGACCCATATTTAGTTAAAGTTGATTTTATCAATAGTCTGAGAAGGCACTCAAGCGGCTGCGCCGTTTTCCAGAAAACATGGAAAAAAGCCAGTGGCGGTTTTAAGACCGAAACGATTTACCTGCACAAACTCATCGCAGAAAAATTCCTTTCTGAATCAAAAAAAGGAAAGCAGAATCTCGTGGGCGCCAAAAATGGCAATAAACTTGACTGCCGACTGGATAATATTACTTACCGGTCGAGAGCCGTTGCCAGCCGGCAGCGAAAGTCCAGTAGTAAGGCAGGATACACTGGCGTTTACCAGGAGGGAAAACGTTATCGGGCTGTGATCTCCATCAATCGAAAATCAGTCCACATCGGCATGTTTGATACAGCCGAACAGGCAGCACTGGCGTACAATGTTGCTTCCCGGGAACTGTACGGTATTGATGGCAAGCAAAATGTATTGCATACCACAGTCCCGGTCCCCGAACCTGAAGTGGACATGAAAAAATTATGGAAATTATTTAAAGGGAAGTGATATCAGAAAAACGGCAAATTTTAAATACCCAATTTTAAAGTATTATTATCCGTATTTTATTTTAAAGCTCTAATCATCTCTCTTTTCCCCGGGGGGCCGGGGAGATCTTCTACTACAAATCCAAGTGATCTAAGGTTTCTTTTCACGCTGCCTTTGGCTGAATAGGTGACGAATATCCCTCCAGGCTTGAGTGCATTGTACATGAGAGAAAGGATCGGAATTTCCCATAATTCCGGTTGTGTGGCGGGAGCAAATGCATCATAATAAATCAGATCAAAAACCTCATTGTCAGTTATTTGTTCGAATTTTTTCAAAGATTTTTTCAAAGAGAATTTAGGTGAGATCTCGTGGACGAGGTCCCAATCCAATTGGTGCATCAAATTAAAAACCTCCTTTTCGGGCATTGCTCCAAGCAATTCGGGGAAATTGAGTTTTTCAGCTTCCTCCACAGGCACAGGGAAGGCTTCCACGGCTTCGTAGTAAATAAATTTTTCCCGGGACATGGTTTCCAGGTAAGTAATAAAAGCATTCAGCCCGCTTCCGAATCCTATTTCCAGGATGGACAAAGAATGCCCCGTTCCAAATTTGTAAAAAAGGCCTGCCTCAATAAAAACGTGGCGTGATTCCCGGATGGCTCCGTATCGTGAATGGTAAAACTCTCCGAACTGTTCAGAAAACAGGGAGTGCGAACCATCTTGGGTCGTTACAACCTTAATGTCGTCCTTTAAATTGGACATGGGTGAATTACTTTAAAATCTCCTGTTTATATTAAATGATCAGGAAAGTCGGGCCTGTAATTTTTCAGGAGAAATATCCAGATGTGAAGTATTCCAGGTACAATCACCATGCTCAATCAACAAAAGTTGAGGAGAGGCATGTTCCACCTGGAAAACTTCAGCTATTTTATTAGATATATCCCGACGTTCGATCAGATCCAGATAATAGACCTTAACCGAATGATTATCCCAATCCTTGCTTTTCTCCAAACGAGATTTTGCAATTGAACTGATAGAACACCTCGTACTGTGTTTGAAAATGACACAAGGAGTTTCTGAGGAGGATTGCCTGATGGCATTCAACTCTTCAATATCTTCAAGCGCTATCCAATTTATCATTCTTCTACTTATTGAAAATAACAGCAGATACCGTTTCGGCAACGTCCATGACCGTTATATTATGAGAGAAATTCGTCGGACAACCTACTCCTCTGTTGCAAGAAGAAAAAATGGTGGTTACTGCGAAAAAAGTCAAAATGATGGCCAGTCGATTTACAATTCGGTTATTCATCTGAATATGATTTAGTTTTAATAAAAAAAGTTGATTTTTTATGTTCTGAGTGTTAACGATTGAGCATTCAGGATATTATACACCAATAACATTAATTTTGTTTCGATAAGGTATAATTGATTTTGAATGGCACAAAGCGCTGCAAAAGTAAGTAATCTTGTTGATATATAGTTATTTGTAAAAAAATGATTAAAGCAAATGGCTAATTTTGTCGTTAGCTGTATTTTTTTTCCTAATTTTGCCCTCTGCAAAAAAAAGTAAACATATGAGTAATATACTAGCATTACGCGATGCATTAAATGAGGCTATGTCGGAGGAGATGAGACGTGATGAAAACGTCTTTTTACTCGGAGAAGAAGTAGCCGCTTATAATGGAGCCTATAAAGTCAGTAAAGGAATGTTGGACGAATTCGGTCCAAAAAGGGTGATTGATACCCCTATTACGGAATTGGGTTTTACTGCTATCGGGGTAGGAGCCGCTATGAACGGACTGAGACCCATTGTAGAGTTTATGACCTGGAATTTTGCGATTTTGGCATTTGACCAGATTGTCAACAATGCAGCAAAAACCCTTTCTCAGTCGGCAGGTGCTTTTAGTTGTCCTATTGTATTCCGCGGACCTTCAGGCTCTGCCGGACAGCTGGCACAACAACACTCACAATCTTTCGAAAGCTGGATGGCCAATGTTCCCGGGTTGAAAGTGATTTCCTGTATTGATCCGGGCGATGCCAAAGGATTACTCAAATCTGCTATCCGTGATGAAGATCCGGTATGTTTTATGGAATCCGAATCATTGTATGGATTTAAAGGAGAAGTGCCTACAGGTGAATACCTGGTTCCTATTGGTAAAGCTGCAGTGCGCCGCGAAGGAACAGACGTGACCCTTGTTTCTTACAATAAAATGATGCTTCCTACGCTTGAAGCTGCCGAAGCACTGGCTAAGGAAGGGATTTCAGCCGAAGTCATTGATCTGAGAACCATCCGTCCACTCGATTACCAAACGATTGTAGAATCAGTCAAAAAAACCAATCGTCTGGTTGTCATTGACGAATCCTGGCCGTTTGCCGGTATTTCATCAGAAGTGGCTTATCAACTGCAAAAATACGCCTTTGATTATCTTGATGCTCCGGTGTTAAGGGTAAATTCGGCGGACACTTCTTTGCCTTATGGCGCAGCTTTTGTGGAAGAATACCTTCCCAATGCCCAGAAAATCATCCAGGCAATGAAAGAAGTGAGTTATTCTGCTCAATAACAGTACCTCTTAATTTTGTAGAAATGCCTGTAATTCCTGGATCCAGCTACAAGCCTTCTTTTTTATTCAGGTTCAGGCACATCAATACCATATATCCATCTTTTTTTAGATCCTTTCCCGATTTTCCTTACAAACGGGAAAGGATCTTTACTCCTGATGGCGATTTTCTGGACCTGGACTGGACTGGAAATGGAAGTGATCGGCTGATCATTGTTTTACACGGATTGGAAGGAAGTGCTCAGCGCCCTTATGTAAAAGGAATCATAAAACATTTTAAGTCCCAAGGGTGGGATGGGGTGGGGCTCAATCAGCGAAGCTGTAGCGGAGAACTCAATGCTACCCTTAGGTCCTACCACATGGGCGTGAGCGATGATCTTGAGTTGGTGGTGAATCATATCCTGGAAAAATACAAATACAAAACCATCGTTTTGGCAGGGTTCAGTATGGGCGGCAATATTTTACTTAAATATATGGGGGAACAAAAAGATCAGATTCCTAAAGCCATAAAGGCCGGTCTGGCCTTTAGCGTTCCTTGTGAAATAGTTTCAGCAAATGAGCAGATCGGCAAATGGTACAACAGGCACTATGTGTGGCGGTTTATGGAAACATTGAATAAAAAGATGTTGAAAAAGGCGGATAAATTCCCCGGCTTGTTGAATGTCGATAAACCCTTGCCCAGGAATTTCACAGAGTTTGACGACCGGTTTACCAGCAAATTACACGGGTTTAAAGATGCAGTGGATTATTGGCAAAAGTGCAGCAGTCTGCCTTTATTGGAAGACATCAGGATCCCGGTTTTACTGGTAAATGCAAAAGATGACAGCTTTCTAAGCGAAAAATGTTTTCCCTATGAAATTGCAAAAAAAAATCCTTACTTTTATCTGGAGACCCCTGATTGGGGCGGACATGTCGGTTTTGCAGGTCATCGTCATGCAAAGGGGGCATACTGGAGTGAAATCCGGGCTTTTGAATTTGTAAGCTCAATGATCACTGAATCATTAATAAATAGTTAAAATTCAGTGGTTCGTACCACCTTTTTTTTGTTAATTGAGTTTATACTGGTAACGGCACGGTTTTTAATACATGAATCCTTATCGCCGGTTTATCGTATCATTATATAATGGAAGAACAACGAGATTACATTGAGGAACGGGTGCAGAAAAACTTTGTGATGCGCCAGGTTTTCCGCGTGCTCACCAGGACAGTGGCTTGGATAGGAGTCTTGTTGTTGGTTTTTTTGCTCATTTTTCAGATTCCCGGCGTTCAGAACTGGATGGTTCGAAAAGTAACAAGTGCCATTTCCCAAAAAACAGAGACGATCGTCAGACTAGATAATGCCTATCTTTCTTTTTTCGATCACCTGATATTAAAGAATGTTTACATAGAGGATTACAATTGTGATACCTTGCTTTTTGCCGGAAAACTCGAAGTGGATTTTAACCTCAATCCCTTAGTGTTGATCAGAAAAGGGCTGGTGGTGGAAAAAATAGGCCTTACCAAGGCTCTTGTGAAAATACAACAGGTTGAAGGGGAAAACTCTAGCAATATAGAAACTTTTGCTCAAAAATTATTGGCTTCCGATACTCAGTCGGAAAAGCCAAACCAGGATACAGTCAGGCAATCCTTTAGTTTAGGGTTGGAGGAATTGACCTTAAACAAGGTGAAATTCCTGAAAAACAATGAAATTTGGGGAAGTAAACTAGAGATTTTTCTTAATTCCGGGACCTTTTTGTTTAATGACCTGAATCTGCCCGATAAAATAGTCGATATTCAGACCATTGACATTAACGGTTTGTCTATGAGATCCGAAAATCATCCTTCAAAGCCCCTGCCAGCCGGTTCTTATGTAGAATATATCAATGAAGGATCAGACGATACAGCCCCCGGCGATACTACTAAATTTAAACTCATTGTCAATCAAATCGATCTTACCAATAGTGCTTTCTCCTTGCATAATTTTGAAAAAGCTCCGGTAAAAACCACCCCTGAATCGGAACTCGATTTTAAACATCTTGAAGTCTTTGATATTGGCATCCGGATTGATAGCTTTGAATTTCATGATATGAATTTCATGGGTAAAATCAATTCTATTGCGGCCAAAACTTCCAGTGGTTTTCAGTTGAATGAATTGTCGGTTAAGGATGCCAGGGTGACTCCGACAAGGACCACCCTAAATGGCCTGAAAATTATTACCCCCGATAGTGAAATTGGAGATACGCTCGTATTCAGATACCATCAATATCCTGATTTTAAAGAGTTTGTCGATGAAGTGCGCATCAATGCAAAAATCAATGAGTCATTCGTGGCGCTGAAGGATATTATGGCTTTTGCTCCGGCTTTGGAAGAAAATATTTTTTTCAATAACAATCGTAATACCATTTTAAAAATTGATGGTGTGGTAAACGGACAGATCAATAATCTCAGTGCGCGTAACCTGGATATCATATTACCTGACGGCAGCAAGATTGCAGGGAACTTCGGTTCGCGAAACCTGGCCGTTAAGACCCAGGAAATGGTTGATCTCCAACTGACGGAATTGCGGACTACCATGCACACGCTCAGACAACTCATCCCTAATTTTAACCTCCCGGAAACTTTTGGTAGGCTGGGCCATCTGTACTTTACAGGAAGTTTTTACGGCTTTTTTGCAGATTTTGTAGCTTTCGGTGATCTTCGGACAGATATTGGTCGGGCTAAAATGGATATGCAAATGAATCTGCTCAAAGGGTTGGATAAAGCCAGTTACCGGGGTAAATTAAGTTTGTTCAACTTCAACCTGGGCACCTGGACACAAAACCCTGACTTGGGATTGGTTAATTTTTCTTCAAAGGTGGAAAACGGAAGCGGGCTTACCGCAGAAACGGCCAATGCCGATTTGCAGGCCAATATTGAAAGTTTTTACTTTAAAAAATATAATTATCAGAATGCCATTCTTACAGGAAAGCTGAATCAGAATTTTTTTAACGGAGATTTTATCATTAAGGATGAGAACATTGATTTTTCCTTTGGGGGTGAAATCGACATGAAGGGAGAGATTCCTGCCTACAACTTTAAAGCCAATGTCAGGAAACTGGCTTTAAAACCATTGAACCTTTCAGGTCAGAACATTACGCTGGCCGGTGATTTTGACCTCAATCTTAGGAACAAAAAACTGGAGGACCTGGCCGGAAAGGCCATAGTAAAGAACTTCGTCATCCTGAGGGAAGATACCCGGTATGACATTAATTCCATGGTGGTGGAATCATCGGTAGACATTGAAGGAAAAAAGACCTTTATCCTGCTTTCCGAGGTACTGGGCTGCAAAGTGGAAGGAAATTTTAAAATTGATCAGCTGCCTAATATATTTGTTGGGTATATGGCCGAAAATTTTCCAGGTTTTGCCGGCAGAATGAACATTATCCCCCCCAAAAAGGAAGTTGAACAAGCAGACTTTAACTTTGAACTGAATATTATTGATTCAAGAGGGCTCAATTGGCTGGCGGATGAAAAGTTGGGGATTTTAAAAGATATACGTATCGATGGATTTTTGAGTGGGGCAACTAAAAGAGCATCTTTTAATCTTGTATCCCCGGGATTTAGTTACGGGAATATTGCTCTGGGGGAAACCACCCTGACTTTTAATGGGCAAGACAGCCTGGCCCAGATAGACCTGGAAGTATTTAATATTTTTTCCAAGGATAAAAAGGTATTACCCACATTAAATTTTGGGGGAAAATTGAGGCCTGATACGCTTGGGTTTAAAATAAGTTTTGCGGCTGATTCTCCTGCTTTTTTTGACAACCTTGCCTTACAGGGAGTTATTTTTCTTGCGGATACCTCCCATTATGGTCTGACATTGCTGCAGGACAACCTCATGATTTTTGAAAACCCCTGGCTGATCAACCCCAAAAACAGGATCATTTTTAAAAAGGACGAATTGGCCATCAGTAATTTTGAATTGAATAATGAAGACAAATTTGTAAAACTATCCAGCTTAGGGTCAAAAGGGGTAAATGTTAAAATTTCAAATTTGGATTTTAGTTATATAGATGAAATATGGGATTATGACCGGCTTGATTTCGCTGGAAATTATGACCTCAATGTCAATGTTCAGGACATTTTCAAACAGGAGAGTATTAGTGCTTCGTTTAGGTCGGACGCTTTTTATATAAACAATGATTATTTTGGTCAACTTGAACTTGATTTGTTTGCCAAAAGCCTCAGGGGAAGAGCCAACGCCCACCTTGAAATTGTCAAAGATGACTCCAGGCTGAATGTAGATGGATTTTACAATATAATGTCTGCCACAGAATCTCAGAAGATCCCTGAAGAGCAGAAAGCTAAATATTTTGATTTTAATCTGACCGTTGAAAATTATCCACTGAATTTCGCTGGTTATTTCGTTGCCCCTCAGGTAAAAGATATTACAGGGTCTTTTGATGTGGATTTTGCCATGAAGGGAATGTTTCCCAAGCCTGATATTTCAGGTAAGGTCATTGCCAAAAACGGCGCGTTTACAGTCGACTACCTAAAAACCCGCTACACCTTTGATCACTCTGAAGTAGTAGCCAAACCCTTATTGTTCGATGCCACAGGAACAGTTATTCATGACAAGTTTGGCAATACCGCAACCATTAAAGGGGGCATCAGTCACAATTATCTCAAGGAACTGGGGGTGGCAGCAACCCTTACGACGGATCGTTTTCTGGCCTTGGACACCAAAAAAGAAGACAATAGTCTTTTTTATGGAAAAGCACTAGGGAAAGGAGAAGTTCTTTTTAACGGTCGGTTTTCACAAGTAGACATCTATGTGAATGCAACGGTGAATGAACAGACTCACATTGTTGTTCCGGTAACTTACGATAGAGAAGCTACCGAATTGAATTCCATTCGATTTGTAAACAAACACGAAGACATGGAAGAAATCAGCGGCTTTACCACAAGGGAAAGTCCTGAAGGGATCAGCGTTGAAATGGATTTGTCAGTACGTGAGGATGCAATAATGGAATTGATTTTTGATGAACAATTAGGGGATATCATTCGGGGGCAGGGGAGAGGCAACATCAGGATGTTGGTGCCAAGAGGGGGAGAGTTCCAGATGTTTGGGGATTATACCATTGAAAGGGGGAATTATCTCTTTACTTTCTGGAATGTAATCAATAAAGATTTTAATGTCAGGGAAGGAGGCACCATCCTCTGGAACGGGGATCCTTTTGCCGCCAAAATCAACCTGGTGGCTGAGTACAAAAACCTGACGGTAACCCCTTTGAATTTTATCAAAGAATACATTATCCCTGGTAGCGAACTGGAAGCTGAGGCTTATAAACGGACGGATGTGGAGCTGACGCTGTTGTTGCAGGGAGAATTGCTTAAACCCGATATTAATTTTGACATCAGGTTTCCTAATCTGACCAGCCAGTTGCAAACTTTTGCTGACAGTAAACTCAGGTTGCTAAAAGGAGATCAGAACGAGCTGAACCGCCAGGTATTCGGGCTTATCGTTATGGGACAGTTTTTTCCTTCAGACTTTTCTTCTGCCAATGTTTTGGGTAACACAGCCGGCAATACCCTGAGTGAATTTTTATCCAATCAGTTTTCTTTATTGATCAATCACCTGTTCTCTGAAGCTTCTGAAGACAATAAAATATTTTCAAACACCCAATTTGATTTCGTTTATAAAACCCAAAACCAAAATGTGATTACTTCCGGACAAACCACTGGCACGACGGCTAATCAGGATATTCAACTCAGTATAACAAAGAAATTTTTAGATGACCGACTGTCCATCCAGGTTGGAGGCAATGTGGATATCGGAAATGATGTTTACGGGGTGCCCGATGAAAGTGGTGCATTTGTGGGAGACGATATTGTAATTGAATATATCCTGAATAAAAGCAGATCGTTGAAGTTGAAGATTTACCAGAAACTGGAACCGGATATCAGCGGTGGGAGAAGATTCCAGGTTGGAACCGGTTTGAGCTATAGAAGAGAATTTAACTCCTTTAGTGACTTCTTTGAAAGCTTTAAAAAGGCCAATCAAAAAATAGACAACTAAGACAGTTGGTGAAGGGTGGTTCAAGGATTTGTTTGAAATTCCGGCTACTTTCTTTTACAGAATTTCAAACAAACCTTTGAAATTGCCCACATCCCTTATTATTTCCTTCCCATCAATTCAATAGAAACAGGAAGATGGTCGCTGAACCCCCCATAATAATTTGGACCGCCGTAAGTTCTGTTCGGCGTAAAGCCGTCTTTCCCTTTATACATCAGCCAGCTAAAATCAACAATAGTGGCCTTTTTGACCAGTAACGAACCTTGTGGATTTCTTAGATCGGCAGAAACGATGAACTGATCCAGCATATTCCAGTCACCTCTATAGTAATAGGATCCTTTTTTTTCTGTATGGAAGCTGTAAAAACAATTGTACAGTAATCCTTCCAGGGAAGCACTGGAATCGGGAAGTGCCCCCAAAACCGAATTGATGCTGGTATTATCAGGTTCGTCATTAAAATCTCCCATGATTACAATTTTGGCACTGGGTTCCTTTCTTAAAATTTCATCGACTGCTTTCCTGACCTGTTGAGCCACAAACAATCTTTTGGGTTCACTCTGCTCAAGGCCTCCTCTTCGTGAAGGCCAGTGGTTGACAAAAAGGTGGATAATATCTCCATTGGAAAGTTTACCTTTTGCGTAAAGGATATCCCTGGTCGTGTAATCTTTTTCAATAAATTCGGGAAAGTTAACCCGGATAAATTCGGTTTCAAGTACCTTAAAATCTTTCTTTTTGTAGAGCAAGGCCACATCAATCCCACGCACATCGGGAGAATCTTTATGAATGATGCCGTAATCTTCCTCAACCAGTCCGGGGGCGTTGATCAGATCTTCCAGCACCTTTTTATTTTCGATCTCTGCCAGGCCTATAAAATTTGGCCTGCCAAGACTATCCATCACCTGGGCGATCTTCCCTATTTTAAGCTGATAGCGTTCCATATCCCATTTCTGCACTCCTTCGGGTGTGAAATCTTCGTCCAATGTGGCAGGATCATCTTCAATGTCAAAGAGGTTTTCTACGTTATAAAAGGCCAGTTTGTAGGACTGCTGCCCCATGAGTCCGGTGCTCACCAGCAGGAAACAAAACGCCAACCAGAATATTTGTTTTTTTTGCATTTCAATTTTTTTACAAAAGTAATTTTATTTTTACAATAAATTGTTTTAAATTGTGCTTAGATTATATCAATTGTTACATTGAGTAAAATCTTCCTGTAAATAACGTAATTATTCCCGTATTCGTTACAAATAAAAAGGCAAACCATGTTGACAAAAAAATCATTTGACTTTCTAAAAGATCTTTCCAAAAATAACAACAGGGAATGGTTTCAAACGAATAAGAAACGTTATGAGGCTGAGTTGAAATTGCCCTACGAGCAATTTATTTCCAACTTAATAGAGGCCTACAAAAAATTAGATCCTCAAATCAACATATTACCCAAAGATGCCGTATTCAGAATCTACCGGGATACCAGGTTTTCAAAAGATAAAACGCCTTATAAAAATCATGTTGGTGCCCTGATCTCACGATATGGAAGAAAAGGAAAGGAATTTCCCGGACATTACATACATATTGAAGTTGGCCGGTTGATGTTGGGAGGAGGAGCCTATTTCCTTGAAAAAGGCTCACTGGATGCCATCAGGGAGCATATCATGAGAAACCCGGAACGATTTTCTAAAATTATTAATAAGCCTGAATTTATTGAAAAATTCGGCGAGGTAAAAGGCGAGAAGAATGTGCGTATTCCAAAAGATTTGCAGGCCTTTGCAAAAGAACAACCCCTGATTGCCAACAAGCAATTTTATTTTATGGCCGAGTCACCCCCCGAAAATATTATGGGAGAAGGGGCCGTTGAATATGCCATGAATTATTTCCGTGCGGGAGAAGAACTTAATGTTTTTCTTCGTGAAGCCTTGGGCCTCTGATTACAAACGGGACATTTTATTGCGCAAAAAGTGATCTGCGATGACCAGCGCTGACATGGCTTCAACGATGGGAACGGCCCGAGGAAGTACACAAGGGTCGTGTCTGCCTTTTCCCTCCACCGTGGTTTTTTCTCCTGTCTGGGTGATGGATTCCTGTGGGGGGACTATAGTGGCGACGGCTTTGAAGGCTGCCCGAAAATAAATATCCATACCATTTGAAATGCCTCCCTGGATGCCTCCCGAAAAGTTGGTCCTGGTTTTGATCTTTTCTTTTTCCATGTAAAAAAGGTCATTATGGGCTGAACCTCTCATCGTTACTCCCGCAAATCCTGAGCCGTATTCGAATCCCTTACAGGCATTAATACTCAACATGCTCTTGGCAAGATCCGCCTGTAGCCGATCGAAAACCGGTTCTCCAAGTCCTGGGGGACATCCTTTGATCACACAACTTACTACTCCGCCAATAGTGTCTCCTGCTTTTCTTACTTCACGGATCAAATCCTCCATTTTTTTGGCCATTCCCAGGTCAGGGCAACGAACCGGATTCGATTCTACGAGGTTAAAATCTATTTCATGGTAAGCCGTTTGCAATTGGAGCGGCCCGACCTGCGAAAC
The DNA here is from genome assembly GCA_020636105.1 of Lewinellaceae bacterium. NCBI lineage: Bacteria > Pseudomonadati > Bacteroidota > Saprospiria > Saprospirales > Lewinellaceae > Lewinellaceae bacterium. The sequence goes on from JACJYL010000001.1 coordinate 408,277, forward strand.
ATAAGCATTAATTTGAATGTCTTGTTCAGATAACAATATTTTTGCAATGGCTCCGGCAGCTACCCTGGCTGCGGTTTCTCTGGCGGAAGAGCGGCCGCCGCCTCGATAATCCCGGATTCCGAATTTGGCCCAGTAAGTATAGTCAGCATGAGAAGGTCTGAACTTCTCTGCAATATGACCGTAATCCTTTGAGCGGGCATCGGCATTAAAAATCACCATGGAAATGGGAGTTCCTGTGCTTTTCCCTTCAAATACTCCTGACAGGATCTGTACCTTGTCGGCTTCCTTCCTTTGAGTGACAATCGCTGATTGGCCGGGACGCCGCCTGTCGAGTTCTTGCTGAATGAAAGATTCGTCGATGGCCAACCCGGCAGGACATCCATCGATGATCACGCCAATGGCTTCACCATGGGATTCTCCGAATGTCATTATTTTAAATGCCTGTCCAAATGTATTGCCTGCCATAAAAAAGATTTAATTGATGTACATTTTAGATTAGTAAAATGCGTGTGTCAGATTGATTCCGTAGGTAAATTTAAAGCCATCCAGTGCACTAATGGGTGAAAATACAGTACTCACGCCACTTTGAGAATAAAAATAGCCCAAATTTAATTGCAGCGCCGTTCTGGGTGAAAAATAGTAATACATGTTGCCGGCAATGCTCGAATAAACGGTAAATTGACCATCTGAATTGAAGGCAGTCCCATAAACACCCCCTGCTGTCAAAGTTGAATTGAAATAGGTCCGCGAATTTGGATAATAACCGAGAGCAACCGAAACTATTGGCTTGAGATACAGTCCGATATCCCTAAAAATATTCGTGTCCCAGGTGTACCCTCCCTTGAAATTTGCATTGATGTCCAGTTGCCACAATTGATCGATAGGGTAATTGAAAGTATAATCCACCAGGGCAAAAAAGCCGTATCCTGTTGAAGTGGTTTTAATTTGTTCATTGAACATATAAATGGATACCTCTGGCGCCAGTCCGAAAGTAAGCCGTTCTCCTGAACTGCGGAAGGCCTGGATACCATATTCGTACATATCATAAAGAGAGGTGAAATATGTGCTGTTGTGTTCTTTTACCAGCCCTGTTTTTTCGATGTACTTATCCAGGGTGCCAATTCTCCTGATCCTGCCCAGCCGGCTGTCAAAAATGCGTTCGTACCGCAATTGGGACAATACCTCGGCCATTTCATAAATATCCGAATGAGTTGGGTCATGGTCAAGCAATCCTAAGGTTTCAAAATCGGCCAGAATGCGCACGGCATGCCAGGCATCTGTAACGGGTTCAATCCTCCCGAACCCAAAAGTGAGGGGAATATTCAGGCTAGACTGAAGGGTATTATCATAGTACCTGATGTTTCCATTGTTCACCCCGGAATTGAAATTATTGATCAGTGAGAGGTTGGCGCTGACCCCGTAAAACCGTTTGGACGTGTAATAATTTCTATTGGTTTGATCGTAATAAATGCTTACGTTGTTGTGTAAAAGATCCATCACTGCCTGGCCATTGAGATCCTGTGCTGCATTTTGATAATTCAACGAAACCCCAAAATTTCCGCTTGTTATTTTCTGATGCCCGGGATCACTTTCGAAATTACTGTAGAAAAAGGAGGCCTGGAGGTTTTGACTGGTGTAATTCCCCGTGTTGATCACCGAGGAATTATTCCTGGTTTCTCCGTTTAAAGTACCCGAAAAATTCAATGATTTCCTCGAAATTTCAGGTAGGATAAACTGGCTGATATCAAAAGTATCTATTTGTGCTTTCAATGATGGTATGATGGAAAGCATAAAAAAAATAATTACGGAATATATTCTCATGTCGTGGAATGATCTGGCAAAAAAAACTGGTCAGTTGGGTTTCGAAATTAATACTGATTGCTTTTTAGGTACGATAAAAAAAATTGACATTCTTAATCTTGTAAATAATTGAAAATCAGTACTTTTAAACCTGCCTTCCTGCGGAGCTGGCAGGTTTATCGTTTTAAATTTTCATCAGTCCGTTGGGCAACCGGTTTTTCTTCTTTTGATCCTTTTACGGCTGCCCAGCATGCCGCTGTCGATGAAATTGTAGGTTATGGTTAACCCGGCAATGAAATAGAGGTCGTGGGATTTTTGATCACCGCGCTGAGTTCCGGTAGGTACCAGCACAGGAGGTTTTCCCGAATATTCTCCTTCCCTGTTGCCTAGGGCCGCTGTCAGTTCGCCATTGGTGGCGAAAAGATCTTCGTAATTCACATAAGTTCCCCCTACATCATCCACATAATCGGAAAGGGTGTACCTTGCCCCGAATTCTATACCCAGCGTCCAGTTTTCGCTCAACAGGTATTTGGCTCCCAGGCCAAAAGGAAAAGCCAGGTCGAACAATTTATATTTTGCTGACCTGTCGGGCATGCCCTGTCCTTCGGTGCCAAGGGGTTGCAGCGATACTTTTTGCCCCAGGTATTCAGTTTGAGGGTCAAATTTAAACCCCGCAATGCCTCCGAAAATAAAAGGGGAAAACGGCCGGCTGTAATTATAGGGTTGAAATCCCATAATGTTCCATTCTCCGCGGAGTGAAAATTCAAAAACATTGGTGAAAAAGCTTAGGTTCCTGGCCTGAATCAATTCATCTTTTGCATTGGCATCACTGCCGGATAACCGGGCATAATTGACCCCCAGTTTAAGTTCTGCAAAATCGTTGAACTGGTACCCGGCGAACAGCCCCCCCGCGAGTTTGGTCTCACCAATGATAATACGAGAAGAATTTTCACTAAGGTCGCCCAAATAATTGGATCCTCCTGCGAGCAAACCTGCATAAAAATGCTGGGCAAAGGTCGTTACGGAAAATAGAGAAATAATAACAAAAATGATCGATTTCTTCATGACTGAAATTTTTCACCCGGGAATTTGTAAAACCGGAGGTGCGAAGTTCTTATTCTCGGGGGATAAATCCAAGAACTTCCTGATTTAGATGTTTTATTAGGATAAGCTTGTTTTCAATTAAACGAAACTATTTATTAATTGTTTTTAGTGAAAATCATAATTGCGGCCTACCCATTTGCCTTCATTAGTAATTTTAAGGTTATTTTTGTGTTTTATGCTTTAAGCCCAATTGAATAGTTCTCTCTGAACTATTGCATTAAAAATTTGAACTGCAAAATGAAAAATTTATTTAACTTGAAACACTTCAGGGGGGACCTGTTCGGTGGAATAACGGCTGGGATCGTTGCCCTTCCACTCGCCCTGGCATTCGGAGTAAGCTCAGGCCTCGGCCCGAGTGCCGGATTATACGGGGCCATTTTTATCAGTTTTTTCGCTGCCTTATTCGGAGGGACGAATACCCAGATTTCGGGACCAACGGCACCAATGACCGCCGTAAGTATGATTGTCATTGCAGGCATCATTGCCACCTTTGACGGTGATGTTAACAAAGCGATGCCTGCTATTCTTTCTGTTTTCCTATTGGCTGGATTGATGCAGGTAGGATTGGGTGTTCTGGGGATCGGAAAGTATATAAAATACATCCCATATCCCGTGGTTTCAGGTTTTATGACCGCCATTGGGGTGATCATCCTCGTGACCCAGATTTTGCCGGCGGTGGGTTATTATCCAAAAGAAGATACAGCCTTTGTTGAACAGTATAAACCTTATGCGGAGGAGATCATTCTTGATAATATTCTTAAAGAAGAGGCAGGAGAAGGGATCCTGGTGTTGGAGGATTTTAAAGAAACGGTTGAAAGAGCAAAATACATCACGGACAACGATGTTCTGCAAGAATCACAAACCCTTGCGGGCAAAGAAGCTTCGGGCGTAATTGGAGCTTTGAAGGTGATGCCAAGGGCTTTTAAAAATATAAACTGGCTCGAATTCCTGTTGGCCCTTGGAACAATTTTCATCATTTATGGTTTCAAAAGAATCACCAAGGCGGTGCCGAGTACTTTGGTGGCGCTGGTGGTCATGTCTGGAATTGCTTTCGGGTTTGGATTGGATTACCGGCCGATTGAAACCATTCCCAGCGGGTTGCCAATTCCTAACCTCGCTATTTTTACCGAATTCAGGCTGGGGAGTATTACGCCCTATATTTTTACGGCCTTAACACTGGCCCTGCTTGGAGCTATTGATTCATTGCTGACTTCTGTGGTGGCTGATAATATGACCAAAACAAAGCACAAACCCAACCAGGAACTGATCGGGCAGGGAATAGGCAATGGGGTGGCTGCGATCTTTGGTGGAATACCCGGTGCCGGAGCGACCATAAGAACGGTGGTAAATATCAATGCCGGGGGAAAAACAAAATTATCAGGGATGGTTGCCGGGTTGTTGCTTTTGGCTATTTTACTGGCCCTGGGACCTGTCGCCTCTCAAATCCCCGCCGCGGTCCTGGCAGGAATATTGATTACTGTTGGAATAAATGTGATGGATTATAAAGGTTTGAAAGCCATCCCGTCAATGCCTCGTTCGGAAGTGGTTATTCTTCTTGTCGTTCTTGTCCTGTCTTCTGTCTGGAACCTGGTGGCTGCAGTGGGCATTGGATTGGTGATTGCTTCCCTGATGTTTATGAAACAAATCGGAGACCTGATGGGCAAGCGTTCAGATGTAGAGCCTTTATTGAAAGAAAAGGCCTGGCCGGACGAAGAGGGATTTCCGGATGAATTGGAAAAGAAATGTTTTATCAAACATATCAAAGGCCCTTTGTTTTTTGGCTCTACGAGTGATTTCCAGCAACTGGCCACGCAGATTCCCGATACTGCCCAAACCGTCATCATCAGAATGGGAAGAATGCAATACATGGATCAATCCGGCTTGTATGCTATAGAGGATGTTTTGGTGGATTTGGTCAATCAGGGCAAAAAAGTATTGCTGGTGAATATACCTGAACAACCCCGGTATATGATGGAACGCATCGATATTATTCCGGATTTGATCCCGGAAGAACAGATTTACCCTTCCTTCGCGCATTGCCTGGCCTGGATCAAGGGAAATTTACAAAACGGTAAGGATGGTTTTTAGACTGGAGCCATAACGGTATTTACTGGCAAAGTTGGCGGCAATTATAAAAGAATAGAGGAATGACCGCCAACTTTGTCTTTTTTGAGTTTGGTTAAGTGACAAAAACTGGACGTACTTTTTTAAAACGCCACCTGGAATTTCATTTGAAAAATATTGCTGTTTCCAACCGACTCTAACATCGCATGGGAATAGTCAACGCAAAATTTACTGGCGGGATTGAGGTGCCAGTTGATTCCTGCCGTGAATGTTTTTTCGATTCCCCCATTGACTGTTTTGTCAGAAAAATCAGTGGAGGCGTATCTTGCTATCAGTTCAAAAGCTCCTTTGCCTTTTTCGACCGGGTTAAAGTTTGATTTTGGGGAAACCCGTTTGAAAAACCCAGCCTTGTTGGAATAATTACGGCTCTCGCCTGTGAGAAAATAGCTGACTTCCATGTAGTAGCCTGAAAAATTGAATTGCTCAGGAGTACTTTGTACACTGGATTGAATGTATTCTCCCTGCATGGAAAAAGCATTATGAACCAGGGCGATCTCGGCACCGAACAATTGGACTTTATCTACATTTTCAATGATGCCTGTTTGGATAAAGGAGGGTAAAAGATGGGCCTCCGGTATCGATTTCAGGCTGTAATCGCTTTGATCTTTCATCCGGTAGCTGTAGGCTAATCCAAGGTGCAGCAATTGATTCTTTTCCTTGAAATAGGGGAGTGCAGAAATTCTTCCTGTAAAGTTGAGGTTTTTTGTATTCAGCGATTTTCCAAAGTTGTCGGTCTCTTTGTAAAATCCAATGGACCAGGTTGCCCGGTGGTCTTTCAGGGCGGTATTCGAGATTTGAATTCCGTTGTTTCTTCCCGGTGTGATATCGAAATTTGAGGCTCGCTCTATGAAGGTCATATCATTACTGCTGTTCAACTGGTCGAGTCCGAAGGGTTCCTTAAAATGACCGATGGTAATTTTACCAATGACAGGAATTTCATTCAGGCTAACAAAAATGTCTTTAATGGTGGTTGATCCTCCCGTAAAATCAACTTCAAGTTTGTACCCAATATATTTATAAATAGTGCCCTGGTTGTAGAAACGAATTCTTCTGAACTCAGAGCCTCCTGAGTATTTTCCGAACATTTGGTCTATTTCCGGATCACTGGAAAACAAGCTGATATGCTGATGGAGACGTCCCCCGAATTGGAGGCTGAACTGCCCGTCTTTACTTTTAACCTGAAATCCCTTGTCCCAGTAGGCATTGAAGTCAGTCTGATCTTGTGCATTTAATGAAGTAAAAAGCATTACATGGAACAGGATGAATATAAAAAGACTCCCTTTTTTCATGTTTTTGTAGTTTTTTCGTTTTGGATTGATGGGCAAATTTAGAAATAATTCAAAATTATTAACAATAAATTAACATTGAATTAATATTTGATTTACATGTAGTTAATGTATGAGGTTGGAATGAAATACCAGTCTGAAGGAAATAAAAAAAACCGGCCATTTGAGTGTTAATCAAATGGCCGGTTTTTTACCACAATTATACCCTATAAGATTACAATAGTTTTATCAACTCTTCTTCCAATTCTTCAGCGCCACGAACGCTGGTAGCGGCTACATTTCCGTCCCGATCAATCAGGAAAGCTCTTGGAATGCTGCGAACGCCATAAGTCGCAGCAGGACCGGATTGCCATTTGCGGAGATCACTTACGTGGTAGGGCCATGATAGTTTATCCTGCTGGATTGCGTCTGCCCAGCGTTCTTTACTACCATCCAGTGAAACACTGAATACTGTAAATCCTTTGTTTTTATATTTTTCGTAAACTTTTACCACATTCGGGTTTTCCGCACGGCAGGGGCGGCACCAGCTGGCCCAAAAATCGAGTAGCACGATTTTGCCTTTAAGGTCGGAAAGCTTGTATTCTTTGCCTTCAGGAGAAGTCAATCTGATTTCGGGAGCAGGTTGTCCCACTGCCACAGGGCCTGCCGGCTCTACGGCGCTTTTTGAATTTTCCAACTGCTGCAAAAATGAGGCGTAGGCTTCTGCCGTTGGGGAACCAGGTTCGGTGGCATTAAGTTTTGCAAGAGCTTTTTTCTGGAGGTCCAGTCCGTTTTTGCCCAGGGACATATAAGCCAAAAATGCTCCCAGTTCAGGGTTGGAGGTGGTGTCTATGAAAGTTTCCATATTGGAAGAGTTGAATGTCCTGGCCACCATCTGCTGGATTACATCGCGGAGCACTTTTGAATCTTTTGACCCGGTAATCTCAAAATTGTACCGGGATATTTCTTTGAGGTCACCCTTAAATTCTACTACTTTTTCTCCTCCTGAATACGCCATGCCTATTCTTCCATTACTTCCGATCCTCATATTGTAAATTCCTTTTTCAATGCCTTCAGGAAAGGAAATAGAAAAATTGCCATCGGCATCAGTGGTGGTACTGGTTAGCACTTCACTGGCCTTTCCAATGTACATTCTGTCGATAAAAATCTGGGTGTTCGAACCATTGGTGAATTGTCCTTTAATGGTGGTACCCGGCGGGGTGTTGTTGCAGCCCGACAAGGAAAGGACCAAAAAGCCCAGGACCAAAAAGGTGAAATGTGTTAGGATATTTTTTGTCATGATTATAATGTTTGTTTGATTTAACAAAATTAAACCTTGGCGGTTTAATTTCAGTGAATTTTGAAGGTTTAATATTGTTTCTGAATGCGAAAAAACGGTTTTGCCGTGAGTCTTTCAGTGAAATGGATCACAGGAAAAATTTGTTTGTCTCCCGTGAATTTTCAATGTGCTCATTTTTTGGAAGGCAAAGATAGGCTTTGGATTGATAATATGGAAGTAACTTTTTTAAAAACAAAAGGGAATCATGGTATGGTTCGGGGTCATAACAGGGAATTGATGAAGAAAAAAAGCACCAGGTAGATCCATAAAAAATCCAAAAAATGCCAATACACCGAAACCAATCTCAACCTGAGCTGGTTGGCTTTATCGGAAAAGTAAACGAGTTCTTCCACCGGTTCCCGGGTTTGTTCATTGGCCCGATATAAAAAAACTGAAAGAAAAGGAATTCCCGCCATGACGTGTATGAAATGAAGCGCCGATAATAGGTACAAATAGCTGGCGGAATTATCTGTTCTCAGCAAGATATTTTTTTGGATCAGCAGGTTCCATCCCCAAATCTGGGCGGCCAGGAACAGAATGGATAGAACAAGCGCTGCGCTTAAGTATTGTTTGTATTGTTTCGACTGATCATTTTCAAAAGCCTTTTTGGCACGAGCCATGGCTAAACTACTGAGGATCAATAGACCTGTATTAAAAAGAAACAGGTAGGGGAGTTCCAGAGGAGCAAGATTACTCTGCACACGGGTGTACACAAAAGCTATCGTCAGGCTAATGAACATGGCCGAAAGGCCGAAAAGCCCTACAAACAAAATGACGTTGTAAGGATGGAAAACAAATGACTGGTATTCTTCAATACCATGTGCATAATATTTACGCATGGAAAAGATTTTTAACCCGGTAAAGGTATAAAAATTACTTTAACCGATCATCGCTTTACCTTGCCCGGGCATCCATTTATTACTCAATTTTACTATCTTAGCAGAAAAGAAAAGCCATGTTGACTTGTAATACTTGCAAAACGGTATTGCCGGCGGAAGCCAGGTTTTGTTTTAATTGCGGAACTCCGGTGAAAGTTACAGAAAAAAAACAGGAAGAGCCTCTCGTGCTGGATCCTCATGGAAATGTAACCCTGCAAATTAATGAGTTGTTTTTTAAGCATTTGAAAGTATTACTGCAACAGGAGCAGGATGAAAAATTGTTCCAGAGTTATTCTGAAAGGGTTTACCAATGTGGCTATCGTGACATCATTCAGCGACGTGCAGAAGGCCTGGCTGAAAAAATAACCCGTCCCGGATTCAGGCTGGCAGATCTCAATGAGATGGTATTTGACCTGATCGACGAATTGCTCGACTTTTTTATTATTCGTTTTTGTGGTGATCTGAATGTTGTTTCCATGCCTGAGGCTATTTTAAAATACCATAAAAAAGGCATTCATTTCGCGGAGCTTTTTCAAATGACGCTGGATTATCTCAATTTTGACAGCGAAGAGGAGACCGTTTATACGGATTTTCTAAAGATGCCTGTCGAAAAACTAAAGACCGCTGGAAGATCCTTTCTTTTTCCTGAGCCGAAAGAAAAAATCCTTTTCATTTGCGACCTCAGCCTGCTCGGTTCCTGCCGGGAAGGATTTGCGATGACAGAAAAGGCCATTTATTGGAAACACCCCATGCAAAAGGCGAAAAAGGTCTTTTATAACGACCTGGAGGAAATCAATAGAACCGAAGATTGGATCACCATCAACGGGCACTTTTTCAATGTCAGTCCTTCCCTCAATATTCGTGTTTTGAAATTGTTGAAAAAACTACACAAACTCAACTAACTTATTGGGTCGGGGCTTTCTGCTTCGCCCTCTACGATGGTGATTATTGTTTAGTGAGACATGCTTTGGATATCACATTCCGTACCTAACGACACTTGAGTACCTGCATATCATATTGCGTCCCGCAGGGACTCAGGGATAGCCCATCAACCAAGACCTTCAGTCTCGTAGAGACGTAATATCGGCAAAACCCTGCCGTGATAAAAAAGGTAGTGCCGTCAGGTACGGAATGCGGGTTCCCCGATAGCCGAAGCACTGCAAAAAAAGAAAAAAGCCGATGGTCGCAGCCTGTCAACTGACGCCGGAGGCAGGCTTTAAACTTCGACTCCGCTCGCCTAAACCATTGACTGGAACAAGAAACTTGAACCGCACGGGTGCAGAGCACCAAAATCTTTGTTGTCCAACAAAGGAAAAAGAATCCAAGGTGCAGAGCACCGCAACATCCCTCCGATCTGCCATTACCGTATGCTGTGGTGGCCAGCGCTCTTTTCATGCCACAAAACATTCCCTCCGAAGCCCGGCCCAAAGCACGAACCTGTCTGCCGCCGCAGAAAGGCAGGCCATAATGGACGCTACCTCGACCATGCTCCTGTTAGTCTCACGGCGGGTAGCTCAGCCATTATGGGTCATGTATAAGACAAACGGCCGCCTCCAACATAGAAGACAGCCGCTTGATCTTTCTTTCGTTGTCTGTGTAACTATTTTAGCCTTGACTAAAAGTCTTAAAAGTATATTTCAGTCAAAGCTTTTAGCCTAGGCAGGCGGTCGACTTTTTTATTTTTTTATCGATTCGCTTCGGGCATCACGAGAATTCCTATCGGAGCGAAAACGCCTAAACGATCGGTTCTTTTTTTTATAAATACGCTTCGAGCATCAGGGAAATACAACCCAACTCGTTATTTTGCTGTACCAAATTTAAATCCTCCCACTTTATCAATTTCGGATTTTAAATAGACTAAGTGACCTTCTTTTAATATGTAATAGTCTCGCATATATGGGTAAAACCCAGAAGACCAATATCCATCTTTGCGATGCTTCTCTCCAAAGGCATAAAAATTAAGTACTTTTTTTGTAGAGTGAACTAACGATTTTCCACCGGTTTCGTTCTCGTAAATGAAATGTTTTAAACTTCCATTGAGTTTTACTAAAATACCTTTGTAGATAATTACTCCAAACCCTTTGTCAATCACACTGGGATTATCTTCATCTGGGGGTCTAAAGTCCAAGGTGTAGCCCTTTTTCGCAGATAGTACAAAACATGGCGAATTATCCTCAAAAAGGGGAGTAATTACAATATAAAAAGGGTAATCAGGTACCTCATTCCTGAGTTCTGGGAATTTATCCACTATGGTAAGAAGACAATCAATTTTCTCACTTAGTAGGCTATTCGTAAATTCATACAATGGCAGAGATACTTGAAAAGAATCAATTTTAAAATTTTTTTCCCTTGGACTTTTTTCTCCAAGACCAATAGTACCTTTACATGATTGTAGAAAACTAAGTGAAGATAAAACAAATATTATTGTCAATCGAATCGTATTAATATTTTTAGGGTAGTATCCAGTAAAGTGTGTAAGTTTTAAAATAGGGGGCCATGGCCCCCTATTTTAATTTTTTGTAATTTTAAAACATACTTTACTGATGATGAAAAAAGAAGATCTATTAAACGATGATTTCCTGAAGCAATTTAAGACTGGGGATGAGTTAGAATCTTTCCTCAGTGAGCTTCACAAACGCGGCATTGAAAAAATGCTGGAAGGAGAAATTGATGCCATCTGGATTATGCCAAACACCAGAGGAGCGACAATCCAAATGCCCGGAACGGCAATTCTAAAAAAGTAATCAAAACCTCCTATGGCGAATCTGAAATCAGGTGCCCAGAGACGGATGGAAGTTTTCACCTCAGATTGTTCCTAAACGATCCAGGCTGGCTAAAGGCATTGAATCGATCTAATTTCACTTTATGCCAAAGGATGAGCAATGCCGATATTGAGAACAAATTCGGATTTGTATGACTTCAACATCTCACGTCTACCATCTCAAAATCACCGATAAGTGACCGAGGATATCATTGCTGCAAATCGCCCCTGAATCTCAGTATCTAATCGTGGATGGATGGGATTGTTTTTAAAGTCCGTGAGAACTCCAGAGTGACCAATAAAACAGTCTATTTGGCCGTAGGACTCAAGAAAGACGGAGGAAAGAGGTTTTGGGCATGTGGTTGGGTAAAAGTGAACCGCCAGTTTTGGATGGGCGTACTGACCGATATCAAAGCTCGGGGCGTAGAAGATATCTTAATTACCGTGACGGATAATTCAACGGTTTTACCAGACTATTAAAGTGTTTTTCCTGAAACGAGCACTCAAATTTGTGTCTGCACCAAATCAGGAATGCTTCCAAATACGTTGTCTGGAAAGATCAAGTTTTGCAAAGACATGAAAACCATTTATGGAGCACCGACCAAAGAAGCCCAGGCAGCTCTAAAGGACTTTGATGAAAAATGGAATCACAAGTATCCTTACGCTATTAAATCATGGTATAATAACTGGGATGAGCTGACCACTTTTTTTGACTTCCCTCTTGAAATTAGAACGATCATTTATACCACAAATTTGATTGAAAATCTCAACGGAAAAATCAGAAAATACACCAAAAACAAAATGTCTTTTCCAACGGATAATGCATTGAAAAAGTCGGTTTATCTGGCGATTTTTGAAATAACGAAAAAATGGACCATGCCGATTCGCAACTGGCCCATTATTCTTAACCAATTTATTGCTATTTTTGACGAAAGAGTCAAAATCTAAAAATTCGGGCGAAGCCCTCTATTTTTTATTTACACACTTAATAGGATACTGTCATTTTTAGAAATCATCATATCAATTTCCATTTATATAAAACCCTTCATATGGTTTGCTATATCTTCCTTGAGTATAAATCCTGAATTTTGCACTCTTATTTCCTGCCTTTCTAACTTTTGTCACCCCCGATGGTCGCAGCTTTCAGCTTCGACCCTATAAGCTCATCATATCACCCGACCAAAAATAACCCATTCCTTTTCACAAATCAATATATCCAATATTATTCCGAAAATCCAAAATTTCCACATTCTAGCAAAGCACAAAAATCCAATGCCCAAGGTGGTCAGCCTTATGTTTTTGTTTCAGTATAAAAGTAATTCAGATCGCCCAGGTTCACCTGGCTTTGGACAGGCTGCAAGCCTTACAGGCATATTCCGGTCAAAGCTTTAAGCCTTGACCATCGACTAGATCGACCTTTTTTTATTTTTGGTCGATATGCTTCGGCCATCAGGGTATGCGCAAACCCACGAAAACAAAACGGCCATCTCCGATTTGAAGACAGCCGTTTACTTTTATCATTTCATTATCTGTGTAACCCTAACGCCCGAGCTGTAAGCTCTACAAGCGTAGCCCGCTTAAGCGATGACGCTTAACCGATCGACCTTTTTTATTTTTTGGTAGGCATGCTTCGGCCATCAGGGACTTTTTTTATTTTTGTGGCATGCTTCAGCCATCAGGGTATTGCCTGACGCACGAGCTGGAAGCTCTGGAAGCATATTTCAATCAAAGCTTTCAACTTTGACGAACAACTGTTTATTTTTTTGTCGATATGCTTCGGTAATCAGGGAAAAAAAGCTGTGAATTTCTTAGCCATGGTCAAACTCGCATTCATCAAAATATATTTTAAAAAACATTTTTCAGACACACTTTAATCTAGTTAATATATTATTAACCTCTTCGATGGTCTGTTCTTTCCAAAATGATAATTGTGATGTCATTTTACCAATTAATTTCCCATCTAAATCTTTTATTCTTAAAACCATACCTTTTGCTGTTCGACCATATCTTTCCCTTTCATAAGATATTTCAATTTCATTATGCTGCAGTTCAATTTTTTCACTAAGCATTGTAATTATTGAGGTAGTTATTTCTACCCTTTTAGTTTTTTCATCTATTGAAATTTTTCTAATATTTTTTTTATCCAAAACCTTTCCGAATAAAACAAGATCAAAAATTATAATGAGAATTAAATATGCATTTACATGATATCGCTCTATAAGAAAAAATATGGAAATTGAAATAAAATTCAAAAAGACGACGAATGAATAAAAATTCTTTAATGAAATTGAAAATACATGAATAGGATCATTTTTTTTCATGAGACACCTAATTAGAGAGTTTTAAAATAATAATAATCAATAGTTCGGTAATTTTTTAACAGGCGATTTTGCCAAAATTCAACAGTTTTTGAAAGCCGGATTTATTTTTCTACAAGTTTGGGTTGATTTCAAAGTTTGATAAAAACCCGATTTTCGAGACAGCCGTTTGGGCTTTCTTTCGTTGTCTGTGTAAATCCTGAGGCATCAAGACTGATATTACCGTCTATGTATGAGAAAACACTTTTCTTCTTTATTTCCCAAGCTATCCAAGGAAAATAGCTTTTTCCCTTTCACCAAGAATGCATCTTTGCTAGAAGAATAAGCCCCCGATGGTCGCAGCTTTCAGCTTCGACCCTATAAGCTCATCATATCACCCGACCAAAAATAACCCATTCCTTTTCACAAATCAATATATCCGATATTATTCCGAAAATCTAAAATTTCCACATTCTACCAAAGCACAAAAATCCAATGCCCAAGGTGGTCAGCCTTATGTTTTTGTTTCAGTATAAAAGTAATTCAGATCGCCCAGGTTTACCTGGCTTTTGACAGGTTCACCTGGCTTTAGACAGGCGGCAAGCCTTACAGGCATATTCCGGTCAAAGCTTTAAGCCCTGACCATCGATTCTTTTTTTATTTTTTTGTCGACATGCTTCGGACATCAGGAGGCAAAAAGCCCGACGCGCGGCCAGGCTTTTTGTTTCATTGTTTATGTATTTGAAAACGCCCGAGCTGCAAGCTCTACAAGCATAGCCCGGTTAAGCGAAAACGCTTAACCGATCGACCTTTTTTTATTTTTGTGGCATGCTTCGGACATCAGGGGTACGATAAAAAAACACTAATTATTATAAAAATAATCCATTTGAAAAGTATAGAAAATTGTTTCATCTTTTTTTATTAATGTTAATGTATCTGCAAAAGCCGGTTTTTCAATAAAATCTCCAATATTAGCATTTTGATCGAAAATTCGAAAATCATTCAATTTACTTGTTACCGGTTTAAAAACGAATACTTCATTGTTTATGGTTATATGTACACCTGAACTTCCAGCATATAATTTTTCAATTTTCCCACTTATTTCAGACGAATAAAAATCATCAAATTGATTTTTTGACTTTTCATCAAAGTAAAAAGTTAAATAAATGAGAATTCCAACAAATAGGATTATTATAAAAAAAAATATTTTTTTCATTTTTATTTAACTCAGCTAAATATTAATGGTTCTTTGACATTTTAGTTGGTGAATCCGAAAAAATGTAAATTTCTATTCCCAAGGAAATTTACAGTTGCTTAAAAATCACCGATCGACCTTTTTTTATTTTTGTGGCATGCTTCGGCCATCAGGGGGTAGGTTAAAAGCCTTGAAGAACGACTTTTCTATTTTTTTGTCGATTTGCTTCGGGCATCAGGGTATTAACTACATAGGAAGCTAAATTTCAATTTTATCAAATCCAACAGGAAGACAAATCTTTTCTATGAGAAAAGACCTAAAATTCGTCATTAAACCTGCTTGTTCCTTGGCTGATAATTGCCTATTATTATCCATTATTTTTGAATAATTGTCAAATTCAATAATCAAGCCAAGTTTTTTTGATATTTTTTCAAAATCGTTTGATTCCATCAATTCTAAAAACAAATCGAGCCGATTCTGGGAAGCCGCTAATAGCTTCATGGACTTAAAGTCCATATTCTTCAATAAAAGCTGTGCATTACTCGAAGGTTTCATGATATTATAAAATTTTTTATCAACAATTATATAAGAATTTAAGATGCTTCCAAAGGATTTAACAAAGGTCAGCTTTTGGCTATATTTTATTTAAAGCAAATAAATTAAATCATATACAATTCGATTAAAGGTTACAGAATCTTGTTCATACGTTAATAAACCATTGTGAAGATTTTTTTGATAAACTTGCCATCTTTTTGCAATATTATTCAGTGCTCTGGTGGTCTTTGGGTTTTTACTATATTTAATTGCTAATTCAATTGCTTCAGCGACCTTTCCTTTAGAAAGTGTTCTTCTAATAAGATCTCCGGATCAATCAAGCTTATCGGATTCCCCATCACATAATTATAAGGGCTCCAGGCTGCATATTGTTCTGCCAGTGGATCCACCGCATTCCACCTCCCGATCGCCGGATCATACCACCTGGCCCCATAGTCATACCAGCCAATATCCTCATTCCACTCCTGATAGGTTCAGTTCATAACTCAATTTTCCTTCCAAATGTCCTGAGGATTAAATACATCACGCCAAACCCGGCAAACAGGATCAGGGTACAGATCAGCCATCCGCCGCCCAACAAGGCTGAGATGGTTCCGGAAAGAACACTTACCCCGCCAACGGTCAGGGCGTAAGGCAACTGCGTTCTGACGTGCTCAATGTGTTTGCAATCCGAGGCAAGAGAACTCAGGATAGTGGTATCCGATATCGGAGAACAGTGATCGCCTAAAACGGAGGCCGCCAGCACTACTGCAATAACGTTCAGTAAAATTTCCAAAGAAGCCTCGTTGTCCATACCGGCGCTTTGGCATACGGCCCAGGCGGTCGGAATGGCAATCGGGTATAAAATAGCCATGGTACTCCAGCTTGAACCGGTGGAAAAAGAAATCAGCGCAGCCAATACAAAAATAATGGCCGGCAATAGGTAAGGGTTAATGCTGTCGGCCAGGGCAGAGGTGAGAAATTCTGCCGTATGCAACACATCGGTGGTGCCGGCGAGGGACCAGGCCAAAGTTAATATAATGATGGCGGGAAGCATCGTTTTGAATCCGGTGGTCATGGTGTTGATGGTGTCTGGCAATTTCATGATACGACTTACTATAGTAAGAAAAATCGCCACCACCAAACCACTGATCGAAGCCCAGATCAGAGCCACATAAGAGTCTGCACTACCAATTAGTTTGCCGAGTTTCAGGAAGAAACCCGCTCCACCATTTGGAAATAAAACATTCATATTCCCCCAAACCTCTCCCCAGCTATGGGCGATAATTCCTCTACTGCCTAATTCAGCACTCAGGGAAGTGATTCCTGTATCAACCAATCCGAAAAGGGTCATGAAAATTACTACCAGGACCGGTAAAGCCGCATTGTACCACTTCAATGGTGCACCTTTTACAGGGGTTAGATCCTCCATTTCTTCAGTAAGTCCCGTTTCGGTTTGTGGGGGAGCTACCTGACCTGTATCATTGGCTCTTTTTTCAGCTTTGAGCATTGGACCATATTCTCTTCCCATCCAGATCACCATTAGCATAAAAACCAGCGTTAGCACCGGGTAAAAAGAATATTTCAGGGAGTGAAAAAACACTGTGTAGGGAGTGAGTCCCAGTTCTGTCATGATTCCGATTTTATGCATCCCGTCGTCAATATAGGTGAGCTCCGCGCCAATCCAGGTAGTAATGAAGGCTACCGAGGCCACAGGGGCTGCCGTACTATCGACGATATAGGCCAGTTTTTCTCTTGAAATTTTAAACCGGTCGGTTACCGAACGCATGGTATTTCCTACGATGAGCGTATTGGCATAATCATCGAAAAAGATGGCTACGCCAAGAAACCAGGTGACCAATTGGGCACTTTTTCGGGTCGTCGCAAATTTTGCCAGTACATTAACGACTCCTGCCATGCCGCCGTTTCGGGAAATGACGGCCACCATGGCACCGATCAAAAGGGAAAAGATAATCACCGACATGTGGCCGCTATCCACCAGTGCCGAAATAATATATTTTCGAACCACCTCGAAAAGACTCATGAGGAAGTAATAGATTGAATCTATCCGCAAGCCGCCGGCGATAAAAGCCCCGGCGAAAATGCCTACGAAAAGAGACGATACCACTTCTTTGAATAAAAGGGCAAGAAAGATAGCAATGAGCGGCGGCAGAATGGAGAACCAGAAAGGAATATGTCTGAATCGGAACGAACCGTCTGACCGGGCGGCAATGTGGTATAATTTGTTGCCTTTTTCCGTATGGAACAACAACAATTCCCCTTTGGCGTCTGTGTTAATTGGTAGTTTGGCAATACCGTTTTCGAAGATCAATTCACGGCTTTCCCCACCAATATCGATGGAGGATTTTCCATTGAGCGAACCCGATCGAAATTCGAGATTTCCTGCATTGGTGGTTACCTCGTAATCCTCTAAGGTCACTTGAGGAATTTGTACTTCAACAGGCGCAATGGTAATTTGTGTGGAATCTTCCGGGCTTTGAGCGATGGAATTGAATGACAGACTACAAATGCCCAAAAAAGAAAGCAAATAGCGGATTTTCATAAGCGGATTTTATAAATTTGGTGTTTGTTGTTTATGCCGGGAGTAATGGGTGGAATTAGGAATGATCATAATTCAAATCCAAGAAACGAATATTCCTCGATTTGTCAAAATAATAGAGAAATGAATAAAATGAAGCGCTTTTTCAAGTATCCCAAAAACGTGGTGAATTCTTATTTGTACAGCCTTTTTCGGGGTTATTACCACCTCAGATTACAGGTATTAAGCTTTAGCCCGATCATTATAATGCTTGTTTTCAGTCAACAGGCCTTTTCCCAGTTAACCGGCCGATTGGATATCGACTTTATTGTCGATGGAAATCAATTGGCCACCCCTTTGACGGGCGGACTCAACGCACCCCAACTTTCCGAGGTTGACTTCAATAATGACGGGATGCAGGATCTTTACATTTTTGACCGGATAGGAAATCGCCATCTCACCTTTTTAAATACAGGAGGAGAAGATTATGAATACGCACCGGAATACGAAGAGAATTTTCCTCCTGTCACAGGCTGGATCTTATTGCGGGATTTTGACGGAGACCACATCATGGATATTTTTGCTTATTCCGATGCGATTGTAAGCGGGGTCATGGTTTTTAAAGGGGAATATGAAGCGGGTAAAATAAAATTCGTCCGGCATAATTTTAATGAATTGCTCAACATTATTTTTATTCCCTTACAAACAGGAGGGAGTACCCAACTTTATGTCAGTGAAGTTGATGTGCCGGCCATAGATGACATCGACTGTGATGGAGACCTGGACATTATGACCTTCAGCGTTGCCGGAGGATATATTGACTGGTATCGGAACACTTCGGTGGAGAGCGGGTTTGGAATGGATAGTCTGCGTTACGTCCTGGAAACAAATTGCTGGGGCGGTGTTTTTGAAAGCGGCATTTCCAATGAAATTAACCTCTCCGGTGGTGCCGGGGATTGTTATGAAGGCTTTCAGGACGAGTCGGTGGAAGAACGCCATTCCGGATCCACTTTACTTACTTTTGACCGAAATAATGACGGTAAAAAAGAACTTTCTCTGGGGGACATCTCGTTTTCAAACATCATATTGTTGAACAATGGCGGCAATTGTGGAGAAGCCTGGTTTAATGCCCAGGAAGGCAATTTTCCTGCAGAGGATGTGGCCGTGGATATTCCTGTTTTTCCATCGAGTTATTACCTTGATGTGGATCATGACGGAATTAAGGATTTCCTGGCGGCTCCTAATTCTACCGCTGCCGCGGAAGATTATAACGCTTTATGGTTTTATAAGAATACCACTTCTAATGAATATCCGTCTTTCCAGTTGCAAAAGAAAAATTTTCTCATAGACGAAATGCTGGACTTTGGCTCCGGAGCACAACCGGCACTTGTCGATTACAATGCAGATGGTTTATTGGACCTGGTGGTGGGCAACTATTCCTATTTTGTTCCATTCGGCGACAGGGATCCCCGGTTGTTTCTGTTTTTAAATACGGGAACCGCTACTAATCCAGCGTTTACACTGGAAGATGATGACTTTCTGAATATGAGCCTGTTTTCTCAAAGTTCCTACAATTATGCACCCACCTTTGGCGATTTGGACGGGGATGGGGATATGGATATTCTTATAGGGGAACAATATGGTCAGTTATTTTACGGAGAAAACACGGCAGGACCGGGAAACCCCGTGAACATTCCATCGGTCACTTACAATTACCTGGGCATCAATGTCGGACAGGCCAGTGTGCCGCAGATCATTGACCTGAACAGGGATGGTTTGAAGGATTTGGTCATCGGTGAAAAAAATGGGAACATAAATTATCTTGTCAATACGGGTACTACTACCTCGCCAGTTTTCAATCCCGATCCGGCAATGCCGCCAAATATTTTTTACCTGGGAACCGTCGATACCCGTATTCCTGGATATTCTACGGGTCATTCTGCTCCTTTTATCATCGATACCGAAACAGACGGCTACAGGCTCTATACAGGTTCCGAAATTGGCAGGATTGAGGTTTATGGAAATATTGACGGAAACCTGGGAGGGACTTTTTCCACCCAGACAGAAACTTTCGGTGGCTTGGCAGAGGGGATTCGCACGCATCTGGTGTTGGAAGATCTGAATGAGGATGGTTTTTTGGATTTAATTCTCGGCAATTTTTCGGGAGGACTGGAGATTTTCGGAACGGATATTCCAAAGTATATCAATGTTTCTAATGAAGAGGTGGCTGATGTGGATGGCTTGAGGATATTCCCAAATCCGGCCGATGAAAAAATCATCATTTCAACAAACCATTCTTCTGGTGAATTAATAGAAGTTGAGCTATATGACCTTACCGGAAAAAAACTCCTGACCAGCAAATGGTCAGGAGTTTCCCAAGCCATTGATGTATCAACATTACCCCCGGCCATTTATGTGGTTAAAGTTTTACGGGGGCACCAAATAAGGGTAGAAAAAATAATAGTTGAGTAAAATCACCAAAATAATGGTGCAAAGGATTAAAATTTGTTTTACCTTTGCGTTATTATATTTAGAAGATAATTTTATCAAAGATAGTTTTCATTTGGTTTTTTGGGGTTGGAGCCTCCCACAATGGGAGGCTCTTTTTTTTTATTCCTGAATAGTTTACGATTTTTACGCCCGGAGGGGAAACTCGCACCACGCCTTGCGGCACACGCACCTGAAATGTGCACGTCTACCAACCTGCCTACTGACCGTAGGGAGGTAGGTTCCGCCACTCCGGCAGTTGTTTTTCATCCGTTCAGTAAAATAAAAAAAGCCCAACCAGAAATATGATTGAGCTTTTCGTGCCCGGAGGGGGACTCGAACCCCCACGCCTTGCGGCACACGCACCTGAAACGTGCACGTCTACCAATTCCGCCACCCGGGCCTTTTTGTATTGGAAGCGCAAATATGAACAATTTTTAAGTTAATTGCAAATAACTTTTCAGGGAAAAAATTAAAGTTTTTTTTGACCTTACTTTTCATTAGGAATTAAGCCAGTACACTAATACAAAAGCCCAAACCTTGGATTAAGATTTGGGCTCTAATTTTGTACCGACGGGGGGAATCGAACCCCCACTCACTTGCGTGAACTGGATTTTGAATCCAGCGCGTCTACCAATTCCGCCACGTCGGCTCAGTACTATTTAATTGATAACTTTCTATCAACGGGACGCAAATGTAGCTAATTTTTCAGAAATTCGCAACAAGTAGCGTTTTTTTAGATAATAATTTTTGACCTCTAAAAGTTCCTCTTCCGAAGCTTCTGTTATGGTCTTTTTTTTCAGTATGGAAGCTACTTCATTACGCAATTGATTTTCAATTTGTTGTAGTTCATTTTTTGATTCTTCCAATATTTCCGGTGAAAAATCAAACTCCAGTTCCATCAGTTTTTCATTAAAATCCATCATATCCATCAGGAAGTCCTGCGGGATGTCGTTTTTATTTTCCTCCGTGAGAATTTTTTCAGACTCAAGGATATATTTCATCCTTAAGTCTTCATCCGACAGTACTTTATAGGCTTCATTGTTCAGACTTGATAATTTCAGGATTTCATCTTGTCTGGATTCAGATTCCTGGGTGAAAAAGTCAGGATGATATTGCTTGCTGTTGACAAGGTACTTTCTCCGGATTTCAGTCATATCCGGAGAAAAGGAAACGGGAATTTCATAAAATTTAAAATAATCCATCATACTCCTGTCTTCAATCAACATTCTTTAATCCTAAAACCACGCCCGTACAATATCAAGTCCATTGGCATAAAGCAAAAGCCCTAAAACGAGCACGAAGCCAATCGTGTTGGCAACTTCAATGACCTTATCGCTTGGTTTTATACCGGTGACTACTTCAAAAATGAGAAACATCACGTACCCGCCGTCCAGCGCAGGAATCGGCAATAAATTCATAAAGGCCAGGATAAGAGATAAAATGGCCGTCATGAGCCAGAACCGTTCCCAGTTCCACTGGGCTCCGAACATCTTGCCTATTGAGGCAAACCCTCCGAGGCTTTCAGAGGCGTCAATATTGCCCCGGAACATCTGCCCGAAAGCTTTTAGCTGGGTAGTTAAAAAGCTGATTCCTTTGGTGAATCCTGCGGGAATAGAGGCTCCAAAAGTATAATCGATTCGTTCAAATTCGAATCCGATTGGAGCCACCCCAATCGTACCATTTTTAGTGGTGGTCATATTAAAGCTCAAGGTGTCCGTTTGATTGCGAATCACCCCTACCTTGACGGGAGTTTCCTTGAGGCCTCCTACCGCTTTGGCAAATTCATGGAAATAAGGTACCGATTGATCATTCAGGCTAATAATGCGGTCATTTTTTAGCATACCGGCTTTATCAGCAGGAGAATCCGTTATTATACTGTCTGCGATAAATAACATCCTCGGCCCAAAGATGGCTTTATCCTTATTGTCGTGGCTGATCAGTTTATTGGCCCATTCATCACTTACGGGAAGATCGATCACTTCATTATTCCTGTTCACCTTAATATGATCTGCATTCTCAATGCTTATGGCATGAATGAGCTGGCGATCGTTAAACTGGTCAAAAGGCGTATCGCCAATGCTAATGATCTTATCTCCATCCTGCAAGCCAAGTTCCATCCCTAATGAATCGACATAAATGCCTTCTGTCACCTTATCCGCGGGAAGATATTCTTCGCCCCACACCCAAAGCACCATACCGTAGATGAAAAATCCTAATATAAAATTCACCGTTACGCCCCCAAGCATAATAATGAGTCGTTGCCAGGCCGGTTTGGTCCTGAACTCCCAGGGTTGGGGAGGTTGGGCCATTTGTTCTTTATCAAAACTTTCATCGATCATGCCGGCAATTTTGACATATCCTCCCAGGGGAAGCCATCCGATGCCATATTCGGTTTCACCAATCTTCTTTTTGAAAAGGGAAAAACCTGCGTCAAAAAATAAATAAAATTTTTCAACACGGGTGCCAAACAATCTCGCCGGGATAAAATGTCCCATTTCATGCAGAATAATCAGTATTGAGAGACTGAGCACCAATTGACCGATCATTATTAATATATCCATTCTAAGTATTCTTTATTAAACCTGTAAAACCAAAGAAACAGGCATTTAATGACTTTTGTTGTGAAAGTGCCGCAAAAGTAAGCCTTCTTTTGCAATTATTTCCCTTCAAATTTTAAAAAGACAGTAAGGAGATTAAATTTGCAGCGTGAATATATTTTATTGCGACAATATTGAAGGTGACAACGCCCGCCTTAGTGAAGAAGAGGCTATCCATTGTTCCCGCGTGCTGCGCAAACGGGAAGGAGATGAAATTGTCATCATTGACGGAAAGGGTCTGATGTGTAAAGCCGTTTTGACCAGTGTGACCAAAAAAGGGTGCGAAGCACGGGTAGGAGAGGTGCTGCAAAAAGATAAAAAAAGAAATTTCCACCTGCACATTGCCATAGCTCCCACCAAGAATATAGATCGTATAGAGTGGTTCCTTGAAAAAGCAACGGAAATCGGCATTGACGAGGTAACCCTTTTGCTTTGCGAACATTCCGAAAGGAAAAATGTCCGCCTGGACCGGCTGGAAAAAATTGTGCTTTCAGCGGCGAAACAATCGCTAAAAGCTAGGCTGCCCAAAATCAACGGGCTGATGCCTTTTTCGGAATTTGTCGGGCAATCTTTTGGCGATTCACGCAAATTCATGGGTTGGTGCGAAGAGGATGAACAAAAACTGCTCCGAGATCATTATCAACCGAAACAGAACGTATGTTTTCTCATAGGTCCCGAAGGAGGGTTCAGTTTGCAGGAGGTGGAAATGGCCCGAAGTCATGGTTTTGAAACCATAAGTTTCGGAGATAGCCGTCTTCGCACGGAAACTGCCGGACTGGTGGCCTGCCTTTCTGTTAATTTTGTGAATTAAATAACAGTAAAACGCATGAGGTGTCAAACATTTATTTCACCTTACTCGTTTTAAGAGGTACGTTGTGTGAAACCATTTAAAAAAACACACGTTTTTTGTCAAAAGGAATAATTAAAATTTAACGCTAATGAAATACTTCTTAATGCTGCCTGTTTTGGTCCTGATATCAGCTTTTTCTTTTGAATCGATTCACAGCAGCAGCGAACCCCCAACCCTTCAATTGGCACTGTTAAAATACAACGGTGGGGGAGATTGGTATGCCAATCCCACCTCTCTGCCAAATCTGGCGGCTTTCTGTAACGATAAACTGGGGATGAATTTTGAAAAGGACGAAGCGGTGGTTGAAGTGGGAAGTGCTGATCTTTTCAGTTATCCCTTTGTACACATGACCGGCCACGGAAATGTGGTCTTTTCGGAAATGGAGGCTGATAACTTAAGGAATTACCTTAAGGGAGGTGGGTTTCTTCACATTGATGATAATTACGGCATGGATCCTTATATCAGGGTAGCAATGAAAAAAGTATTCCCGGAGCAGGATTTTATTGAATTGCCTTTTGAACATGAAATTTTCCACCAAAAGTTTGACTTCAAATCAGGGTTGCCCAAAATCCATGAACACGACGGAAAACCTCCGCGTGGATATGGTCTTTTCTGGGAAGGAAGACTCGTTTGCTTTTACACCTATGAATGTGACCTTGGAGATGGATGGGAAGACCCCGCTGTTCATAAAGATCCTGAGGCTACTCGTCGGATGGCTTTGCAAATGGGGGCCAACATCATCCAGTACGTATTTGAGAAATAAATCGGGCAGGCCCTATTTTTTTTCCAATTCAATAAATAGCTCCCTGCCCAATCTGGGTTTAATTGACTTTTTGCTGCTTTCCATGAGCCTGATGTGAAAATAGGGTTCAAAGTATTGGATGTACTCGGCTGCCGTTCCTCCAAAAGGCGGCCCCGGAGTGGTAAAGTTCTCGGAAAACAATACGCCGGCTAATTTTCCTCCATCGGCAAGTAATTCCGATGCTTTCCGGGCATAATCAGGCCGAAGGGATGGCGGGATGGCGCAAAAAAAGGTTTGTTCCAGGATCAGATCAACGCTTAACTCCAGCTTGAAAAAATCATTGACCAATTTGTGTGCTGAAGGAAAA
Source organism: Lewinellaceae bacterium (assembly GCA_020636105.1). Taxonomy (NCBI): domain Bacteria; kingdom Pseudomonadati; phylum Bacteroidota; class Saprospiria; order Saprospirales; family Lewinellaceae; species Lewinellaceae bacterium. The sequence continues at coordinate 433,159 of JACJYL010000001.1, forward strand.
TCAGGGCAAGAACGGTCAAGATGTTTAAAAGCTGTTGGCGCCCAATCACAAACAAAAACATTTTCAAAGCCCCTTCTGTGTAAATAAATGGCTTCATGAGCATGGCCCGCCCCGGGGATCAAAATCCGTTGAGTCATATCGCTGACCTGATCCACATAATGCCTCAATGGGGGAGAGGCGTAGCCGATATCCCAGGGAGTTTGCTGACCTTGGTACTTATCTTCCCAAAAGGAAGGAATAGTAGGTGAATCCATCGTTTTTATTGGGTTTATGAGGTCAATTTTCAAAATTTTCCTCTATGGCTTCATCAGGTTCAGGCTCCTTAAACCGAACCTTGAGTTTGTACTTATTGTTCATGGAAGTAATAATGGGTAAAAACATGGTATTCATCAATTCAACTGCCTGAGTTTTTGATTTTTCCATAATATCACTTTCCAGGGCTTCCTGCCGGAAGACGGTTCTTAACTTATTAAACCCTTCGTTTAAATTGACATCCTGAACTTCCCTAAGCCATCCGATGTCCAGTTTTTCAATTTTGGGATAGACTTCATGAGAAAGAATCACCGGCTCAGGAAGGGTGATAGTCACTACATTGGCTTTGGAGTTTAGATCCACCTTGAAATAGTCATTCAGCCGAAATCCTACTTTCAATATGCTAATGGCCGTGATTTGAATATCAGAGGAAGAAACATTTACTCCCCATATTTTAGTCTGTAATTGTTTGTTGATACCCTTTTTATCGCGTACTTCCATGGTAGCAAGTTCCGCTATGACCTTTTCCACTTTTTCCTGTAATAACCCCTTTGACCGGCTGAAATCCTCAATGGCGGCACGGTCTTCCATTCTTTTCAATAATGGCCGAAGCGCCTCGGTCAGGGCAATGCCACAAGGGGTATCCACATTGGTTCCTTTCCCCAAAATACTTCCGCCATGGGTTTCGACCAGGGTAGTTACTATTTGGTTGACGAAAAAGCAGGTGTATTTGGAAGCCACTTCGTTCAATACATCAATGGCATTAGTCGATTCGTTGTCGTACCAGGTTTGGTATAAGGCAGAGGTAGTATCTTTGAGTGCCACAAAATCGTGGTAGTATAAATTTTTGAGATATGGATGGTGTTTTTGGTATTCTCCTTCCAGTTTGCTCTTGAGGTTATCGTCTAACCCCATCCTGTTGGCAACGTGCTTTAAAATGGACATATTGAGGTTGTAAACCAGGTTATCAAAATCTTTTCGGTTTCGCTGAGGATTGGCCAACACAGCTAGAGCTTCATCCGTATCGATGTCAGCCTTAAAATCTGAAGGAAGATAGTTGATGGTCATTTCCTGGGGAATATTCGAATAGCCCGTTTTCCCGGAATAATTTCGGTAGATTAGAATCCCTCCAAGGGTAATGGCAAGCACAACGACCAGCAAACGACCCATGTTTTTGGCCCGGGTTGTTGAATCAATTTTAGTTGACATGTATTATTTTTTTGCGAATTTAAGGATTAATAAGTAAAATGGCTTAAAAATGAAATCCTTTATCCTTTGATCCTCTTTATTGAATTTTTCTACATGGTTAGACTTCATGCATTGGATGAGGTAACAAGTTTGTTTGCCATAACGTTTAGGGTTCCGCTCTTTAAAAATTAAAATTTATCCTTTAAAATTTATCATTTCCGTTACCTTAGCACCAAATTTAATTCATGCTTAACCCTCAGCTGACAATTAACTGTGCAGGGCAACTGCTGAGCCTGGAATCTCCCGTGGTAATGGGGATCATAAATGTAACTCCGGATTCTTTTTATCAGGGAAGCAGAACCCTGAGTGTGGATTCGGCATTGGCCCAGGCTGAAAAAATGCTCCGGGAAGGTGCCCGGATTATTGATGTAGGGGGCATGTCTACCCGGCCAGGAGCTGATTTGGTTACCGAAGAGCAGGAAACCAGCAGAGTAATCCCTGTTATCGAAGCAATAAATAAGCGTTTTCCTGAAGTTCATATTTCCATAGATACAGTCCATGGGTCAGTAGCCAGGAGAAGTGCCGCGGTCGGGGCAGGAATGATCAATGACATTTCTGCCGGTCGTATGGATCCTGAAATGTATGCCACGGTGGCTGAACTGGATTTACCTTATGTTTTAATGCATATGAAAGGAACGCCTAAAGATATGCAGCAAAATCCTGCTTACGAAAACGTAAGTTTGGAAGTATTGGATTTTTTGATTGCGGAAGTGGGTAAATTGCGTGAACTTGGTGTAAAGGATATTGTACTGGATCCCGGGTTTGGGTTTGGCAAAAAGGTGGAAGATAATTATGAACTGCTCAAAAATCTTGATGTGCTAAATATCCCCGGATTGCCTTTGATGGTTGGAGTTTCACGTAAATCAATGATATACAAACCATTGAATATCAATCCGGAAGAAGCTTTGGCCGGAACTTCAGCTCTACATCTATTTGCATTGATGAGGGGAGCAAAAATTTTGAGGTGCCATGATGTAAAGGAAGCCATGCAGACTATTAAACTTTGGAAAATGTTACAGTAAATTAAAACTTTGGAAAATCTCACCGAACAAAATATTAAGATAACGGTCCTTAAGTTTCTGAAGGCCCATTATAAACACCGTACTCGCGCCGGGGAGACCATTGCGAAAATTGATATGCAGGGGGAGGGGGGGATCATTGCCGACGGATATTTGAAATTTACCACGGACGAAAACAAATCTTTCCTGGCCACCTTTGAGGCGACCTCATTTGATTCAAAAGAAGAACTATTCTTTTCGCGTGAGAACGACAAGCTTTATTGGGACAGTCTTGCTTTATCTTTTCTTTTTTCGACGCTTTGCCTGGCTATTGTGCATGGTATGGGGATTTACCCGGCTCAAAAATTCATGTTTTTGCCTGCGGTTGGGATTGGGGTTGTGGTCATCCTGATTTTCTTCTATTTCTACAGGTTTATTTTTAAGACATTCAGTATCAGTCGGTACCGATATATTTATGCCATTGAACAATTCAAACGGTATTTTGCAGATGAACAGTGGATCGCCTTTGGTGAGGATGTATTTCCCAATCAGGATGATAAGCATTTTAAGGAATTAAAGCACCAGTGTTTTAGACTGGGTATCGGGCTGATCATTGTCAACCGAAACCTGGGATGCAGATTTGTAGCTACGCCCTCTATCCATAATTTAAGTTTGACCAACAGGGAAACGATTCGTTTTTTCAGGAAAGAAAAAGCAAAACAGACCACAGGGAATAGTTATTTGGGTACGCTGAAAGGAACGTTGCTTTACTGGTTGAATCCCTACAGAACCATCGATTTGTTCAGGTTCAAAAAAGTGCCTTTTCATCAGTTCACTCTGGTAGTTATTTCTTTGATCATCATCCTGACTTTACTGATCTTTGAGTTGTATAATGGTCCTGTAAAAATCATTGCCGATCAGAAAGCATACAATAAGGAATTGGCTGAGAATGGCAAAAACGCCCGAAGTGAACCCCTTTCTTATATTGTGGATACTCCCTTGGAACCCGGAGATTTCGAGCTCCAGAAAGAAAAGGCGAAGAATGAAATAGACAAATTGTTCTCAGCAAAAGTCCCTACGGATATTATCATCTCCGATGCAAGGAAAGAGGCTTTTCTTTATTATGATTGCTCCCGTTTTGCGAATTACTCAGGTAAATATTACATTGTACAGGATACCATTCTTTTTACTTTCCAGGAGACCATGCAAAGGATTCGGAAGCTCAAGGAATACGGTATGGATGCCACAGCCATCTGGCGGGGATGTTTTCTGGGTTACGGCACGGGATATTTAATTTATTTTGACGAAATTTATCCCGATACAAGTAGCACAAGAGCCGAATTGGAGGCTACCTATTTGAGAACTTTTTTTAGTTCAGCAACGATTGATTCTCCTGCGAAAGTAACTAAACTGGAAATAAAATAACCAGGAAGGAGTCGGTGAACCCTGTTGACAAACTCCTTCCTGGTTTTAGATTTATTCGATTTCCATTTCCAGCCATTTTTCAAGGGCATTCACGAGTTTTTTACGCTCTTCGCTCGTCATGTTTATGATTCGCGCATCTCCATGGTTTCTGCCTTCCAAAATGAACCACAGCGCATCTACTTTATCCGACTTTGGAACACCCGCTGAAGTCCAGGTATCGGTTCCCCCGTAAATATAGATGAATTCGTTGCCATGTGTGGTGACCCACTCCAGTGCTTTTTTACTCAGGGTGGCATCGTATTTTATGGAGGCGTCTTTTGGATAAAAAGACGCATGGAATTTTAGAGGTCTTGTTTTGAGTAACTTTTTGAAATCATCGGTCTGGTATCCGTAATATCCTGTTTCCGTGGCGGATTGGTAGTAGTGTGGATAATAGGCTGCAATTTCCTGGTCAGAGAAAAAAGACATTCCGACAACATCGATAAAATGGTCCAACACCTCATTGAGCGGGGCATCGGGGCCGGGAATACTTTCACATTTATGGCCCATTTGCCAAAAGCTAAAAGAATATTCCAGTACACCGTATTCGAAAGCTGTTTCAAAACCAAGGTAATCAAAAGTATGATTGAGTGCTTTTTCATACCAGTAAAGTCTGGGCAAACATTCCTCCCTGGATTTTAAAAGCCGGGTTTGAAAAGCAGTTATTTTATCCCTGCATTCATCCGTACCTACAGTATGCAGAAAGTTGTAAATACGGGTGTCTTCGAAGGCAGTATCGAGTGGGGCTACGTAAGGAACAGAGACGTCCACATCTTCAGGGTAGAAATACCGGTAATAAATGGTGGTCATGCCTCCCTTACTGATGCCCGAGCTTACCCATTTTCCGGAATAAATGTCAGCAAAAAGGGTCCTTACGTGGTGAAGGTCTGCAGTCGCCTGTTCCATGTTCAGATATTTCCAGTCCATGGGCTCCGGCACCGATTCTGCAAAAAAACGATGTTCCACACGGATTTGGTTCGCCTTGAGGAGGTCCGGCAACTCATAGAGCCTGTTGGTAGGCGTATCATAACCTGAAGTAATGATCACAGTTGGACGATCGGAACCTCGGTGGTTGAGCCATACCCGCTGATAGAAATATCCCATTTGGGGATTATTATGGTCAATAGGTTGTTTGACTTTAAGGACATAGGATGCCTCATAATCCTTACCCGTAGTGATTTTTTCGAAAATAACATCAGGTAAATTAAAGAGCTGTTCTTCAAGTTTCGTCTGTGCCTTAATGCTGAATTGGAGCATGACGAAAAAAATGAGGGTTAAAACGTATTTGAATTTCATATCAATAAATTTTTGATTTTATTTATCAGAAAACGGTTTCTGCATTGAAACGCATACTTAATTCTAAAAAATCTTTCCATTGATACCCTTTAAGGGTTCTACCTGACGGGCGTTTTGCAAAAACATCATTCAGCCAGAGCTGATTGGTTAGCTGGAAATAGGTCAGGCGGTCGCCATAGTTTGCGGCAGCCTTTAATGCTGCGATAGCCGGGGAAACCGAATCCAGGGGATGAAGCAAGTTGGAAGCATAGGCCGGGGTGATCTCTTTGGGATGGTATTGTTCAAAACTGGCAAAGATGCCAAGCTTCCCGTTTTTGTATTTGTTTTTAAATTCCTTCCAGATTTTTTTGGACAGGGCAGGAGCACAATGTGATAATCCACTGACCATCGTCGCGAGGTGCGTACCATGTGGCATTTCCTTGCATTTGTTTTTTTCGGTGAAGGCCGAACAGGGCAAACTACTGCCATCATAAGAGACTTCGCTAGCAACAAAATTTGACCAGTCTTTTGAGGCGCGGACCGCCTTATTGGTATGGCTCAGTTGATCCGTTTCGTAAAGGCTTGAGATCAAAATGCTATTATCGGCCGGCCAGTAGCTATTATCGCCCTTCAGGGTTTGAATATTTTTATAACGTGACATAACGATTCCGTCTGCCAGGTAGTTATTGACATTTTGGTGAAGCGGACTGATTGAATCACGACCCAGCGTTTTTTCATAGCTGGCAAGGATGCTGTTCAGGTGAATAAGATAGAAGTAGTTATTCTTCCAGAGTCTTTTATTGGTGGCGGACGGATAATTGGCATCGTCCGTAACAAAGTCCACAATTGATCTTAATTGACTCAGGCAAAAGGAATCCTTTTCGGGATAAGCCGAGGCGTATTGGGCGATTCCTTCAGCGGCATTACTCAAACCCATTAACAGATATTGCTGTTGATTTTCATCTGACGGCACAGCAAGCGATCCGCTTACGATACTGCTGATACTATTAAAATGAGAATGGGCCAGGGAGTCCGATAGGTCAAGGATCCAAAGCAGGGTAATAAAAGCCACAAGACTAATCCCGCTGATGAGGAATACCCTGGCAAGAATCAATTGTTTGTTTTTTAGCCAAAAAAAGATCAGGATCAATACCAGCCCCGGCAGGAGCATTACGAGAAGTGCGAGTAAGTTCATAGTATTATCTTTTGTTAAAAAGGACCATGTGCTTTTTATGGGATCGCATGCATTTCAATGGCCTAAATATAGTCAAATCACTTCGCAATCAGCCTTTCCCCAGACGTTTTTACTTTAATATGTTTTTTTCCTGTCCTTAAAAAAAAGCATATAAACCACCCAGCTCAAAAAGATCAAAACGGCAGCGGCAATGATAGGGTAGGCGGTATCCAGAGAAGTAAGATACCCTGCGATAAGCGGAGGTAAAGCAGCCCCAAGCGATTGCATCGACTGTTTGATCCCGAGGACTTCGCCCTGCCTTTCATCAGTAGCCTGGTCTGAAACCACCGCAGTTAAGTTAGGCCCGGTTATTCCGTTTGAAATCGCAATCAAAGGGCTAATGAGAAAAAACCAAAAACTTTTTTCAGGAATGAGGAGCATACCCACGGCCAAGGCCAACACTAAAAGAGCATAGGTAATCACCCTGGTAGATGCGATATTGCCACTCATCCTTCTCACAATGAACCCTTGGGTAAAAACAAGCCAAAAACCAATCCAGGCATAAAAAAGCCCAATATCCTTTACACTATAATCAAAATCCTGGATCAGGTAAACAGAGAAAAATTGAGTGAAAAATGAAAATCCAAGACCAAGCAGTAAAACTACCGTGAATATTACCCGAAGGTTCGGTAATTTGAAGGACAATACTACATTTTTTGCACCGGAGAAAAAGCTGATTTTCCGGTTGTTCCTTTCTTTTAGGGTTTCAGGGAATTTGAATTTCACCAGAGCCATATTTACCAGGGTAAGAAATGCAGTTACCCAAAAGGGAGTGGCATGGTTAAACCAGGAAACGATACTACTGTCTCCCAGAAGGCCACCTAAAGAAGGCCCCAACACAAAACCGATCCCAAAAGCTGCTCCTACCAGCCCGAAATTTCTCGCTTTTGATTCGGGACTGCTGATGTCCGCCATGGCTGACATGATAATGGAAATATTTCCGCCCATGAAACCAGGTAACATTCTGCTAAAAAATAACAACCATAGATTTTGTTGTAAAATAGCAATAGCGAACAAAATATAACCAATAAAGGTCCCCAGAAGGGAAATACTTAAAATGGGTTTTCGCCCATAACGATCCGACAATGCTCCCAGGATGGGGGCCCCGAAAAATTGCATAAGCGGATAACTGGCCACCAGTAATCCATACAATATGCCAATGGTAGCATTAGAGGTACCTGCAGAGAAAAAATCGGAATTCTCTGTAAAAAAAAGGGCCGGAATGATAGGAATTACAATACCTACACCCAGCATATCGATAAGCACTGTCAAAAAAATTACGGAGGTGTTGGCTTTTTGATTATCCATGGTTCAAAATTTGAAGCCGCAATATAAGCATAATCCTTACAATGGCAACCGCCAATTTATGGGTGAAACGCCGTTTTGCTCTAAATAATGATTGGCCTTCGAAAAATGCCCACTGCCAAAAAAAGCACCCCTGGCTAAAGGAGAAGGATGGGCGGCTTCCAGGACAAGGTGTCTGGAGGCATCAATCAATTCTTTTTTTTCTTTGGCAAAGTTACCCCACAACATAAAAACCAGGTTTTCCCGGTGGTCGGAAAGGGTTTTGATCACCGCATCCGTGAAATGCTGCCAGCCAGACTTCCTGTGAGATCCGGCATTTTTATGTTCAACCGTAAGCATGGCGTTCAGTAAAAAAACCCCTTGTTCTGCCCAGTAAGTCAGGTCGCCATGAACGGCCAAAGGAATCTTGAGATCATTGTATAATTCTTTATAAATATTGACTAATGAGGGGGGAGTTTTGATTCCCCGGGGAACCGAAAAGCTAAGTCCCATCGCCTCTCCTGGATTGTGGTAGGGATCCTGCCCTAAAATAACCACTTTAACCTTTTCAAAAGGCGTCGTATTGAAAGCATTAAAAATGAGTGCCCCAGGAGGATAGATTTTTTTGCCGGCCGCTTTTTCTTTTCTAAGGAAATCTCCCATCGATATAAAATAGTCTTTTTCAAATTCTTCCTTTAAAATGGCCTTCCAGCTTTCTTCTATTTTTACATTACTCATGGGTATTATCAATTATTTGCAAGGGGATAAAGGTAAGGAAAATGTAAAATTTAAAATGCTAAATTTAAAATTTAAAAGTACTGATTCTCAGTAATTTCTTAATTCTAGGTTTATTAAATTCGGTTTCAGCGCCTTTTTTTTCCCGGTGGGCCGAAAATTTGCAATATTGGGAAGACGTTTACCTAATTTAGAACCGGTAAATGAACAATTTGCAGATGGAACAAGCATAAACTTAGTTCCACTGAACATAACTTTGAATAAATAATCGTTGAGCATAAGAAGTTGTTGTGTTTGCCCTTGATAGATATAAAAATTTGTCCAAAAATGAAATACTTGCCAATACCTGTTTTACTGCTCTTGTTTTCCTCTTTTTCGAGTCAGGATGAAAAGGTTTTTCGTGTGTCTGACGGGAATGTTCATTTTTTGTCGGAAGCTCCCCTGGAGATCATCAAAGCTTCCTCCACGGAATTAAAAGGAGCACTGGATACCGAAAAGGGCACTTTTGCCTTTTCGGTATCCTTGAAATCCTTTGAAGGATTTAACAGCCCTTTGCAAAAGGTCCATTTTAATGAAAACTACATTGAAAGCAACCGGTTTCCTGCTACCACTTTTGCCGGCAAATTAATTGAAAAATACGACCTGTCGCAAGATGGAACATACAGCGTTCGTGCCAAAGGTAAGTTCACTGTACATGGAATCACCCAGGAAAGGATCATCAAAAGTCAGGTGGTGGTCAAAAGCGGTAAAATTAATATCCAGGCTTCATTTACAGTTCTTTTGGAGGATCATGATATCGAAATTCCAAAAATCGTTTTTCAAAAAATTGCCGAAGAGATCAAAGTGACCCTTGAGGCTAATTTGCAAATTCAATAAAATTGACTGTATCCGGCATAAATAGCATTGTATTGGGAATCTTCCTGCTCTTTTCAGGCAGCGTGGCAGGACAGTCGTTCTTTTTCAAAATCCCCGAAATGGACGAAAACATGAAGGGACTCTCTATCCATAATGTCTTTCTGGACAAAAAGGGGTATTTGTGGCTGGCTTCTTCAAGGGGATTGATTGAATATGACGGGGTGTCTTTCGAATTTTTCGAAAAACAGGATTCGACTTCAAATGTGGCCACCGCCATAGGTCAGGATCTGGAAGGGAATATTTGGGTAGGGTATGAGGATGGTACCGTATGCAAAAAGACGTACAGCGAGCTTATACCTTGGGTGCCGGAAGCAGGAAATCCCCAGGTACCGGTGAACGGATTGTCGTTTCTTCCCAACGGACAGCTCTGGCTATCCACTTATGGTGAGGGGATTTATGTCTTTGACCATGACCGGTTGTACAATTTTAATATGGATGACGGTCTGACAGGGGATGACGTTTACGATATGGTGCAGGACGATGACGGGCGTATATGGGCTGCTACGGATGGCGGAATCAGTATTTGCACTTTTGTAAATGCCCGGAAAAAAGTACTGAATTACACGCGCCAGGACGGATTGCCCGACGAAATTGTTCACGAATTAAAAAAGGATACCGAAGGAAACATTTGGATAGGCACTTACGAAGCGGGTTTTGTTTATTTTGATAAATCCCTGGACAGGATCGTTGACCCGGGAGTCATTTGGCCGGGAGGGATCATCAACTGCTTTGAGGTCTTTGACCAAAAAGAACTTTGGATCGGTACGGAAGACAATGGTTTGTGGAAGTACGATTTCCTGAAAAAACACCTTTATCCTATAACAGATGAGGTCTTCCTGGCCAATGCCAAAGTGCAGGATCTGCAAAAGGACAATGAAGGAAATATTTGGATTTCCACGAATAAAGTCCCGTTTTTTTCCACAAACCGGCTATTTGAATTTGTTTCCCATCCACCGGAAAACATACAGGCGGTAACCACGGATAAAAAAGGGACGATATGGCTGGGAACCCAAAGCGGACTCTTTTCCTTTTTGCCCAACGGGACGCTTCCGGGTAAATTCATTGAACACCTGGGCAAACTCCATATGAATGTTGTGAGCCTTTATGAAGATGACTTCAATCATTTGTGGATCGGTACTTTTGGAGATGGCCTTTATTGTTATAATCCGCGAAACGGCAATTACAGGCATTTCGGCAAAAAGGAGGGGTTGACCAATGGAAGTATATTGTCGTTGGACGGTGCCAGGGGGGAAATATGGATCGCCAGCCTGGGCGGGGTAACAACCTTTAAATACGATGGCGAGCTCATCAATAACGGGAAGTTTGTTTCGAGGAATTTTAATGAAACTTCAGCCCTGGGGACAAATTTCATCTATAAAGTATTCCTGGATGATTCGGGGAAGGTTTGGTTTGGAACCGATGGTCATGGATTGGCCGTTTTGCAGAATGGTGAGATCATAAATTACGAATATGCCCTTGATGTTACCGGCATGTCTGAACGTAAAAAAAAAGACCAGAGGTTAAAGACCGTGTACTCCATAACCCAAAGTGCTGACGGAAACATCTGGTTCAGTACGGCCAGGGAGGGACTGTTTAAATTTGACGGACAAAAATTCACCCGTTTTACCCTTGAGAACGGGTTGAGACAATTGGAAATATCCTGTTTGGGTGCGGATGAAAAAGGCAACATTATCATTGTCCATCCGGATGGAATTGATTTGCTGAATACGAGCACCGGGAGTATTGTATATTATGGAGAAGAAGTGGGGGTGTTTGATTTTGATCCCAATTTGAACGCCATTACCACAAACAAGGATGGGGCAATCTGGGTGGGTGGACAAAAAGCTTTGATCAAATACGCCCCGATTAACGAAAACCTCGTGATTCAACCTCAAACCATACTAAAAGAAGTATCTGTTTTTCTTGAACCTATACCAATGGATAAGGATTCCGTTTTCAAACACAATGAAAATTACCTCAGTTTTAAATACGATGGCCTTTGGTACACCAACCCAACGGGGATAAGGTTCCAGTATATGCTGGAAGGTTATGATCTTGAATTGATCACTTCAAGGGATAATGTGGCCACTTACTCCAATTTGTCTCCCGGAACCTATACCTTCAAAGTGCGGAGCACCCAAAATAAAGTTTTCACCAACGAGGTATTTGAAACCTATGTCTTCAGGGTCAGGGAACCTATCTGGAAAAGAGTCTGGTTCATTATTTTATGTGTCGGCATGGCTTTGTTCTTATTTTATTGGTATCAAAAGGTAAGGGATCAAAGGCTTCAAAAAGTGAATTTATTAAAAAAAGAAAAAATCGAAAGTCAATTTGAGGCGCTGAAAAGTCAGATCAGTCCGCATTTTTTGTTCAACAGTTTTAACACCTTGATCACTATCATTGGCGAAAACCCAAAACTGGCAGAGCAATACGTAGAAAACCTTTCCGATTTTTACCGTTCGATCATGCAATACCGCGACAAGGAACTTATTACCCTCAAAGAAGAAATGGAATTGGTTATGAATTACCGTTTCCTCCTGGAGAAACGGTATGAGGACCACTTCCGGCTTGATATTGATGTTAGCCATTATGATGTACTCGTGGTGCCACTGGCTTTGCAAATGCTGGTGGAGAATATTGTCAAGCACAATGTTATTTCCAAATCTCAGAGGCTTCATGCAATGATTGAATATCACGGAGGGGATTACATCGTCATCAAAAATAATATTCAGAAAAAAATTACCCCCGAACAATCCACCCGGTTCGGACTGCAGAGCATAGTGAAACGTTACGATTTACTGACCAACAGAAAGGTCTTGATCACTCAGAATGAAAAGGAGTTTATCGTCCAATTGCCTGCCATTTTAAAGAATACCTAAACATCCACAAAACACTAGACTTATGAAAGTATTAATCATTGAAGATGAAGCCGCCGCGACGAGGAGGTTAACAAAACTAATCCGGGAAATCGATTCGCAAATTGAAATAATAGATACCCTGGATTCCGTAACGGCCAGTATCAACTGGCTGAGTTCTCGGGAACATCCTGATTTGATCTTTATGGATATTCATCTAGCTGACGGCAGCAGTTTTGAAATATTCAATTTCGTCGAGATTAAAAAACCCATTGTATTCATCACAGCATTTGACCAATATGCCGTTCAGGCCTTTAAAGTGAGTGCTATCGATTACCTGTTGAAACCCATAAAAAGCCATGAATTGGCTCAGGCCATTGAAAAATTCAAGGCCTTGAAAAAGAACCAGGCTTTTGATTACCAGGAGATTGCCCGGGCGATGCGCAAGGATACGGTGGGGAAGCGTTTTCTCATCCGTTTCGGGCAACAGATCAAGGTGGTCGAAATGTCACAGGCTGGATATTTTTACACACAAGACAAAATCACTTTCATCATAACCAAAGACGGTAAAAGATATCCGTTGGATCATTCCCTGGAAAAGCTGGAAGAAATGCTGGATGAAAATCTTTATTTCAGGGTCAATCGACAGTTTATTGTCGGTATTGAATCTATCAGGGAAATGTATGCCTATTCAAAATCAAGAGTCAAGGTAGAATTGATCCCCCCTTGCGAAATTGAAACCATTGTCAGCACCGAAAGATCCCCACAATTCAAAAAGTGGCTAACAGGAGAATAAATCTTACTCAGTCAGGAAAAATTCCTGTTCGGAGGACTTTTATTTTAATTGCCTTCCTTGTTGTCTAAATTTAACTTCTGAGAATATAAGGTTTAATTGTATCAGATGCCAAAGATTTTCCCGAGCATCCTGATGGTTTAACCGTGGGACTTATTGTCCCGAAAAGAGTAGGCAAGCTTTCTTATTATTCGCCCCACACCGGTAATCACTGGTGTGGGGCTTTTTCTTTGGTTTTTCGGTTTTTTTTTTTGACATGAACATACAACTGAAACAGACCGGATTTTCAACAGGAAAAGATGACCCGATTGGGGGGCTAATTATTCCCGTTGGGGGAATTTTTGTTTACCGAACCTTGCATTACCCTTAAATTTGTAATATCAAAGGCAAGATAATATGCTAATTACCTTGCTGATATGTCTGAAAAATTTTTAGTTGAAGGACAAAATCACAAATCGAATCTTTGCTTGTAACAATAAGTTTTTGCGACAAATCATAAGAAGCCTGCCAAAACTACAGCCTTGAATGGAGGCTGTACAACAAAAGAAAAAATGGTGTTACGGCACATGAATTAGTTGAATTTAGAATCACATACAGTTCAATCACCAACGATGTGGCTGCCCGGAGGAGTCATCTGGAAGGTTTTAGCAGGCGACTAAGGTTGACTATCACCGAGGCGGTTTCAGGAATCACTCCGCCCCCCTTTCAAGGAGTGATTCCTTTTTAGATTGTTTACTGGACTTTTTATTACCTATAGGCTTTTGGAACAACCAGAGGAAGATAACCCGGATGGTCATGGCCGGCCTATGCAAATTATGCAAATTATGAACAGACATCCTTTTATTCCAGGCATTTTTTTAAGGAGAAATTATTTCCCGGCTGCCTTTAATTCAGTCAATTTCTTGTGGCTTTTTATGCTGTGTCTTATCGGGACTCCCGGCTTTTCACAACAGGAAATTTTGAATGAGGCCCGGCAATTGGCCATAAACGGAGCACATGAATCAGCAGATTTGTTGCTAAGTGACCTGGTCAATTCCGGTGCAAACCCAATTGAAGCACGTTTGTTAAGAGCGCATAACTATTCCTGGTGGAAAAAATACAAGACCGCCATTGATGAATTTTCGGAAGTTTTAAAAAATGATCCGGATAATATCGAGGCTTTAATTGGTAAAGGATATGCTGAAACCTGGTCCGGATCTTCCGATGCTGTTGGGACCTTTACAAGGGTGCTGAACATGGACAAAGGATCAGTAGAAGCCAAAAAAGGACTTGCCCATTATTTTCTCGCCAGCAAGAATGCCAGGATGTCTGACCGGATTTACGAGCAACTGACCCTGGAGGATGCCGAAAATCCCGAATACCTTATTGGCAGGGGCAAGGCCTTATTGATGCTGAATGAGAAACAAAAAGCCCGAAAACAATTTCAGCAGGCGCTGAAACTGGATCCCGCCAATACAGTCATCCAGCAATTAATCGAAGATACCCGTTCAGAAATTTCGGTTCTTGAATTTGATTTTACCACGGGTTATTCCTCCGTGGGTGATCAGGGCAGCTTTGGGGTAAGGTTACTGCAGGCTACGTGGCATTTTGCACCGAAATTCACTGTTTATGGCAGGTATGATAACACCCTTTCCCTGGACAACCTTGACCTGGTCAATCGCAGAAAAGCAGTGCCTCAAACAAGTTTAGGCGGCATGGCCGCCTGGAACGACAAGACAGTGACACGCTTAGAGCTCGGATCCAGGTTTTTTCCCGGGAAACCCTTACAGAGTATGTTCAGGCTGGAACAGGTTTATTTCCTTCCTGAATCCTTTAATTTAAAAATAGGAACCTATGGAGGATTTTCCGCTCAGGAAGCTCCCGAGTGGGTTGCATACTCAAGTGTAAATATACCCGTATCGGAGAGATTTGTTTTTGAACCTGCTTATTTCTACGCCAGGGATGGCAACAGTTTAAAACCGCAACATCGCTTTCTGGTGGTTGGAAAATTCCATCACCCCAAAGGGCTGGAACTTTCTGTTGGGGGATTTTACGGCATACCCAATATCAAAGGGGAAGGCCTTAACGATAACATCACAGGAGGGTACGCGCTTGTCTTTTTTCCGGTCACGAATAAATTATGGGGCAATATTTCGCTTAGCCTGGAAAACGGGGTTTTCGATCGGTCAAGAGTGCTGTCCTTTGGAGTGAAATGGAAATTAGAAAAAACCGAAAAATAATTGATTGTTCAATTCTGGGAATAAAAGTGGTCCACGTTGCAGGTTCATCAATCTGTTGTTTATAACCCGGAATAAAGATGATTAAATCATATTGTTGATAATCATTGGCTTATAGTTCTCCATTTAAATCGGGACGACCTGAGTTTTTCCGATTAATAAAAAAAATACATCATGATACAATATACCAAGAAAGACGAAAAAGCAGCTCATAATGTAATTGATTTACCACCGTTGGTTTCCATTGGATCTTCAAAGCTAATAACAAAGAGCGTGCCCACCCAAAAATTGTCCTATGATCCCAAACCTCATTTATACGTTTCGGTTTTTGTGGCCTGGATCGCCTCTATTGTCTGGTTTCAGCCAAGATTGTTTCAGCTGCTTGACATGAGTTACAACTGGGGCAGTTGGATGGCATTGATGGGCTTTATTTTGTTTATTGACTTCGCCTGGTTATATGGTTTTTACAATATTGGTGTAGTCGTTTTTTCATTGATACACAAATATTTTTCTCCAAAGCCGGAGCAGGCCCTTACCCGATCCTGTCTTACGGATGCACCGGCGGTAGCCATACTCTATACCACTTACAATGATTTCATTGAGGAAAGTGTATTATCCTGTGTCAACCAGGATTATCAAAACTTTAAAGTCTATATTTTAGACGACAGCACCCACCCTGAATTCATGGATCAGGTGGATGCCTTCTCTGCCCGTTTCCCGGGATTGGTTCAGGTTGTCCGGCGGGAGGACAGAAAGGCTTTTAAGGCCGGGAATATGAACCATGGTCTGGCTCATTTTGCTACGGAGGAGCCCTATTTTGCCATCGCGGATGCCGATGAGATTCTTCCTCCCGATTTTTTGACCAAACTTGTTCCGATTATGGAATTTGATCCCATGGTTGGTTTTGTACAGGCCAACCACCGTGCCAACCCGAAGAACAAAACCCCTCTGGGAAAATCTCTGGGTATCGGCATCGATATCCATTGGCAGTGGTATCAACCGCTGCGCAATGAATACGGATTCGTAATGTTCCTGGGACATGGAGCATTGCTTAGAAGAAAATGTTGGGAAGAAATCGGTGGTTTTCCAGACATCGTCAGTGAAGATTTGGGGTTTGCAATAGAAATCAGAGCAAGGGGATATCGTGGCAGATTTGTGGAAGATGTGGTTTGTTATGAAGATTTTCCGGACACTGTGAGGGCTTTTCGTATCCGTCACATGAAATGGACCCGTGGAACAAGCGAGTTTCTGAAAAAGAAAATGACTTGGTTACTCAGAGCCAGACGCATTACCTTGACCGAAAAGCTCGACATACTTTTTCCTACACTTAATTTACCTTTAACCCTTTTGTATTTCTTGTTTATGATCAATGCCAATTTATTGTTGCCTTATTTTTTTGGTCATCAAAGGGACATTACCATGGCATTGGGGGGTACAGCATATATATTCCCGGTAATGGTTCTGGATGATGCCTTCAGGGCAATATATTCACCTGATTTTTTCGCCATCACCATATTGACCTTTTTTGCGCCGGTACTTTGTTTTATTCTGGCCATGGCCAGGGAGCCACGCAAATTATTCAGGTTTCTTACCCATAGCACCGTACTTTATGCGGCTTTGGGGCCTCTTTCCTCCATTGGAGTGATCACTTACATGATTTCGGGAAAAGCGATCTTTTTGGTAACCGGGGATACCCTTCAGAAGGAACATAAGACAAAAGAAAATGCCATGGGTTTAATTGGTGGAATGAAATCTGAATGGCAAAAATTCATCACCAGGAGCCATCCTGACTCCCTTGTAGTTCAGGCTTTTGAAGTATTGACGGGGATTGTATTCGCGGTGGTTTGCGTGTATATGTTCCAGGTTTCCTTTTTGGGGTTGTGTTTGGCCTTCATTCTGCTTCCTGCCATGCATTATTTGGGGTGGGATCATAAAATTATTAAACCACTGGTTTATATTCCATTTGCACTGATTTTGATTGGTGTGGGACTTGCAACGCTCAGTCTTGTAGGCATGCAGTCTGTATTTTTTGGATATGGGTTTCATTTTTAGGTGTTTGTTTTGAGGAATTTGGGTTTTCTTAATTGAAAACCCAAAATTCCTTATTCAGGGGGCTTTTATGCCCGTTCGGAGATTATTGTTATTTAAGTGGACATGTTCCCTTTAACTTTGTAATGAAAATTAAATCACAATGCGAAAATTTCTACCTGCTTTGATGTTTATTACAACGGTAATTGCCGTGGCCGGTATTTCTTCCTGTAGACATGATATCTCCTTTGATGACGATATCGTGATGCCGAGTGATACCCTGACCAATCCCATAGACACGCTCAACAATCCTTGTGATCCTGATGTTGTTTACTTTCAATACGAGGTGCTCCCAATATTGATATCCAATTGTTCCACCACTGGCTGTCACAATGCCGCTTCCCATGAGAAGGGGGTCATTCTTGAAAGTTATCAAAGCCTCATGGAAACTACTGACTTTGAACCTTACAATCTGGAGGATACTGAAATTTATGAAATGATCACTGAATCAGAAGACGAACGTATGCCACCTTCTCCCAATGCGCCACTTTCACCAGAGCAGATTCAACTTATCGCTACATGGATTTTACAAGGTGGAAAAAACCTTGATTGCGACTGGGAGTCAGAGACATGTGATACGGAAAATGTGACCTACACCCAGGTAATTTCACCGGTCATTTCAACCTACTGTTTGGGATGTCATAGCGGGGCAAATCCAGGGGGCGGGCATGATTTCAGCACCCACTCCGGGCTAAAGGAAGCTGCAGATAGCGGTCATCTGTTGGGAGCCATTAATTGGGATTCAGGATACCCTGCAATGCCACAGGGAGGCGATCGATTGCCCCAATGCACCATCAACCGGATCAAAGCCTGGATTGATGCCGGGGCACCCAATAATTAATATTTAACAAAGGAAAAAATACCATTGACATGATACTGAAAAGATTATTTTATCTTCTTTTGATTTCCGGTACCTTCTTTTATTCCGGATGTTATTATGATGTTGAAGAAGTTTTATACCCTTCCGGGGAATGCAATACCGACAGTGTGACTTATTCCCTGGTAGTCTTACCCATCCTGGAGCAGCAATGTTATGGTTGCCATACCGGGCCTTCATTGTCGGGAAATGTCAATCTGGAGGGATACAATAATTTAAAAACCCTGGTAAATAGCGGTAAATTTCTTGGAGCCATAAAACATGAAGTGGGCTATACTCCGATGCCCGATGGAGCACCTCAATTACCTCAATGTGACATTGCCATGATTGAGGCCTGGATTGCGGAGGGAGCACCAGATAATTAAGCGGGAAAAACATAGGGCAAAGGGAAAGATCTTTAATATAAGAAAAACAGAATAATATGAAACTCCTTAAAATAGGACTCGTTCTGGCAGCGGTAGGATTGATAGCCGGCTTGTATTTATACAACAAACCTCATCAAAACATGATGAGTGCCAAAACCGATATCAGCATAGAGGCCGCTCAGTTGTTTGGAGCCTTTGAGGCTGACGAAAACGGTTCCAATGAAAAATACCTGGATAAAATAATTGAAGTCAAAGGCAAGGTTCGTGAGGTTAAAAAAGATGAGACCGGAAACCTTTCCGTGATATTGGAGACAGACGACATGATGTTTGGTGTTGTTTGCCAGCTGGATGAATTATCAACGCCGAAAAGAACCGCCTTTCAACCGGGAGAGGAAGTAACCTTTAAAGGCGTTTGCACAGGAGTCCTGATGGATGTTGTTTTGGTCAGATGCGTTGAATTATAATTTTTGAATCAATATAAACCATATCAATATGAAAAAACTTAATTTTTGCCTGTTATGCCTGTTTTTAGGGACTGTTTTTTTGAATGCACAAAAAATTTATACCCGTGAAGGCAATGTCTCATTTTATTCAGAGGCACAAAAAGAAAATATTCAGGCTCATAATTCAAATGCTACCAGTATCATTGATACGGAAACCGGCAAAATCGAATTTGCTATCCTGATCAAGGCTTTTCAGTTTGAAAAAGCACTCATGCAGCAGCATTTTAACGAAAATTATATGGAAAGTAGCAAATTTCCTAAGGCTTTATTTAAAGGTCAAATTATTAATTTGTCTGAAATACATTTCGATAAAGATGGCACCTATACAGCGCAAATAAAGGGTGAAATTACGATTCATGGTGTGACTAAGCCGATTGAGACTGAAGGGGTAATTACGGTAGCAGGAGGGGAGGTGTCCGGGAAGTCCGATTTTCATCTGACCGTAGCTGATTACGGAATTGAAGTCCCTTCCATTGTCAGGGATAATATTGCCAGGGAGATCACTGTGGACGTATCCTGTCACTATCAGGAATTTAAAAAGTCATAAAAAATTTATATGGCATAGACGGGAACCTAACCAATCGAGATAGCCATTATGTTTAAACAAACCGCATATGAAACGTTTTTTAAGTTTATTGCTAATCATTTTTGCTTTACCGGCCGGTGTCTTTTCTCAGGAAGATGAGGACGATTTATTATCCTTATTGGGTGAAGAACAACCGACTATTGATTTTATCACCGCGAGTTTTAAAACCAATAGGGTGATCAATTTGCATTCCCTTGAGAATACGGCAAGGGGAGTGCTGGATGTAAAAATTTCCCACCGCTTTGGTTTTGTTAGCGGAGGTATCCAGGAATTGTACGGGCTGGATGCCTCCATGGTGCGTATTGGCGCCGATTTTGGGTTGACGGACAGGATTTGTATTGGCGCCGGGCGAAACAGTTTCGAAAAAACTTTCGACGGGTTTTTGAAATACAAATTCCTGAGACAAAGTAAAGGGGCAAAAAATATGCCTGTAACAGCGGCAGCCCTGGCTTCCATGGCGATAAAAACCATTCCATGGAGGTATCCTGATCGCGACAATCATCCTTCTTCAAGACTTTATTACACCTTTCAGTTGATCGTCGGACGAAAGTTCAGTGAAGGATTCTCCCTTCAACTTTCTCCCACGCTGGTGCACAGAAACCTGGTGGCCACGGTGAACGAAAGCAATGATGTTTATGCACTCGGAATTGCCGCCCGGCAAAAACTGAACAAACGACTGGCTGTAAACGCAGAATATATTTATGTCTTTCCTGATCAGTTAGGATCCGCTTTCACAAACTCCTTGTCGATCGGACTCGATATTGAAACCGGCGGACACGTATTCCAATTACACTTTACCAATTCCACTTCAATGGTGCCCAAGGGATATATTACTGAAACTGTTGGAGACTGGGCAAAAGGAGATGTACATTTTGGCTTTAATGTATCAAGAGTTTTCACAGTTGTTAAACCTAAAGGGTTTTAATTAGAATGAACCCGATTGATTTGAATGGCTTGCCCCCAATCCCCGGGCAAGCTTTTTTTATATGCGGGCTTCCGCCAATTCCACTTCGTAATTTTCTGGTACTTTTTGTCCCCTCAGCCATAAAAATATGATCATGGAAATTAGGCCGGAAAAAGCAAAGCCCAATACCAGTGGCAAGGCCGTTTGTTCAATGTAACGTCCGATTGAAATACCCAAAGGAACGGAAATTAACGTAGAAACGAATCCAACAACCGTTGACCCCAACCCGGCAACATGTCCTAATGGTCGCATCGCCAGGGCATTTAAATTTCCGAAAAGGATGCCCGTGCAAAAGAGTAAGGCAATCAGGAAGACCATAAACATCCATAATGGAGGGTTCTGATGAGAGAAGATGGTAAATAAAACGGCTGCGATGACCGACAGTACCGTAAAACCCGCCAGAGACCAGAATGTCATTTTATCCATTCCGAAGATCATCACCATCTTACTGTTGACCAGTGATGCCACACCGATAGACAAGGCTAAAAGAGCGAAAACAAGGGGGAATTTATCGCCCAGGTTATATTGTTCCTGGAAAATTTGCTGGGCGGAACTCAGGTAAACAAGAAAAGCTCCCTGGATCAGGCCCATTATGAGCGTAAAGGCAAGGGTGGTTTTTGTTCTGAAAATTTCGGCTACCGCTTTATTTATTTTCCTGATGGAAAACGGGATTTTATTTTCAGGTTTGAGCGTTTCCTCCTGGCGAAAGTAGAACCAGAATACAATAACAATGGCAATCAATATCTGGGTCCCGTAGATGGCTTTCCAGCCGGCAAGGTGTAAAACTTCCTGGCCCACTGCCGGGGCAACCATGGGAACCAGGATGAAAACCACCATAATAAAAGACATGATCCTGGCCATGAAATCGCCAACGTAACGATCCCTTACCATCGCCATACCGATCGTTCTTGGTGCGCCGAGTCCAATCCCCTGGATGAATCTGCTGAACAGCATCCATTCAAAACTCGTGGAAATTATGGAAAGCAGACTCCCCACAATAAATATGGAAAAGCCAAAGTAAACCGCAGGTTTCCTGCCCAGGCTGTCTGATAACGGGCCGAAAAAAATCTGCCCTATGGCAAGCCCCAGAAAGACCAGGGAAACAAGTAATTGATTGTCGTTGGTATTGGTAATTCCAAAATCATCCCCTATAACCTGCATGGCAGGAAGTATTGCGTCTATGGAGAAGGCCCCGATGGCCATCATGAACGCCATAAGAGCAATGAATTCGACCGGCTTTTGATTTTTCATAAGTTGCAAAGGTATGGAATTGCCCCTAAAGGACATTTTATGCTGTGTTTAAAAATAATTTAAGGAAGAGGGCATTGCCGGTTTAAAGAACTGCCTTTAAGTCAAAATTAATCGTTTGAGTCCTAAAAATATATTCCTTTCCATGGTATCAAATGTTCCATCGGAGAGAAAGAGTTTCATGATTTCTGAGACAAGAATTTCCTTTGCTTCGGGGGTGGGATAATATTTCCCTGCAGCGGCAACGATCTTTTCAATACTTTCATAATCATTATCCCCGTCGAATTCTTGGTGAATTTTTTGGTAGACTTCTTTATCAATCTTCGATTTAATCAAGTCTTTTTCTTCTTCGGTCTCAATATAGTCAGCGTGGGCGCAATACATGAACAGATATCCCAGGAATTCATTTTTTGACCAGTTTGGCATTTTATCGCTCATTATGTTTTTTTTACAATGTAATTTCAGATAAAGGGAATGCTTCAAAAGTATATCAAAAATAGGATAAAATGTGGTGTTTGCCGTAATAAAAAAAATACCTTTGCAAACTTTTGCTTTAACCTGGGACGATTGCCTTTGTTCCAAAATAATAGAGCCACCTAAATTTTATTCATTTTGCCTTCCGGGATCCATGCCGGAGAGGTTAATTTATACTTATGAAAAAATATTTAAATTTATTTGATTTATCCCAAAAGGTGGATTATAAAATAGAGGTCCTGTCAGGTCTGACCGTCGCTTTGGCATTAATACCGGAAGCCGTTGCTTTTGCCCTTATTGCAGGCCTTTCCCCTCTGACGGGTTTATATGCAGCTTTTGTTATGGGTTTGGTTACTTCGGTGCTGGGTGGGCGTCCGGGGATGATTTCCGGAGCTACCGGGGCGGTGGCCGTTGTTTTAGTGGTACTGGCTCAAACTTATGGCATTGAGTATATTTTCGCAACGGTTGTTTTGGCCGGTATTATGCAAATTTTGGCCGGAGTTTTGAAGCTGGGAAAGCTTATGCGATTGGTTCCCCATCCTGTTATTTTTGGTTTTGTAAATGGATTGGCCATCATTATTTTTATGTCACAACTGGAACAATTCAAGGATGCCTCCGGGAATTGGCTGACAGGCCAGCCTTTGTTTGTTTTGTTGGCCCTGGTATTGTTTACCATGCTGATTATCTGGGGATTGCCGAAGTTAAGCAAGGCCATTCCTGCCTCCCTGGTAGCTATCCTGGTTATTTTCGGACTGGTGGTCGGGTTTAATATTGATACAAAAACGGTGGGGGATATTGCTTCGATCAGTGGCAGTTTTCCTCCATTTCACATTCCGGAAATCCCTTTGAGCTTTGAGACTTTTCTAATCATTTTACCCTATTCCGCTATCATGGCAGGAGTGGGGCTGATTGAAAGTTTGCTGACTCTGAATATCATTGATGAGATCACAGAAACGAGAGGCCGTGGCAATAAGGAGGCCGTGGCACAGGGAATCGCCAATATGCTTTCAGGATTTTTTTCCGGTATGGGAGGATGCGCCATGATTGGTCAAAGCCTTATCAACATTTCTTCAGGAGCAAGGGCCAGATTGTCAGGGATCGTAGCGGCGGTGATGTTATTGGTCTTTATCATGTTTGGTGCCAACCTGATTGAAAAACTTCCAATGGCTGCCTTAACTGGGCTGATGATTATGGTTGCCATCGGAACTTTTGAGTGGGCCAGCCTGAAAACTTTTAAACGCATGCCCAAATCGGATATTTTCGTGATGGTCATGGTCACCCTGGTGACTGCTGTTTTGCATAATCTTGCCCTCGCTGTGCTGATAGGGGTGGTCATTGCGGCCCTTGTTTTCGCATGGGACAATGCAAAACGCATCCGTGCCAGAAAGCACATCGATGAAAACGGAGTAAAACATTATGAGATCTACGGACCGCTGTTTTTTGGATCGGTTTCTGTTTTTAATGAAAAATTTGATGTGCTCAATGACCCGGATGAGGTGATCATCGATTTTCAGGAAAGCAGGGTAGTGGATATGTCTGCGATAGAAGCCCTGAATAAAATAACAGAGCGATACCAAAAAGTAGGCAAAAAAGTACATTTGAAACACCTGAGTGTGGACTGCCGCAAATTGTTGCAAAATGCGGAAGAGATCATTGATGTCAACGTACTGGAAGATCCTACTTATAAATTATTGGTGGATTGAAATAATCCTTATGAAATTTTAACCGAGGTCATGCTCAAAGAGCCTGCCAACAATTTGTCATTAAAAAGAGCTATTTCTTCGTTTTTTTGTTTGAGACTAAGGCTGTAAATAAGTGGCAGATAATGATCAGGAGTAGGAACAGCTAATTGCAGGGCTTTCCCCTGCTGGTGATAATCAATAATGGGCTGAAAATTGCCATCCTGCATCCAGACATTGATTTTTTCTCTGGTTTCAATAGCCCAGTCATACCCGTAATTGTCCTTGTCCATATTTTGCCAATCGACCATCCCCAGGTTATGGATAATATTACCACTACCGATGATCAATATTCCTTTACCCCTTAGGGCATTTAACTTTTTGCCTAATTCGAAATGGTATGCAGGAGGTTTTGTGTAATCAATACTCATTTGAATTACCGGAACATCTGCCTGGGGAAACAAATGTTTGATCACACTCCATGCGCCGTGATCCAGTCCCCATTTTTCGTCGAGTTCCACTTCGATGGGGGCGAGTAGGGTCTTGGTATTTCCGGCCAGTTCAGGGCTACCTTTGGCCGGGTACTGTACTTCAAAAAGTTCCTGTGGAAAACCGCCGAAATCATGGATGGTCCTGGGCATTTCCATGGCAGTTACCTTCGTGCCCCTGGTGTACCAATGAGCAGATATGCACAAAATCGCCTGTGGCCTGGGCAATGATTTCGCAACGGTTCTGAAGCCGGTTACAAATTCATTCTCCTCTATGGCGTTCATCGGGCTGCCGTGTCCTAAAAAAAGTACGGGCATTTTTTCTGTTAAAGGAAAGCCCTGGGAAAGTTTGTCTAAAGCATTGAGTGGTTCCATATAAAAAGTAAAGGGTGTCAGACCAATTAATTGCAAGAATTTTTTCCGGTTCATTTAAGCTCGATTGATTGCCTGTTTTTTCTGGTGAATTCACTTTTGTTATTTTGAGATGTTGGGGTAGAAATGTGAGGGAAAGATAATAAAAACTGGGGGGATTACCTAGCCTTGTAATCAGTCAAAAGTTATGCAAAGTTCCTCTTTTTAAATCGACAGGAATTAACAAAAAAAGTCCTTGCGCATTTCTACACAAGGACTTACCGATTTTCCGGTCTGTGATCCCGCCAGGGCTCGAACCTGGAACCTGCTGCTTAGAAGGCAGCTGCTCTATCCAGTTGAGCTACGAGACCGGATAAATATTTTTTGTTTCACTTGGTACAGTTGTATGGCCAGGGCTCGAACCTGGAACCTTCCCGACACTTAGTGTCGCGGATGCTCTATCCAGTTGAGCTACGAGACCGGATATTCCTTTTTTAGCGGCGCAAAGGTATCTTTTTTTAAAAAAACTTCAAAGTTAAATGAAGAAATATTTAAAATAACTATTTCCAGAGGTTTTAAGATAACTTGATACCAGCTTATAAAGGGAGTGTCTGTTATTTTAAACCGGGCACAAATTTGTAACAAAAGGATTCCTAAAAAGGTTCAACCTGGTTATTTTCCTCTTTTCGTAAGACTAAGGTTAATGTCGGTACTGGTTTTCATATTCATCCCCTGGACCGACATGTTGAGGTTTTGTTTAATCACCGAAGTTTTCAAAAAGCCATCCGCCCTGTTGATCGTTATGTTGCCGTTGAAATCACCTGAGCCGGACATCATGGCTTCTGGACTAAATTTGATGGTACCTTTTACGTCGAGTAAAACAGTAGTAGCCGTAATTTCCTTGACAGTATAAGTTAAATGTTGAGTCATAGGCGCTTGGCCCTCAATATTTATATCCGCATTCCAGCTGTCGCCTACCTTCAGCACATTTTCAGGATAATGAATGAAAGTGTTCTCCAGGGATTGGTTCATTTGTTGGATCTGGCTGGTCATTTCCGGATCGTCTCCAAAAATTTTATGGTAATCAGGATATTCAAGCACTTCTCCTCGGGTATTTAGTTTACTCACCATGGATTTATTTAACATTCTTCCCATCGTTTTATGCATTTCCTCGATAGAGGGATCGCTGAGGTCCGGATTATCCGAGTCATAGTCAATACTCATCATCGAATTTTTGATATTCATCCCTGCTTTTTTGACGGTATTCTCCAGGTAAAAAGCCCCATCTTTACCCACCTCCCCAATGGAAAGGTCATTGTCCATTTTCATGGACATGGTCATACTTTGAGCACCGTCCATTAACAGGTTCATTTGCATGCTCATGCCATATTGGTCTCCTTTTGCGGGTTTGAATCGCAGCAGTACTTCTTTAGTACTTAAAACTTCAGCCGTTTTACAACCCGAAAACGCAATGGCTAAAAGGGTAAAAGCTAGAATGGAATGCCTGAAAAATTGATTCATTACAGCAATATTTTATAGTGATAACAATAATTACTTTTTAGAAGTCAGGTGGGTGTTGAATACTGAAAAGACTTAATATCATGACTTCGAAAGACAAATTTACAAAATAAGGTATCGCAATCGGAACTAATTTATAAATTTATACTTCACAATTATTCATTAAAAAATCCAGTCCATGAAATCTGCTGTATACAAAACCTTCCCTATTCCAGGGAAATTAATCGTATTGAGTATTTTATTGTTCCTTTCCACAGGCCTGTTTGCCCAGTTGGATCTGGACAAACTAAAGGAACTGAAACCCAGGGCCATTGGGCCTGCGGGCATGAGTGGCAGGGTAACCGCAGTTGACGTGGTTAATGATCATCCGGAAATTATTTATGTGGGAACGGCTTCCGGAGGCTTATGGATGTCTGAAAGCGGTGGCGTCGAATGGGAACCTGTTTTTGAGAAAGAAGCCGTGGCATCCATTGGTTCAGTAGCCATTCAGCAGAGTAATCCCGATGTTATCTGGGTAGGCACCGGGGAAGGAAATCCGAGAAACAGTGTGTCAGGGGGCTATGGTATTTACAAAAGCCTCGATGGCGGTAAACACTGGAAACTCATGGGGCTTGAGAAAACACGTAATATTCACAGAATTGTGATTGATAAAGATAACCCGAATACGGTTTATGTGGGAGCTATTGGCTCTCCCTGGGGGGAACACCCTGAGCGCGGGGTATTCAAAACTACGGATGGAGGCAAAACCTGGAGTAAAGTTTTATACGTAGATGAAAAAACAGGATGTGCCGACCTGGTGGTGGATCCTTCAAATCCAAACAAACTCATTGCTGCGATGTGGGAACATCGTAGAAAGCCATGGACATTCAATTCAGGCGGACCTGGATCCGGTTTGTACATTACTTTCGATGGAGGAGAAACCTGGGAGAAAAAAACAGACAAAGACGGTCTTCCGAAGGGGAACCTGGGAAGAATAGGTCTGGCCTTTGCCCCGTCTGAACCCAGAATTATTTATGCTCTTGTGGAAGCCAAAAAGAATGCCTTGTACCGATCAGACGACGGAGGATTTAAATGGCAAATGATCAACGATAAACCAGACATTGGCAATCGGCCATTTTACTATTCTGACATTTTTGTCGATCCACTGAATGAAAACAGGGTTTATTCCGTGTTTACCTATATCAATGTAAGTGAAGATGGCGGACGATCTTTTAGCCAATTGATGCCAGCGTATGGAACGACCAAAGGAGTTCATCCTGACCACCATGCATGGTGGATACATCCTACTGATCCTGATTATATGATTGATGGGAATGACGGAGGGATGAATATTACCCATGACAGAGGGAAAACCTGGCGCTTTGTTGAAAATCTTCCTGTAGCCCAGTTTTATCATATCAATGTGGATATGGAATATCCGTATAATGTTTATGGGGGGATGCAGGATAACGGATCCTGGGGCGGCCCAGCCTATGTATTAAAGGATCAGGGCATCAGAAATTCCTATTGGCAGGAACTTATGTTTGGTGACGGTTTTGATGTGGTGCCGGATCCTAAGGATTCCCGTTATGGGTATGCAATGTCTCAGGAAGGATTTATTGGCCGTTACGATCTTAAAACCGGAAATACAAAGATGATCCGACCTACCCATCCGGATCCGGACGTGCAGCTGAGGTTCAATTGGAACAGCGCCCTGGCGATGGATCCGTTTGACCAGACTACCCTTTACTTTGGGAGCCAGTTTGTCCATAAATCTTCTGACCACGGATATACCTGGGAAATCATTTCACCGGATCTTACGACCAATGATCCTGAAAAACTCAAACAATACGAGAGTGGGGGATTGACCATGGATGCCACAGGTGCTGAGAATCACTGTACTGTGCTGGCCATTGCGCCAAGTCCGATTGAAAAAGGATTGATCTGGGTAGGAACAGACGATGGCAATGTGCAGTTAACGAGGGATGGAGGTTCCACCTGGACCAATGTTTCCCCTTATTCAGCCGGGATGCCCAAAGGAAGTTGGGTTCCCCAGATCAAACCTTCCGAATTTTCAGCCGGGGAAGCTTATGTGATTGTCAACAATTATCGGAATTTCGACTTCAAGCCCTACCTTTTTCGGACCAAGGATTATGGTGCGACCTGGGAAAGCCTCGTAGAAGAAAAAAATATTCCGGGGTACACCCTTTCTTTGGTGCAGGATCCAAAGGAGAAAAAACTGGTATTTCTGGGAACGGAATACGGATTATACATAAGCATAGACGAAGCTAAAACGTGGACCAAATGGACCAATGGATTTCCGACCGTTTCTACCATGGATCTTGCCATCCATCCACGTGAACAAGATCTCGTTATCGCTACTTTTGGTCGGGCAGCGTTTATTCTGGATGATATCCGGCCGCTTCGGGCCATCGCCTCCGAGGGAAAGGAAATTCTCGACCGGCAATTAGTACTTTTTGATCCTCCCTCTGCCTTTATCAATGAATATCAGCAACCTTCCGGTACGCGGTTTGGCGCAAATGCCATTTTCAACGGTGAAAACCGACCCGGGGGAGCCATGATCAGTTTCCTGGTGAATAAACCCAAAATGGAAAAGAAAGCAGAATCCAAGGAGGACGATGAAACCTCGGAAAGAATAGAGGGAAAAGAAGAAGGAAAAGAAAAAATAAAACTGGACTCTATCAAACTTGAAATCTTTAACGTTGGCGGAGAGTGCATTCGGATTCTCAAACAAAAAACTCCGGAGGAAAACGGGTTCCATAGAATGTATTGGTATCTCGACGAAAAAGGCGTAAGAGGACCTTCTCGTAGGGAAAGGAGAGGAGGAAGAGGTGAACCAGGAGGGGTAACTGTACTCCCCGGAAAATACATGCTAAAAATGACTTTCGGGGATCAGGTGGATTCTGTTTACATTGATGTTGATTACGATCCAAGAATTGAAATGCCTATGGAGGTTTTGGTCCAGCAGCACGATTTGTTAAAAGAACTGGAAAGTAAAACAGAAGTTGCTGGAAAAGCAGTAGAAAGATTAAGAGCCTCTCTGGAAATTATTGATGATTATAAATCGCGTATTGAAGCTGAAAAGGATAAAACAGCTTTTGAGGATTTGTTGAAAAGACAAAAAACGTTGAAAGACACCATCAATACCATGATGGATGAACTTTTGGGCAAGGAAGACAAACGACAGGGAATCACTATGGATGAAAAACCCAGTACGGTCTCTTATTTATATACTGCCCGAAGTTATGTAAGATCACTGCAAGCAGTACCCGGTCCAACGGAAAGACAGTTGATTAAAAATGCGGATGACAAATTGAATCAGGTCCTCGATAAGATCAATAATTTTTATTTAAATGAATGGCCTGTTTACAGGAAAGAAGTGGAGGAGTTGAAGTTATCTCCATTTAAAGATTTAGAACCTTTAAAACTTAAGGAATAACCAGATCTTGCCTTTTGCCGGGAGAGTTGAGTTATGCTCTTTTCTCCTGGCAAAATCCAAGATTTTCCATATGAATTGTGACAGGATTTAAACAAATTATTGCCAGAGTAAATTCTTTTTATTTCTGATATAACGTTTCACATTTAGCCAGAAGGCCAAAAACAGGTAAATTATAACAGGTGAACCCAGGGTTAGGAAAGAGAGGTAAATAAAATACAGCCTGACTCTGGAAGTAGCGATCCCTATTTTAACGGCAAAATAGTCGCACACCCCAAATGCTGAACGTTCCAATAATTCTTTCATGACTTCAAAGCGGGTTGGAATTTTCATTTAATGAACATTTTAAATAAAAGTACAAAAAAAAGGCTCTTATGTTTAAATAAAAGCCTTTTTAAGTAAAAAATTGTAGTTTTTTAACAAAAAATCAGTTGGAACCTAAAATTTCAGCACTTGCAACTATCTGGTTGTCAATACTTATAATTTCAGAATGTGCCAGTTTTGTTTTTCCATTGTAGGTTACGTACAATTTAAGATTAAAATCCCCGGCATCCTTGTAGGTATATTGTTCTTTCTTGCTGTGGACAGCTTTTTTCTCACCATTGCCAAAGTCGATCAGGTAGTGGGCATTGCTGTTAAAGCTCTTTACTTCAAATTGCATCTTTGCTCCGACTTCCTGAATACCCCTGATTTTTAAAATAGAGTTCGTTGCATCCTCGGTAAAAGTATGACTTTGAGATTTGGTTATGCCCATAATCGAAGTTTCTACGGAATCCTTTTCAAGTGTAGCGGATGAGGTAAAACTGAAAGTCATGCCTGCTCCGCCCAGAATGATTAATATTAATAAAAACGCATTTTCAATTAAGTGTTTCATTGTAAAAAAAATGTTTCATAGTGTTGTTAGTGTTTTATTGCTTTTTCCTTTTTTATCTTGACGTAAAATAACCTTTGGACATAGGAGGGGCCTGACGATTCGGGACCATTCAGTTCCTTCCGTTTTGTAAATGGCATAACTTTGACAGGGATATGCAGGTGCATATCAGTCCTGAAAATGAAAATTTACCAATGACGATTTATCTGCAGGATTCAGGGAGTGGGGACAATTTCACTGCCTGATTTGCAGGTTGAACAAGGTTAAGTTCGGTTGCGTTTTTCTGAATGTTGCATATCCGATCCCGTTTCAAGATCCCATGGAGGGAAAAAGCCGAATTGTTTGTAAAAAGATTTCATAGTGTTTCAAATTTTAATAATAAATAGTGTTTTACTTTTTTTTTGGTATGGAAAGACAACCTCAAAGTGGGAAGAAATAGCCACAATTGATTCCGCTGCACAATTTGACAGCGCAAGGAAGATAGCCTTGATTGTTGTTGTAGGATAGCAGTAAAATGCGCTAAGCGCATAAAACAGTTATTGGGAAGAAAAAAGAGTGATGTGTTGTTCGTATTATAACAATTGCAAATATGTAATTATATTTTAAATTTTCATAATGTGTGAACAATTTTTTTCCTTTTTTCTTCATTTTGCTCTCACTTTATTAATAGGCAAAATGCGTGCCAAACTAGCTTTCAGTAGTTAATGAATATGTTTTTTATCTAATATTTTAAGGTAAAAGCTTTGTATGGTAAAATATTATCAATCAATAAATATTTGATTTTTAGTATTTTACATCAAAAAAGTACTGTCCTTATTCTTTTTGCCGGGTTTACAAAAAAATAACCCTGCTTCGGGAAAGAGGCACTAAGCCATCCGGAGCAGGGTTAAGTTTTTTTTACGAAAAAATTATTTTCTACCCATCTAAACTGGTAACCAATTCACTGACTGAAGGGTAGGCGAGAGGTAATTTATTGATATCAGTGTAGAGCAGGTTATTGTTCATCGCCACTTGAATAACAGCCATGACGTCGGGCATATGGTCTCCGTAACCTGAGGCCCCCAAAATGAGTCCGGAGGTTTTTGAGATTTTTATTTTAAGGAAGCCTTCTGTTTTATGCCTGATGTTTAATTTGAGTAAATCGCTATAGGATTTTGTAATATATAAAGCATCTTCATCCTGGCTCATATCACCGATTTGGGCAATAGCAGGGCTGGTATAGATGGCTTCAATAAATACTCCGGGAAACAAAGTGGATTCTTTACCTCTTAAAATATGACTGACCGCTATCCGGGCCTGCATGGTGGCACGGTTTGCCGTCATGGGTGCCCCGGTTACATCACCAATAGCATAAATTCCAGGAATACTTGTCTTACAATAATCATCGACCTCAACGGTATTTCTTTCCGTTAATTGGGGTTTCATTGATTCCTCAGCAATAAAGGAAAGATCAGCCTTTCTACCTATTGCAATAAAGCCGTATTCACTTTCGAAAGTTCTCCCATCCAGGGTGGTGGCAACTACCTTTTGGTCAGCCTGAATCATGCTTTCCACCGTAGCATTGGTAACGATTTCAATAGGGTAGTGAGAGGTCAGATAATTTTCAAAAAGGAGGCTAACTTCTTCATCAAGGCGCGGAAGCAAATGGTCGCTGTTTTGTAAAATGGTGACCTTAGTCCCCAGCGCTGCAAAGGCATAGGCATATTCCGTTCCGGTCACACCTCCGCCTGCCATCACTAATGATTCCGGAATTTTGGGGATGCCGCTGGCAATTTTTGGAGCAATGATATGATCCATATTGGGTTTAATCCCTGGTTTAAACATCGGCTCGGATCCACTTCCTATAATAATATGCCTTCCGTATATTTCAACCGGTGCATGATCTTCTTTGGCAATGACAACTTTTTTGTCCTCATGCAATGTAGCTACGCCATACAAAAGATGAACACCGGCTGTATTTAGGTTTTCGAGATAGCGGTCAGAAGCTCCCTGGCTCTGTGCTCCCACTTTTTTTCTCAATTTATCCAGGTTTAGGGCAGGAATCTCAGCAACAGGTTCAAAAGCAAAATCATCTGTTCTTTTCAATGCATCAGCTTTTTCAGCGCTTGCAAGCCAAACCTTGGAAGGAACTAAACTGCCCCAGGTAGCTCTTCCTCCGATTTTTGTGGCCGAAATCAGGCAAACAGAAAGCTTTTCTTTGGCAGCGACTAGGGCCGCCTCAATTCCGCCGGGTCCGGCTCCGATTACAATTAAATCGAATAATTTTTGATCCATGATTTTAATGAGGAAGTTTATGTTTTATTGTTGCGTAAGAAAAAGTTCCAAGGGTCGCACTTATTATGACGAGGACAAATATCCAGTACCCGTGTCCTAAAAGGGTGTACATAGGTCCTGGACAGGCCACTAAAGCCCAGCCCAGACCGAAAATAGTGCCTGCGATCAGGTGGCGCGGGATATATAGTTTTTTCGGTGTATAGGAAACATAATTACCATCAAGGGTTTTAATTTTATACTTTTTCATCGCCCACATAAAAAAAGCTCCAATGACCACCGCCGTGCCAATAACTCCGTACATGTGAAAACTCTCAAATCGGAACATCTCATGGGTTCTGTACCACGAGATTGCCTCTGATTTTGACATTACAATGCCAAAAAGAATTCCTATAATAAAGTATCTAATTATTTTCATGTTTTAAATTGGTTAGCCTAGAATAAAAGGTAGAATTCCGAAGGTCATAATAAGCCCCCCGATAAAGAATCCAATGACCGTGATTAGGGAAGGCAATTGGAGATGAGCCAATCCCGTAATGGCGTGCCCTGATGTGCATCCATCACCGTATCTCGCTCCAAAACCTACTAAAAATCCTCCAAAGCAAGCCAAAAGCATCCCCTTTAGGTTTTTGAGGTTATAAAGCGATAGGGGGATATATCCATCGCCTTCGGAGAGGTCTTTTGGATAGGTCATTCCATAGTCGTTCTGAAGGTGGTCAATAGTGGCTGTTGAAATAGCAATAGGTTCCGGGCTATGCAAATGGTGACTGGCAATATATCCGCCAAGCACTGTACCAGCAACGAAAGCCACACGCCAGAATTCATCTTTGAGATTCAAATTAAAAAAGGACATGAATTTACCTGCCCCTGCCATACTACAGAATACTTTATAAGAAGAGGAGACCCCGAAGCTTTTTCCAGCCCAGGTGGAAACCAACAATACCAAAGCAATGATAAGGCCCGAGAAGGCCCAGTGCCAGGGTTGACTTAAAAGGTCAATAATTGAAAGGGTTAAAAAACTCATTGGTTAGGTTGTTTTCAGCGTTCAATATTTACTAAAAAAGTCTGGCAGAGACAGGAATTTACTTTTTTCAAATTTATTTGTTTGGGTAATTAACTTGAAGTAAATCCTGCCTGGGTACCAGACTTTTTAAGTTATATGATGTTTATCCTTAAATTTTCCTTACATCGGTTTGATGTTTAGGGTCAAAAACAATTTATAATTTTCCGGAAATAGCCTGATCTATAACGTTCTCCAGTGCATTGGCTGATTGCATCCCTGCCTGACTCCATTTTTTTATTCCGTTTTGGAAAAGCATAAAAGTAGGAACACCCCTTACGCCCATTTCTGCAGCAAGCGAGGCATTTTTGTCCACATCAATTTTGATGATCTTTGCTTTGTCCCCAATGGATTTTGCAACATCCTTAAGAATGGGATTCATGGCCTGACAGGGACCGCACCACACTGCAGAAAAGTCAATTAATACCGGTTTGTCACTGTTTATTAGTTCTTTAAACGAAACTTGTTTTGCCATTTTATTAATTTTCACAGTTTGTTTAATGCAAAAATAGTATCCCTTCAACTGGAGGTCTGTGATGAGCGTCACAAACAAGGCAGAAATTAAATTTTTGATCTTTATTAAATTGACATCAAATACCGAATTTCACTTGTTGAAGACTACCTTTGCGTGAATTATGTCGAAATAAGAACATTTTTTACATGAACAGAGTTGATAAATTATTTGCTAAAAAACAAAACGGGGTCTTAAATGTCTACTTTACAGCAGGTTATCCCTCGCTGAATAGTACGGGTACTATTATCAAGGCCCTTGAGAAAGCAGGAGTGGATCTTATTGAAGTGGGAATGCCTTATTCCGATCCGCTTGCGGATGGGCCCACGATACAACAAAGCAGTCAGGTGGCCTTAAAAAACGGCATGACCCTTCCCCTGTTATTTGATCAAATTGAAGCGGTAAGGAAAACAACCGAAATTCCCTTGATTTTGATGGGGTATTTTAACCAGGTTATGCAATACGGGGAAGAAGCTTTTGTAAAAAAATGTGTTGAGGTAGGAGTGGATGCACTCATTTTGCCGGATCTTCCGTTGAAGGAATATGAAGAATCCTACAAACAGTTATTTGAAGATTATGATCTCGGCATCAGCTTTTTAATGACTCCTCAAACGGATGAAGCAAGGGTCAGGAAAATAGATGCACTTTCACGTGGATTTGTTTATATGGTGTCAAGCGCCTCCATAACAGGGGCAAAAAGTGGGATTACCGACGAACAGATCACTTATTTCGAGCAAACTAAATCCTTGAATTTAAAGAGTCCCAGGCTCATAGGATTTGGTATTTCCGATAAAAAAACATTTGATACAGCCTGTAATTACGCTAACGGAGCCATTATCGGTTCCGCTTTTATCAAAGTTTTGGATCAGGAAGATAACCTGGAAGAGACTGTCAATTCTTTTATTGAGGGAATTTTATTGTAGTTTTAACTTTATGTAATTTTGTACTTTATTGGAAAAAGATGGATGAAAAAAATTTTGACGAGCTCCAGGAGGCGTTTTACGAGACTTACGATATTACTGTTGATCCCAAGCAATCCCCCCTTAGGATCGATAAGTTTCTGTTGGACCGACTGGCAAAGGTGTCCAGGTCTAAAATTCAGTTAGCCATTAAGGCTGGTTCAATAACGGTAGATGATGAGGAGATAAAACCAAATTTCAAAATAAAACCGGGTCATAAGATCACGGTGGTGCTTCCCCGTACTTTTGATGGGGAGACAGAAGTTATTCCTGAAGATATTCCCTTGGATATCAGGTATGAGGATGACGATCTACTCATTGTACACAAACCTCCGGGAATGGTTGTTCATCCCGGTATTGGCAACCGGACCGGTACTTTGGTTAATGCACTGGCCTGGCATTTTAAGGATCTGCCGGTCATGGAAGGCAATTCAAATGACAGAATTGGCCTTGTCCATCGTATAGATAAAGATACTTCAGGATTATTGGTAGTGGCCAAAACGGATTTTGCCATGACTAAAATGGCCAAACAATTCTTTGACCACACCATTGACCGAACTTATACGGCACTGGTTTGGGGTAATATGGAGGAAGAAGAAGGTACTATTATTGGAAATATCGGCAGGCACCCTGTCAATAGAAAAATCCGGACCGTTTACCCGGAAGGGGAGGAAGGCAAACATGCGGTGACACATTATAAGGTGCTGACCAATTATTATTATGTTTCCCTGGTGGAGTGCCGTTTGGAGACAGGCAGGACACACCAGATTAGGGTACACATGAAGTATCTTGGGCATCCTTTGTTTAATGACATGACTTATGGAGGCGATCGGATTGTAAAAGGCACGGTTTTTAGCAAGTATAAATCTTTTGTGGAAAACACCTTCAAAGTACTTCCGCGTCAGGCTTTACATGCCAAATCCCTGGGCTTTGTTCATCCTACCAAAGGAGAATATATGTTTTTTGAGTCCGATTTGCCCGATGATTTTAAGAATGCGCTGAGCCGTTGGGAAAAATACCTGGATGGCAGGAAAGCCGCTTTAAAATCGGATGAAATCTAATAATCATTCAATGAAGCTTTCGGAAAGATTAGCAGTCTTGGTGAAATTGGGAGAACATCTCAAGGGACAAGATGAATACCTCGAAGCGGTAATGGCCCGCTCTTTATACCATAATGGCTGGTTTACGATTGAAAACCAACAGGCGGCAGTGAAAGCTATAGCCAGTGAATTTCTGGATAAAAAGAAACTGGAGGACTGGGCTTCCCTGTATTTTATTGGAGAACCACCCCTCCCCAAAACGGTGGGAATGGTTCTCGCGGGAAACCTGCCTTTGGTAGGCTTTCATGATGTACTCGCTGTATTCGTGTCGGGACACAAATCTCAGGTCAAACTTTCGGAAAAAGATAAATTCCTGTTGCCTTACCTTTTTCAATTATTGAAAAGGTATGACGACCGTACGGCCCATTATTTTGAAGTAGTGGAACAGCTTTCCGGTTTCGAGGCGGTTATCGCTACCGGAAGCAACAATTCTTCCCGGTATTTTGAAGCTTATTTTGGTAAGTATCCGCACATCATTCGTCGTAACAGGAATGGAATTGCTGTACTCACCGGCCATGAAACGCCTGAAGCACTACACCTTCTCGGGGAGGATGTTTTTCGCTTTTTTGGACTGGGGTGTAGAAATGTCTCAAAAATTTACGTTCCGGAAGGATATGACTTTGATCCCTTACTGACGGCATTGCATGAATTCAGAAAAATAATCCTGAACAATAAGTTTAAGAACAATTTTGATCACAATTACGCCATCCTGATCCTTAACAAGGCTTCGTTTAAAGCCAATGGCTGTATTTTGATGAGCGAAAACGATTCATTATCCTCACCGATTGCCTGCCTGCATTATAGTTATTATTCCTCTTTGGAGATACTGGAAAAGGAACTACAGTTCAAAAAAAATGAAATCCAATGTGTGGTCAGCCAACAGGAATTCACCAATGTGCCCGTAATTCCTTTCGGTAAAGCTCAGGAACCGGGCTTAACGGATTATGCCGATGGCATCGACACCATGGAATTTCTGCTGGGATTATGATCCGACTCCGGTTAAATTTTTCACTTTGTCATACTCGGTTTTGGTGAGCCGGTACTGCTTCACACTTCGGTATTCATTTCCCTTTTTGTAATGATCCGCCAATTCACCTTCCTTGATCATGCCGTTTTTGGTCATTACCTTTCCAGAGGCAGGATTGCCAATCAGGTGACGGGCATAAATTTTATGCAATTTTAGTTTGTTGAATCCATATTCAAGCACCAGAGCCATGGCTTCTGAGGCAAAACCTTTATTCCAGAAAGGTTCTCCTACCCAATAACCGACTTCGGCATTGTCATGTGAATGATTGACATGTAAGCCGATTCCGCCAATGAATTGATCTCCTTCATTGAGAAAAATGCCAAAAATATGCTGGTGCCCTTGTTTGAAGCCCTGGTGAGCCATATTCAACCAGAAGATGGCATCTTTTTCAGAATAGGGCGTTGGAATATTAAGGGTCATTTCCGAAATGCGGGGATGACTGGCATACTCAACAATTTTGGGAATATCACTGGCTCTCAGTTCGCCGAGTCGGAGCCTTTTGCTTTTTAGATTGGGTTGTGTTTTAGTCATTTTTATTTTGTTTCAAATCTCAACTTCCTTTTTCATAATTTAGTTCCCTCGATATGGTAACCTTCTTAATCTTTTTTTATCTTTTTTAAAAAAATATTAATCCTTAGCACCTCGTAACGGCCGAACTTTGGAACCGTGGAAATTTATTTTCTGAATTTACAATCAATCCAATGGAGAAGATTTTGCGGCTATTCTTTAGAACCCATGCCACGCTGATCAATATTTCTTTTTTACTATTGTTGAACGCAGTGATGATATTGGTAATCATTCCCGAAGCTTCTCAGGGAGTGATAATGGGCACGGAGCAATCTGAATTGATAGATCGGTTTTTCTTTTTTACGTCTGCTGATTTTTACCCTGTAATTTCGGGATATGGAGATACTGGGAGAACCAATTATGTATTTATGCTCTTGACGGCAGATATTGTTTTTTCGATACTCTATTCTGTATTGTTGGTCTTTCTTGCGGTTGTTTTTTATGAAAAATTGAATTTTACTTCCCTTAAAAAATGGATATTTTTCCCTTTAATTTTCCCTGTAATTGAAGGGTTAGAAAATGTATTGTTGATTTTTTTGCTTGTTTCATACCCTGTTAAACACCCATTATTGGCCAATTTTTTGGGAGGATCAATTATGTTGAAATGGTGCATGCTGTTTTCTTTCCTCCTTGTATTTTTTTCGGGAGCTTTATTGACATTTATTAAATATGTTAAAAAAAAGGCTACTTGAACCAGGGGGCTGGCTCCATTCTTTTTACACTTTTTTACATTTTTTAAAAAAGGCTTTAACCTTCCAGGTTTTTCAATCCTATAATTTTGCTTTAGTGTTTGTAAACCATTATTGAAATGGGTTTTCAATATGCTGCATGGATTTTTTCAGGATAAAAAAAATAACTATGATTCATAAATTATTTTCTTGCAAAAGGCTAACATTCATATTCCCTATATTGCTTTTGGCAATAAATATCTTTGCGCAACAAGTCAGGGTATCCGTTAATATACCTCCTCCATACCCGATTCATCTGGAAGACTACTTTTCCTTTGGGAACATGACCGTCATCACCCTTACCAACCAGGGAAATTCAACGTTGAATCTCAAATTGATTACAACGGTAACCGATCACCAGGGAATTGAAGGTCACGTCAGGGATTCCTGGAGCCCTGTGCTTCCTGTTACACTAAATCCTTTTGAAGTAAAAGTGTTAACAAGCAACCTCCTTCAGGATCACTTCAATAACCTTACTAAAAATAATATTTCCGTTACAGGGTATAACCTCAACCAGATCATCCGCACAGAAACGCTCCCTGAAGGTTTGTATGAAGTTTGTGTAAAGGCATATGACGTCAGCACTAACCAGCAAATTTCAGATGATTTTGGATGTACCCAGCTTTTTCTTACCAATTATGATCCACCGGTAATCCTTTCTCCCGCAGAAGACGAAACTGTCAGTGCCCAAAATCCTCAATTTATTAATTTTATATGGACTCCTTCAGGCATGGCAGGCTTATCGCGGTATCGGCTTCAACTGGTTGATATGACTGCTACCGGGTTATTCAATCCCAATGATGCATTCCAGGGATCTACTCTCGTTCAGCCTTTTTTTGAAAAAGACAACCTTATTGCTACCATGTTTCCTTACAGTATCGGTGACCCACCGTTACAAGCCGGACATGAATATGCTGTAAGGGTAACAGCTTATGATCCACAAGGGAGGCTTGCTTTTAAAAATGAAGGCAAAAGTCCCATTTCTACCTTTACTTATAATTTCCAGCAAATGATAAGCTTGCCAGCGGGTTCGAATGCAGGCAACGCTCCCGGTAACCAAGACCTGAATTTTGTCAATAACAACAATAATAACCCCGATCCACCCAATGGGGATTGCGTATCGGCTACACTTTACGCTGGGCCAACAGGAGCTCCTTTGAGTGAAAT
Organism: Lewinellaceae bacterium; assembly: GCA_020636105.1. Taxonomy (NCBI): domain Bacteria; kingdom Pseudomonadati; phylum Bacteroidota; class Saprospiria; order Saprospirales; family Lewinellaceae; species Lewinellaceae bacterium. The sequence goes on from JACJYL010000001.1 coordinate 473,266, forward strand.
TTCCAATGGAACGGATATTTCAGTGGGGTACTTTGTGATGAAAAATACGATTTTCAGCAAAAACAACGGAGGCTCATTCAATGGGACGGGCACTATTAAGATCAATTTTCTGAATACTACCATGAAAGTAGAATTCCAGGGCATCCAGGTAGATAATAATAATCGCCTCATGTCCGGCAAGATCACTGCTATGGTCACCTCGAACAGTCTTATTAATGACCAAATGTCTAAAGTGAAAACCGGGGTGATCGAGACCTTACCCGATGCCCAGGGATTGTATGAAAAATTACAGGCTGCCAACCGACTGGTAAGCCAGTTAATCCCAGAAAATCCTATTGATCTTCCGATTTCCTGGGATGGAGATCATTACAATGTAGGCATAGTGGGGTTTATCTTTGAGCCAACTGAAGCCTATCTAAATGCGGTGTTACCGATTGATGTTCCTCAATCCATGAATGGAGACTGGATCAACATCACGACGAAGGGTGTTTCCATCCATCCCAACGGTTTTGGTGCTGCAGAAATTAAAATCGCGCTGGTCAACGATCAGAATATTCAACTTTCCAATAATCTCTCCCTGCATATTTTAGGTGGGGAGAATCAAACTTTTGTGACCCTCGATTGTGATGGATTTCATGCTTTGGCCATTAAAGGCGCAGTGGAACTTTCCCGGAATATTGCCTTGCCTCTCGACAATGAGTACAAGGTCATTGCTGATGTAAATACAAAAGTAAAGGTTCCTTTTGAATTAAATGGAGGGGTTGATTTTGAAAATTTCATTCTGCCAGATCTGGAATTAAGTCATCCATTTACAGTGCCGGAAGCCCAGGACTTTGTCATTGAAGCAGGTGCAGTGACCTTTGATTTTGCAAGCTCTAAAAATAGTTTATCCTTCCAGAATGCATTCCCCGGAAAACCTAATGATTGGATCGGCTTATACATGAAAGAGTTGATGCTTACCTTGCCAAAAGGGTTTAAAAAATCTGGAGGAGGCACCATAAAGCTCAATATTTCAGACTTTATGGTGGACAAAATGGGGGTTAATGGCGACTTTTTTGCCGAAGGTACTCCGCTTGCGGACGGAAGCATTGCAGGCTGGGTCTTTGAACTTAAAAAGGTGGATGTCCAGATTAAGAACAGTAAACTTTCCGGTGGTGGTTTGGGTGGCCTGGTCAGGCTTCCCATAGGCGAGGCGGCGAACTTCGGTTTTTGGGCGCTGGTCCAGAAAGGAGGCGAGAAGGGAGCCAATTTTGCCTTTGAACTGGAAACTGCTGATCAGGTCGATGCAGATTTATTTCTTGCAAAAATTAAGTTATTCGAAGGATCAAAAATAACGATTGTAAAAAAAGACGGCAAATTTGAAGCATCAACCTCTCTCAACGGGGAGATCAGTGTCAAATTCGACAATAACCCTGGCAATAGTAATGTTTCCAAATTTAATTTACCAAGCCTGAAATTCCAGGAATTGGTGATTACAGGAAAAGACCAGGAGGGATTTGTTCCTGATTTTGATATGAAGTTTTTTGCCCTCAATAACCAGGGAAATATCCAGGCCAAACTCAGCACATTTGAATTGGGGCTAAAGAATCTGGCATTCAATAAAAAAACTGAAAACGGGCAAACCCTGGTCGGTTTATCAATCGGACTGGAAATTTCTTTATTCGGTGGGGAAAACAACCAATCTACCGGAGCAGGAGGCTCAACGGATTTTACACTTTGGGCCAATTTCAATAAAGAGCTCAAAATTTTTAAATACAAAAATGCACAGCTCAATGAGATAAGCGTAAAAGGAGACCTGGGAGTGGCTTACATTGCCGGAAAAATTGAGATATTCAATGAGGACGAAACATACGGGAATGGCTTCCGAGGTTCGTTACAGGCTGAGGTAACGGGCATCAATCTGGGCATAGATGTCAAAATGCAGTTCGGGAAAACCTTGCAAAATAAGGGGAATTACAAATATTGGTATTTTGATGTGATGGCAACTTTCCCTAATCCTGGTATTAACATTCCTTCAACAGTAGCTTCCATTTATGGCATAGGAGGAGGAGCCTGGTGTAATATGAGCCGACAGGGAGGCATGACCCAGCCACTGCCGCCCGATCAGTACACTGAGGTTAAAAAAGGAGGCCCGGCACCAACTGTTTCAGGGGTGAATTTTGTACCTCAAAAAGGAATTGGCGGGTTTAAAGCCAGCGTTCTGTTTGGAATCACCGGTAGCCAGGATGCATTTAATGGCGACCTGACATTTTCTATGGAGTTGAACACCAATAATTTATCGGTCAATTTTATCCGCTTTGAGGGCAGTGGATACGTGATGCAAGACGTCAACAAGAAACCGAGGTCTGAAGCGAGTGCATTAATACAGGTTCATGCAGAACTTGAAGTAAACATGATCAACAATCTGTTTTATGGAAATTTCGGCGTGGATGTTGACGTGTATGGTTTAGTGACGGGGTCGGGAGCTATAGCCATGCAGTTCCAATTGCCGGAAAAAGACGAGCAAGGTATGGTAATCGATCAACCTAATCTCAAGTGGTTCATAAAAGTGGGATACTGGACGCCGGGATTCAACCCTTTTGAGGACCCTAACCGAATAAAGGCTACCATTGGATTTGAGAATGCGGCTGCGGAATACAATCTAAAGTTCCAGGGATACCTGATGGCTGGGAACGACCTGCCCAACGGCTTACCACCTTTGCCTTCTTACATTTATGACCTCTGCCAAAGTCTTGGAGCTCCTGGACAAAACGATCTTCCAACACAGGTTGCTCAATCTCAAAATCTGGCTTTTGCCTTCGGAGCAGGACTTCAGTTCAACGCAGGATTTGATTTTAAAATTGTTTATGCAGACATGCAGGCGGAGGCAGCTTTTGATGTACTGCTTGGGAATGTTAATGCAAAATGTGATGGAGAGCCCATCGGGTTTAATGGCTGGTATGCCCAGGGCCAGGCATATGCCTATGTTTCAGGAGACGCCGGGATTTTCGGATTGTCCCTGGTAACCGTAAAAGCAGGGGCGGTGCTGGAAATCAAATTACCCAACCCGACCTGGGTGAAGGGCACGGTTGACATATACATGAAAATAGTGGGTTTTGATGCCGGCACCTACTCAGGAAACTTTGAGCGGGGAGAAAAATGCAATGTAGAAGTAGATATGGATCCTTTTGAGGGCACCAAATTGGTAAAGAAGATAACGCCCGTAAATAAATCCAAGGATATCGACCCTGTGAATCCTGATCTGACTGTTGATTTTTATTATCCCTGGAACAAATTTATCTCCGTTTACAACCCTTATTTGGGATACGATGAAACGTATATGTTTGATCAGGAGGTTTCTTTGACGGATAAGCAAGGGAATGAAATTCTTCACCAAATAGCCAAGAACGATAAGCGATTTACCATTAATCCCAAGGATAATTTGCTTCCACAAAAGGACTATCGCATAGTTGTCAAAGCCTATCTCAAGAATATTCTAAAGGGGACGATAGAGATTGAAGAGAATTACGTTATCAATTTCAAAACCGGCAATATGCCCGTTAAATTTGATATCAGTGATTTGGTATTCTCCTACCCACTGCCCGGACAGCGGTATTTTATGAAACAATCCTTTGAGGGTGGGCCTTCCACCGGAATGCTTAAGTTGAAGGAGGACATGTGTTATCTCATCAATGACCATCCAACCAAAAAAGCATATGCTGTGATTACAGATTTAAAAACACAGGATACCTATGAAGCTCCTTGTGATTGCGTGGGTAAAAACCAGGCCATGATCCGATTTGACATTCCTCAGGCATTAAAAAATAAAACAATTTATGAGTTAAAGATCATCATGAAGAAACCGCCCCAAAACAATAATCCTGGGAACGGAATGGTGCTTGATCTTGATTTTGCAGCCAACAGCAACGATCATGTCCTTTTTGACGGGCTGTATTTTCAAACGAGTAAGTACGATGATATGAATCAGAAAATAGCGGCGTGTAAAGTCAGTAAGGTGGGGTATATACCCCAAAGCTACGGATACAATTTCGGCAATTACAATTCAAGCAGTTATGACAATTTCAAACTTCCTGTCGTTTTACTGGAAGTGGGTGAAGCTTTTGAAAATTACGAAATAGCCTTTTACAATGTAATGATGGAAAACCAATACGGGGATATGGAAAGCCAGCAAGAAGGTCGATTCATAGCCTTAAAACCACTCTCCGGCTGGATGAAGCAGATGGACAATAAATACAGGAGTTTTACCACTTTGAGTAATGCACAAAAACAGAATTTATACGCGGCTATAGGAACGCTCCCGGTAAATATTAAGGTGAAAAGAGCTCCCGGTTTTCCATATTACGGCGTCGAAACCTTTGCTTTCAGAAAGCAGTTTATGGACGATGACTTTAAGTGGATGAAGAACCATTCCTATTATGATCAATTGCTTAGGGCTGCGGGGGCATTGGACGGAAAGGAAACCCTGCTTAAACCCCAAGATCCTTTATCCGCATCGGAAATCAATGCAGCAAAGGGGAATGGCGGGAACGGCATGTACCTCAACTTAAACCTGCAGGCTAACAATAACAACGGAAATGGCATGGTCAACAATAACCTGAATTTTAATCAGGGAGGAACTGCTTATTTCCCAATTATCGATTTTGCACCCCATTTGGCAACGATTGACAAAGCAAAACTGGACGTAAAATTGCTGAGCAAGGCAGCTGCTAACAATAAGTTTTATGTTGCCTATAACCTCATAAAAAGTTTGGGTTGGCCTACTTATCCTTTAGGTGGCAAACAGTTTGAGTTTAATATTTGGGAGCCCAGGAAAATAAATGGTAAGAAGTATAAGCAATATCCTTTTAGTTATTCGATCACTCAAAATTAATATGGAAAGCACCATGAAATTAATAAAAATTGCACTGTTAATCTGTCTGGCTTTTTTCCCTGGTCTGATGCTGATGGGGCAGACTGAAGAATCTCCAAATTTAAGAATGATTGGCCGCTATAATAATGGAAAGGTGGAGCTCAGATGGTTTCCCACCTCGGCTGCCAAATGGCGATTGGCCAATCAAAACGGATATATCCTTGAAAGAATGGAAATGACTGATACAGACTCAGGAAAAGGATGGGTGAAATTGACAAAAGATGCCATTAAACCCATGAGTATGGATCAGTGGAATAACTCGATGGACATGACCAATAAATATGTGCAGGCCACGGCAAGAGCCATCCATGAAAAACCTGAACCTCCCAGGCAAAATGCTGAAATTGAAAAGTGGCTGGATTATCAAAACCAGGAAACAGGTCTATATACTTTTGTGGTGCTGTCCACCAATATTGAGCCCGAGGCGGCTCTTGGCGCTGCCATGCGTTTTGAGGATCAAAATATAACTTCAGGCCATCCTTATGCTTATCGTTTAACGATCAATGAAACCCGAAATCCCACCGCCCAGGATACTGCATTGGTGATTTTAGAGGATACCAGAACGTCCTATGTCCCACCATCTGTTTATGGACTTCGCCTGGAGGAACACGAACAAACCCTTAAATTATTCTGGGAGGCTGAGAACAATGACCGCCTTTTTGGTTTATACCATATAGAGCGATCCACAGACAAGCAAAATTTTAAACGTGTAACAGACTTACCCATTTATCTTGGAGCAAAAGATGCTACCGAGCACATTTTTATTGATTCTGTGGAGAATTACCAAAGGTATTCCTACCGGGTCATTGGCATCACCCCTTTTGGTGATGAAGGGAAAACTTCTGAAGTTGTTGAAGGTATGGCCCGGGATTTTTCTCCTGCCGTGGGAGCAACAGAGATTAAAGCAAAAGGAAACAGGCAGGCAGTTGACGTGACCTGGAACCTGTTGGTGAAATCGCCAGATCTTTCTGGTTTTTACATTGGCAGGGGGCCAAATGCCAATGGACCGTTCGCCTATATTAATGAAAAATTATTATCTCCTAACGCTCGCTCTTTTAAAGATGAGAGCCCACGGGCAAATGAACCTTTTTATATTGTTCATGCAGTGGATACGGCCGGTAATGTCAGCCCTGCCTTCGCGGCCATGGCCAGTGTTTTTGATGACGAACCCCCTTCAGCCCCGGTTGGACTTTATGGAGAAATAGATACATTGGGATTAGTGACTATTCAGTGGAAAGAAAACAGAGAGTCCGATTTAATGGGCTATCACGTATTTACCGCGAATGGTAAAAATGATGTTTACAGACCATTGACCAGTCGGCCTGTCCACAGTGCTTCAATCAGGGATACGGTCAATATGAAAAACCTGGATAAGGAGGTTTATTATAAGATCACCGCGCTTGATTATAACAATAATCCTTCAGGGTACTCGGATGTATTGGTATTAAAAAGACCAGATATCATTCCTCCTGTTGCACCCTCCATTTACAAATATGAAGTTGGAGAGGGGACCGTGAACCTCATCTGGCATAACAGCCCTTCTGACGATGTTAGTCGACACAAATTGATCCGAAAAAAAGAAGCTGCAAGGGAGTCTGTCGAATTGGTTAGCTTTGAAAACAAAGAGCTAACGTCTTTTGGCGATAAAGGATTGGAAGCTGGATCGTCTTATCAATACACCCTCATCGCTATGGATGAAGCAGGAAACCAAACGACCTCTGTTCCTTTATTGGTCACCGTTTATGACAAGGGAGTCCGGCCAGCTGTCCAACAATTTACCGCTGAAATGGATAAGGAAACCAAAACCGTTAGCCTCAGCTGGGTCTATGATCAGCCTTCCAATGATTACAGGTTTGTCATTTTTAAAGGCAAGAACGAAGAACCATTAAAAAGTTTTAAGTCCACAGGTGCGGATCGGACCACTTTTCAAGATTTAATACTTTCAGAGGGAATATATAAATATGCCATTAAGGTTATTTATCCTGACGGCGGCGAGTCCGGACTAAGTGAAACAGTTCAATTAATGGTAGGGAGATAGACTTCCGAATAATAATATACATCCTAATGAATAAAATATCCCGTTTTTTCATAATTCTGCTCTGCTCAATGGGCTCTTTAAATGCCCAGGACATTGAGGGGTTGAATCAGGCAACACCCTTTGCATGGTCCGGAGCCCTCGCTGTTCAAACAGGATTTTACCAAGCTAACGGAATTGGAGATCGCTCGCCGAGTTCTATCTGGAGCTTAAGCAGTAATATGAATTTCACTTTGTATGATCAACTGAATTTGCCTTTTTCATTTACGGTGGGGCGTTATGGCACCCAGTCCAGTTATCCTACTTTTGGTCAGGTTGGGCTCAGTCCCAGTTACAAATGGGCGACCCTGCATTTGGGACACCGAAATATGACTTTTTCTCCTTACACTCTTGCCGGGCATACCTTTTTGGGAACAGGTATAGAGATCACCCCCGGAAAATTTCGATTTTCGGCCATGTATGGAAAATTGCGCAATGCAGCTGAAGTAGATACCACCTATTCTTATGTTCAGCCATCTTTCAAGCGGTTGGGTTATGGTTTTAAAATCGGGGTGGGCAATGAAGAACAATATGTGGATTTAATACTCTTTAAGGCAAAAGATGATGCGCAATCGCTGGTGGAGTCCCAGGAATCGATCACTCCTGCAGAGAATTTGGTTTTAGGGGTAAGTGCTCAGTTTTCGTTGTTTAAAAGGGTATTTGTGCATTATGACGTAGCGGGTAGTATTTTCACCAGAGATATGAATTCGTTAGCCATTTTCATTGAGGATACTCCAAAGGTTTATGAAACCTTTTTGAGTAATAATTTCTTTGAAGCCAAAGCATCAACCCGAACCAACCTGGCCAATAAAGTCAGTATCAATTATCAACATCCAAAGGCTTTTAACATAAGATTTGAATATGAACGCATTGATCCTCAATACGAAACCATGGGAGCCTATTTTTTTGCCAATGATCTTGAGCGTCTCACCCTGGGGTCTTCGATGAATCTTTTTAAGAATAAGGTAAGCCTCCGGGGAAGTTATGGTATTCAGCGGAATAACCTCCTTAAAAATCGGCTCGAAACCACCCAAAAAAACATAGGTTCTGCGAATCTAGATATCCATCCCAATGCCCAATTTGGCATGAATGTGAATTATTCCAACTATTCGATTTACCAGGAAGCAGGCAGGTTTGATCTCAATGATACCGTTGCTTTCAATCTGGCCACCACCACAGTAGGCATTGTTCCCCGACTAAACATTCAGCGAGCTAATATTATCCACAGTTTTTTTATCAACGCCAATTATCAGAAGAGTAACCAGGACAACGATCTGTTTTTTGGAAAAAATCAGGATTTTGAATCCCAAATGGCTTCCTTAAATTATACCCTAGTTTTGCTAACTTCTCAATTTACCCTCAATACTGCGATCAATTATCATGCTTTTTCTGTTGCCGGTACGACTACAGAACTCCTGGGGGGGACTCTAGGAGTAAATTTGTCGTTCCTTGAAGGGAAATGGACCCTGGGGCTTTCAAATTCCCTGAATGCACGGCATTTGAATGGAGTAGGGGATGGCAATACGTTCAATGCCAATCTGGCGATTAATTTCAGACCATCAAGTGCCCATTCATTAGGGCTGAATGTAGGGTGGCTTAATAATTTTTTAACTGCGTCAAATGATTTTTCAGAAATCAGGGGAGGACTGGTTTATTCCTACCTCATTGGCCCTGCCGGCAAAAAAACACCGAGGTAAATTTTTCCAAGTATTAAAAAGTATTAAAAAACGTCAATTTCAGGTTAGGATGTTTAGCCGTCGTCCAGTATTTTCGTACCTTAAATGGGCAAAACAACGAAATACATGAAAATCACTCCGCATATCCTACTCGTGGACGACGATTTTAATTTTAGTGAAATTACTCGCGAATACCTTGACGCTAAAGGGTGTAAGACGGTATTGAAACACAATGCTGACTCGGGGTTGTTGGCCTTTAAGCATGAGCATTTTGATCTTTGCGTCCTGGATGTTAAAATGCCAATGAAAAACGGTTTTGAGCTGGCAGAGGAGATACGGGCCCTGGATGGCCTTGTCCCCATCATTTTTTTGACCGGACAAACCCACAAGGAAGACAGAATAAAAGGGTTAAAACTAGGGGCTGATGATTACGTTACCAAGCCGTTCAGTATGGAAGAACTATATTTACGCATCAGGAATATTTTGAAACGCACGCAATTTCATAGTGAAGGAAAACAGGAAATGGAAAGGTACCAGATTGGCCAATTTAGCTTTGATGCAACCTCCAGGCAACTGTTTTTTTTAGAAGAAACAATCAGACTTACTGCCATTGAGGCCAGCCTATTAAAAATGTTCTGTGACAATGAGAACGGACTGCTGGAGCGCAACCTTGCTTTAAAAAGAATTTGGGGTGATGATGACCTGGTTCGAGGACGTAGCCTCAATGTCTATGTTTCAAAATTGCGTTCATTTCTGAAAAGGGATAAAACCATTGAAATCCTAAATGTCCATGGAATTGGATACAAAATGGTAGTCATGTAAGTTGTCTTTTTTACATTACTATGTTGCATTCCCAAATAAATCTTCAAATCGTTTCGATTACCTCCTGAAGCATTTTTGATAAATCAAATAAATAGATGGGAATGCTGTCCAGATCATCTTTTTCGTCCGCGCATATTTCCAAATCTGAAGCAACAGAGGCGATCTCGATTAAATCCAGGTATTTGGCTTGGCTCTTAATGCCATGCGCAATAATCGAGATGTTTTCCCAGTCTGATTGATCCATGGCCTCTAAAAGAAGATCTAGCTGTTTCGGCATCTCTGTCTTGAACATTTCTAAAAATTTATGTACAAGTTTATCATCATTACCCAATAGAGACCTTAATTTTTCTACATTCATTCCGTTCCTTTCTTTAGGTATTTGACTATTTTGTCCAATAACTCATCACTATTTATAGGTTTGCTGATATAATCATTCATCCCGGCCAATTTACAACTTTCAAGTTGTTCCGGAATGGCATTGGCTGTAACAGCAAGGATGGGTATGGCACGTTTTTCCTTGTTTTCATGTTTTCTGATCAATTGGGTAGCTTCCAATCCATCCATCACGGGCATTTTGACATCCATCAATACCAGATCATAATTTTTTATACTAATCTTTTCCAGGGCTACCTTGCCATTATCGGCTAAATCGATTTGCGCATTTGGAAAAGATTTTTTTAATAATTCAACCGTCAGCATCTGGTTGAAGAGCGTATCTTCTGCAATGAGAAACTTGAATGGGTCGGTAATAATTGAGGTAGCAGGCTGGTTTTTATCGGATTGCTCCCCTGTCACATCAAGGGCAAATAACAAGGTGAAATAAAAAATTGAACCATTCCCTTCTTCACTTTCTACCCAGAGAGTGCCTCCTTGATCTTCTACCAACTGCCGCGAAATGGACAATCCAAGTCCAGCCCCTTGAATAATTACTGATTGTTCATTTTGAATTTGCCTGAAACTTTCAAAAATTTTCTCATGGTTCTCTTTTTTTATGCCTATCCCGGAATCTTTCACGCAGAAAAGAATTGTCACCCCGTTTTTGGATGTTTCTTTTACAGAAACAGAAAGCCTAACCCTTCCTTTTTCTGTGAATTTAAAGGCATTTCCTAATAGATTCATCAGAATTTGGTTGAGTCTTGTTGCGTCACCAATAAGGCGCCGAGGAACGTCCGGGCCTATTACGATATCAAAGTCAAGTTTTTTTTCAATAGCCCGAAAAGAAAAAATATGATGCAATTGGTTCAGTATTATATCCAACTCAAATCCTCTGTTCTGGTAAGAATAATGTCCTGATTCTATTTTCGATTGGTCAAGAATGTCGTTGATGATTACCAGCAGATTCTCCGCCGATTGCTGAACGATCTTAGCATATTCATTTTGTTTTTCATTCAGATTTGTATCCAGGATCAGCTTACTCATGCCTACAATGGCATTCATGGGAGTCCTTATTTCATGGCTCATATTGGCAAGGAACCTAGTTTTATATAAGGCAGAATTCTCGGCCGCTTTTTTGGCTTCTGCCAGTTTTTGCGTGTGTTGTCTGCTGCGGTAAACCATATAAGCGATACTGCTCAAAACCAGACAAATCAGGGTGTAAAACCAGTTGGATTGCCAATAAGGGGGTCTGATAAAAAGCTTAACGCTTAATGGGATGTCGGCCCAGATACCGTCCGAATTGGCGCTAAGTACTTTAAAGGTATATTCGCCAGATCTCAAATTGGTATATGTCGCATCTTTCTTTTGCCCGACGTTTCTCCAATCTTTATCAAAGCCTTCAAGCATAATCCGAAATTGATTCCTTTGAGGCTTGTAAAAGTGTAGTGCCGAATATTCAAAAGTAATGACTTTGTCGTTCGCCGTAAGAAAAATGGTATCAACAAACTCTTCCGCTTCGCCAAAATTAACGGCTTCATTATTTATTTTAAAACCCGTTAAAACCGCCCTTGGTGCAACCAGATCCAGCTTGATACTATCAGGATGAAAAGTTAATATTCCCTTGATGGCGCTGAAAAATATTCGCCCGTCTTTTCCTTTGTAACCTCCACCATTGGTAAAACCATGTGTTTTTTCCATGCAATAATAGCTATGGAAATTTCGGGTTTTCGGTTCGAATATCGATATGCCATTATTGTCGGCGATCCATACATTGCCTTTGTCATCCGTTTCCATGGCAGCAATGCCGTATTGGAACAAACTATCGCTTTGAGGGTAATTGAAAAAATGTTGAGCGCCGTTTTTTAGGAAACTCAACCCATCTTGAGTGCTTACCCAAAGCCCCTCGGTTGTTATAGACATATTCGTAACCAAACCTGGTAAAATAGTTAGCGAATCTGAGGGATTATTTGTAAGATAATGAAATTGTTCGTTCCGTTTATCGAATTTAGCCAATCCACCACTGTTGAGCGCTATCCAAAGATTCCCGCTGGCGTCTTCCAAAAAATGACCTAACCCATCAGTTGATATACCCTGGTTAAAGCCATCATGTGTGAACCACTGTCCGGAGGCGGTTTTTTTATTGTACCGGAAGAGCCCTCTTTGTGAAGTATACCAAATGAGGTCTGAATTTTGGTTATCTCCCAAAACATAAGGATAATCGTTATAATTTTGCTGTCCTAAATCGATAAAATCATGCAATTGACCTTTGGGGCTATTGAATACATAAAGGCCATAGTTTCTCATGGCCAACCACAATTTATTCTGCTCATCAAGATAAAAAAAGCGAATACCGGAATATTGATTTTCATTTATGGGAGGGGCTATAAATGACTCCGGTGCAGCGTTTAAGTTTTTCCTGTAGAATACACCTCTCATGGTATTGGTCCAGATACCGCCGTTTCTGTCTTCATTGATTCGGAGGATGTAATTTTGTAAACTTTCGGAGCCAGGATTGTTTTGGTAAAGATGAAATTTTTCAGCTTTCAGATTGGTTTTATTGATCCCATTGAAAGTGCCGATCCAGAGATTTGCAAACCTGTCAGTGGCCAAAGAATAAGTTGAATTGACGATGAGACCATCGTAATCGAGCGGGTTACGTGAATAACGCCTATGTACCTGATGACCAGCCAAGTCCCAACTGATCAAGCCTTCATTTAATGAGCCAATCATCAGAAATCCTTTCGGATATTCCACAATAGCTGAATAAGTATCATTTCGAATGTCCTTGGGCAAATCGAGTTGAAAAACTTTTTGTTCATTCGGTTTATAAATCCAGATCCCCTGGTCCTTAGTCGTAATCCAGATATCTCCCTGGCGATCTTCCCATGTGGAATTCAGGTCTACCGGACCGTCATGCACTTGTTTTATGTTGAGAAATTGGACTTTTTCAATAGAAACGTTTTTTGAATCTATTTTATATAGACCATTACTGGAAGTTACCCAAATATTATTCCGGCTGTCTTCCATAAATTTCGGGGAATATCTTCCTCCAAGAAAGGATGGAGTATCCAACCTGATAAAAGACTGTTTGGATTCATCAAACAGACAAATTCCTTCAATGGTTCCTATCCAAATTCGATTTTGAGAATCTTCAAAAATATCGCGAACACCATTGTGAATTAAACTGGTTTGATTTTCAATGACATGATAAAATCGCTGAAATTGTTGGGTGCGGCGATCCATTAAGTTAAGTCCGTTTCCGGTTCCAATCCAAAATCGCCTCTTACTATCTTCGAGTCCAGCGAAAACCCAGGAGGAGGAAAGGCTGGTGCTGTCCTTTTTATTGTTTTTAAAAAATTTAAGCTGATTCCCGTCGTATTTTACCAATCCTTCATTGGTGCAAAACCACATGAACCCTTCCGAATCTTCAAAAATATCAAAGATATGCTCCAGTTGGAGTCCGTTCTCCTTTTCGAGGCGGTCGAAATGTACCTTCTCTTGTGACATAAGCTTTATACACAGGAAAAGAACAAAAAAAAGCAATAGATATTTTTTAAACCCCAAAAGTTCCTAATTCTTGAATTAATTAATTAATTAAGCAACTTAGCAATTTTTACTTAAAACAAAGTGCCTGTCAAACTAAATCAAAGAATTTTTAATACTTTTTTACCTTTTAAACTATCTTCATTGTCTTAAATAAATTTAATGCAAAAATATGAACCTCAATCCCTTTCATCTCGCTGTTCCGGTTCGTGACCTTGAAGAAGCACGATCTTTTTATGGTCAATTATTGGGCTGTGAAGAAGGCCGCAGCTCAGACAGCTGGATCGATTTTAATTTTTTCGGACACCAGTTTGTCGTCCATTTGAATAGAACTTTGGGCAAAGACGGCTCTAATGCCTCCATCCATAACCCTGTTGATGGTCACGGCGTTCCTGTGCCACATTTTGGTATTGTGCTGACGATGAAAGATTGGGAAAAACTTGCTGAATCAATGCGCGGCAAGGTGGAATTTGTGATAGAACCTTATATCCGGTTCAAAGGGCAGGTAGGGGAGCAGGCCACCATGTTTTTTTATGATCCCTCCGGCAATGCTTTGGAGTTTAAAGCCTTTAAGGATATCAATCAACTGTTCGCCAAATAAAAAAGAAGAGGCTGTTTACTTTATGTGTGGTAAAAGAATCCGTTTTGCAGGTTCTATCCGTTTGCGTCGAAATCAACACCAACACTTATGAAACAGCCTCTCCTTTTATTTTTATAGAGATTTAATGGAACAGCCTATAGCTTTTGTAAAACTCGGATTAGGTTCCTGCCCGTTCTCTATGGCCTTAATAGCTTCAGCAACATACCGAACATTCACTGCCTCTGGGTCACGGGCACTATCATCAATGGCCCCGATGTAACGAACTTTCCTTGTTTTATCCAACAAAAACACATGAGGTGTTCTGGAAGCACCATAGTCAGGATAAACATGCTGTCCTTCATCAAACAGGTATTTAAAGGGGAAATTTTTCTCCTTGGCTCTTTCAATCATTTTATCAAAACTGTCGCCAGGTTGTGCGGCCGGATCATTGGGGTTGATCGCAATTACAGGCCATCCTTTTGGTGCCATTTCATTATGCAAAGCAATGAGCCTGTCTTCATATAAAACAGCGTAGGGACAAGTGTTGCAAGTGAAAGTAACGATCCAGCCTTTGATCTCTTCTGAAGGTTCAAAACTGAAATTTTTTCCGTCCACGCCTTTGAGGTCAATCTGCGGAGCGATGTCTCCAACCTGGAGCCCTTCTACTGGTTTGTCGGTGAGCGACATCATTACAGCAGAAAGCAATAAAATGCCAAATAATACAGGTAATTTCTTCATTTTTAATGGTTTATAAATTGTTCAACAATAGTATCCAGAGCATTGAAATTTTCAAATTCCTTTAATGTCAATTTCCTTTTTTCTGCCTGGTAGACCAGGGTAATCGGAATGGCTCCATCCCATGAGGGGTCCACTTTGTCAATCCAGTCGTTGAAAGCACCGTCAGTCAGCACCACGACCTTAGACTTTAATTGATTTTTTTCAATAAAGGGGAGCAATTTTGATTTGATTTGCTTTGGAAAATCCAGACTCACCAAAATGATGCTGATCTTTTCTCCGGCATATTTTTCGTGTAATTGCTCAAAGTAAGGAAGTTCTTTGACGCATGGGCCGCACCAGGTTGCCCAAAAATTGATGATATAGGTGGTGTCATTTTCTTGATGGAGCAGGTGTTCCATGTCGGAAAAATGCTCGTAAATAGTCACAGGAAGCAGAGTTGAGTCCAATGTGTCTGATTGAGCTTGCAGCCAGGAAGCAGAAACCATTATAAAAAAGGAAACCCTGATTAGTAAATTCATAAGTTGAGCCAATAATCTTTGTAGCGGAAATGCTCATTAAAAACGGCTTTAGCTTCTGAATAGTTTAATTCTTGCTCAATAATTTTTTGGAGCTTTTAAACATTAAATCTAAAGTGCATGACATCGCCGTCCTGAACCACATATTCTTTGCCTTCAATATGTAATTTACCCACTTCCTTTACCGCAGCTTCGGAGCCATATTGTACATAATCGTCATAATGAATGACTTCTGCGCGGATAAATCCTTTTTCAAAGTCAGAATGGATAACACCTGCTGCTTTGGGGGCTTTGTCCCCTTTATGGACCGTCCAGGCGCGCACTTCCTTCTCTCCGGCAGTAAAATAGGTGATGAGGTGCAGTAATTTATAGCTGGCCATGATGAGTTTATTGACCCCGGGTTCATGCAATCCCAACTCTTCCAAAAATTCAAGACGTTCTTCTTTGGATTCCAACTGGGCAATTTCTGCCTCCATTTCTGCACTGATGTAAATGACTTCGGCATCTTCTTTGGCTACAGCTTCTTCGAGCATTTTTGTGTAAGCATTACCTTCTATCACGGCATCTTCGTCCACATTACACACATATAAGATTGGTTTGGCCGTCAGCAACATCATATCATTAAAGATATCCAGTTCATCATCTTCCAGTTCCAGCTCCCTTGCAGGACGCTCACTTTCGAGATGTTTGAGGATTTTTTCGCCAATCGCCAGTTGCCCAAGTGCATTCTTATCCGCTCCTTTGGAAGCCTTTCGTAGCTTGTCCACCCTTTTTTCCGCAGTTTCAATGTCTTTGAGGAGCAACTCCATATCGATCACTTCTTTGTCACTCAAAGGGTTCACCGCTCCGTCGACATGTACCACATTGTCATTATCAAAACAGCGAACGACATGAATAATGGCGTCCACCTCACGAATATTGGAAAGGAACTGGTTCCCCAATCCTTCTCCCTGGCTGGCTCCTTTGATCAGCCCGGCAATATCCAGGATTTCAATGGTCGTCGGAAGAATACGTTGTGGCTTTACGAAAACGGCCAGCTGATCCAAACGGCTATCCGGAACGGTTATGACCCCCACATTGGGGTCTTTGGTGGCAAAAGGATAGTTTGCCGCAAGCGCTTTCGCTGAAGTCAGTGCATTAAACAAGGTAGATTTTCCTACATTTGGAAGGCCGACAATTCCACATTTCAAAGCCATATTCGAAGTTGTTTTTAGTTGATAATACCCTTAGAAAATGGGCATTTACTTTAAAGCGGCGCAAAGATAGATTTTTTACCAGTAACGATTGTGCTTTGGTCTGAAAAATTAAATATTGGTTTAAAAGGGCTCAAGTGGAGCGCAGCGAAATCACGTACCGCAGGTCGGGGTGGTTCCAATTGTTCAAATTGTTCAAGTGGAGCTCAGCGGAATCGTACCGTAGTCGGGAAAGTTCAAGAAACTACCAATTTATTTAATCCAACCAGCAACCCGCAACAAGGTTACCCCTCATTATGGTACTTTTCGTTTCTGAGTATAGTCATGGCCCGGTACAATTGCTCGGTAAAAAACAACCGAATCATCTGATGGGAAAAAGTCATGTCGGAAAGGGAAAGCTGGCTATTGGCACGCTGATAAACCTCTTGGGAGAAACCAAAAGCGCCGCCTACCTGGAAAATGATACGTTTGTAGGATTGCTGTAATAATTTACTGAGAAAACCGGCAAATTGGACAGAGGAAAAAGTCTTTCCTTTCTCGTCCAATAAAATCAGGCAATCATCGGGATTGATCTTTTGGAGGATCATTTTGCCTTCCTGGTCTTTAAGCTGTTCAGGGCTCAGTTTTCCAGCCTGTTTGATGTCGGGTAAAACTTCCATGGCATAGGGAAGATAGTGACCGATCCTTCTATGATAAATTTCGATGCCCTCCTTTAGGTAAGCTTCGTTGGTTTTTCCTACAACTCTGAACTCAATTTTCATAAGAAATAATTTTGCCGGTTGGCTGAATGCTTTCCTGCAAAGAACGCTAAACTCCCAATAAAAAAAAAGGCCGGTTGAAATAATCAACCGGCCGGCTTCCCTGTAATTGGGATATTTAATCACCTGTCAAACTTTGTTCTTTGCGAATTCATTCATCCGACTTTACCCTTTTGACGTCATTTTTATCAAAAGGATTACTTTCCACCGGTTAAGGTTTGGTTAAAAAAACAAAAGTTTTTGTTAAGGATTTTTTATTTGGTTCGTCTTACTTAAAATCAGAGCAAAAAAATTCTCATAAAATTGTGATTAGGTTGCAACGTTCAGTTTTTCTTTTTGTCTCTTTTTTTATAATTAGGTAGATATTGAGGTTCGTTTTTGGGCGAACCTTGATTCAACCGGTTTTTTAATCACCTAAATTTGTCAAAAATGAAAAGTTTTAACATCCGACTGTTAAGTTTAATCTTAGTATTGTCACTCGCGCTTACAACGACTTTTGCCCAAAACCAATCCCCTTCTCAAATGGTCATCATCCAAAAAGTCGAAAACACTGACGGGACCACCTCCACTGTAAAGAAAATCATCTCAGACAAAGCAGAACTCAAGGCAGCTCTTGAAGGGTTGGGAACATTGGACGCCAAAGATGTAAACCTGCATTTTGTCACTGAAGATACAAAGACTGAAGATACCGACACCGATAATGAAGATATGATTATGTTTATTCGCAAGGCAAAAGATAAAAATGCCGAAGCTAACCAGGAATTTGAATCCTTGAAGATTTTCATGTCTGACGAAATCACTAATGTCAGGCTTGACGATGCTCCTATTGCGGAAAAGGAGAAAATAACAAAACCTTTGCTCGGAGTTTATATCGACGAGTCACGAAATGGTGACGGGGTTAAACTTACCGGTGTGGTTAATGGAAAAGGATCTGAGAAAGCCGGTTTGAAGTCAGGCGATATTATTACTCATATCAACGGGCAGGCTGTGAATAATGTGTATGATCTTAGAAATGAGCTCAATAAATACCTGCCTGGAGCAAGTGTCAATGTTAACTATTCCCGGGATGGACAGGTGGCCGACACGCAGGTTAATTTGTCAGAAAGTACTACCTGGCAAACCAAACGCAATCCCTGTAAGGTATTTATCGGAGTACAGTTGGGGGGGCATAATTTTGCCGGTCGCGGGGTGAATATTGACGGGATCATTCCAGGATGGCCGGCTGAAAAAGCAGGACTGCGGGCCGGGGACGTTATTGTAGCCCTCGATGATGCGGAGGTCAATACCTTCGACGAACTCCTCACTGAGCGCAACAAACACACTCCCGGAGAATTTTTTACCCTTTCCATTTTGAGGGAAGGAAACGAAATAGATATTGATGGTCAATTCCTCGTATGCCAGGAAGAAGAAGGATCGCCGGAAGCGTTTGTTGAAGAGGAAGATGCCACCGAAGTTGACCCCGTAATGGAGATTCCAGAAGATATACCCACTACAGTGGAAAACGGTCCTTTAGATAATGAAATTGATGGGGCACTTAAACTGGAAGCTTACCGGGCTTTTCCCAACCCAACATATGGTAAAGTGAAAATTCAGTTTATCGCTGAAGAAGGCCCCACAACCATACAGGTAGTGGATGTTTCAGGCAAAGTCCTTTATAAAGAACAGCTGAGACATTTTGACGGATATTACAATAAAGAGATAGACATCAAGGACGGGACCCCCGGAACCGTTGTCCTGTATATCAGCCAGAACGGAAAAACGGTTTACAAAAAACTGGTATTGATGCCTAGAGCATAAATGGTTAATTTATTCTTATAAATTTGAAAAGCCTGTGACCTGGTCATGGGCTTTTCCTGTTTTATCGCTAAATTTACGGGTATCTTTTTTGTTTTGTATCAA
This sequence comes from Lewinellaceae bacterium, assembly GCA_020636105.1. Lineage (NCBI taxonomy): Bacteria > Pseudomonadati > Bacteroidota > Saprospiria > Saprospirales > Lewinellaceae > Lewinellaceae bacterium. Next base: position 492,348 of record JACJYL010000001.1, read on the forward strand.
AATAGCATAGAATGGATCGTTGGAGCCTGAAAGGTAAAAAAGCCCTCGTGACGGGAGGAACAAAAGGAATTGGGGCAGCCATAGTAAAGGAATTGCTGGAATTGGGTGCTGAGGTTTGTATGGTATCGAGAAGCCTTGAAGACATCGATCATCAGATCGCGGAATACCATCAACAAAATTACAGCCTTTCCAGATTCCAGGGAGACATGAGTATTCCGGATGACCGACTCAGGCTAGTCGGGTTCATACAACACCAATGGGGAACGCTTGATATTCTGGTGAATAACGTCGGAACAAACATCCGCAAGAGGGCTGAAGATTATTCCTTTGAAGATTACCAAAAAATAATGGATACGAACCTCACTTCCTGTTTTGATCTTTCCATTAAATTTTATACCCTGTTAAAAAATGCCGGTCAGGCAAGTATCGTCAATATCTCTTCAGTCGCTGGAATCCTGCATTTGCAAACAGGTGCCGTTTATGGCATGACCAAAGCCGCTATGAATCAATTATCCCGAAACCTGGCCGCGGAGTGGGCCGGTGATGGCATCAGGGTCAATAGCGTGGCTCCATGGTATATTCAGACTCCATTGGCAGAAACTGTGCTGAAAAACGAAACCTACAAATCAGCTGTCCTGAAAAGAACCCCTTTGAAAAGAGTAGGGGAGCCCGAAGAAGTAGCGGCTGTGGTGGCTTTCCTTTGTATGCCAGCCGCCAGTTACGTGACCGGACAATGCATTAGTGTGGATGGTGGATTTACCATTTATGGGTTTAATCCAGGGGCGTAATCATTCCCTTTTTTCCCGCGAACTGTCTCCTAATTGTTTTTTTCAGCCTTTTAAAATCACGGAAATTTGTAGTTTCGGAATGATTGATTGAAGTCATTTGGTTTTAGTGATTTTCGTCATTGAAAAGATCCCAATATTTATTGAACATTAGGTCATTGACAAATTAAATTTTGAATTAAATGAATAAAATTTCATGTTTTTTATTAAAATTTTGAATGTCATTTTAATTCTTGATTTTAATTTTAAATATTTTAAATTTTGCAGTCATTGATATTTTGAGCTGAAGACTCAGCAAACAGGCAAATAAGAATATACAATTGACCATTTTTCAGATAACCTGTATTTTATAAAAAGAACCGATTTAAACCGAACTTTTATCTTTCTTTTTCGATTGCGCTTTGTCTGAAAAAATTACTTCTACCTTCTAAAGAACACCCTTCTTTCCTGTTGCCGGTGACTGACTACTATTAACTGTTGGTACCTATTTTTTTTGTGATTGAAAAAAGCACATTATGGCAGCAATTCAATTAAGACAAGACAGAACCCAGATTCTTAATTATCTGTGGGATTTGCAAAACGACAAAGGATACATTAGCGATTCCGATGTCCGCAGACTTTCCAGGGAATTGGATTTCTCGGTGGTTGAAGTAGAAGGGATATTGTCCTTCTATCACTTTTTCCATCGTGAGCCCACCGGAAAGTATATTATTTACCTGAATAACAGCATAGTTTCCGAGGTCAAAGGATTTGAGAAAATTAAAGAAGCTTTTGAAAAAGAAACCGGAGGGAAATTTGGAGGCGTTGATCCCACGGGCACTTTCGGGTTATTTGAAACCTCCTGTATCGGACTCAGCGACCAGGAACCTGCAGCACTCATCAATTTTGAGCCATTTGTCAATCTTACTCCCGCAAAAGTCAAAAAGATCATCCTTGCCATTCGAAATGGTGAAGACATCAAAAAGATCAGAGACGAGGTAGTTGATAATATTTATTCCCTGACCAGCGACCCTGTTTTTTTCAGGCCTTACACTATTGGTTCCGCCTTAAAAAAATTGATAAAATTGAGCCCGGAGCAAGTCATTGACATCGTTAAGGAATCCGGCCTTTCAGGCATGGGGGGAGCTTTCTTTCCAACAGGAGTAAAGTGGCAGTTTTGCCGCAGAAATATGTCTTTCCAAAAATATATTATCTGCAATGCTGATGAAGGTGAACCCGGTACTTTTAAAGACAGGGCGCTGTTGCAACAGGTTCCCGGCAGAGTAATCGAAGGAATGATCATCGGTGCTTTTGCCATTGGTGCCAGCAAAGGTATTATCTACCTGCGTGCCGAGTACAAATACCTTTTGCCTAAACTAGAGGCAACCCTTGAACAATTCAGAGATATAGGCTTGTTGGGAGAAAATATCCTAGGTAAGGATGGCTTTGATTTTGATATTAGAATTCAGCTGGGAGCCGGTGCCTATATTTGCGGCGAAGAAACGGCCCTGATCGAATCCCTTGAAGGAGAAAGGGGAGGCCCGCGGACTAAAGTGTATTTCCCGGTAGAAAAGGGCTTGTTTAATAAACCGACCGTAGTGAATAATGTGGAAACTTTCTGTGCGGTATCCAATATTTTAGATTTGGGCCCGAAAGATTTCAACAGAAGAGGAACAGAGATTTCAAAAGGAACAAAGTTGCTCTCCATTTCCGGACATTGTAAAAAACCGGGTATTTATGAAATTGAATGGGGGGTGAAAATTAAAGATATTCTGGCTGGGTGCGGCGCCCAGGATCCCTATTTCATCCAGGTTAGTGGTCCCTCTGGAAAACCTATCCGGGCAACAGAAGTGGATCGCACTATATGTACCGAAGATATCTTGTGTGGCGGGTCTTTTATGATCTTTAATTCAAAAACAGACGTTTTTGATATTCTTAGAAACTTTTCCAAATTTTTCATTAACGAATCCTGTGGCCTATGTACTCCTTGTCGCGCAGGAAACTTCCTTGTCGGCCAAAAATTATCACGTATCAGGAAAGGCCTGGAACAGGAAAAAGTATTGAGCGAAATTATTAGCTGGAGTCAGATTATCAAAGCTGCAAGCCGCTGTGGACTTGGAAAAACTTCTACCAATTTCATCATCGAAACCATTGAAAAATTTCCCGAAGTATTCGAGGGGAAATTGTTAAAAGATGAAGGACAGAAAGAATTTAATGTAACAGAGGCCACACAAGCTTACCTTAATTACACCAATAAAATTAATAAATCATGATGAACGAACTCATAAAGCTTAAAATAGATGGCAAAGAGATTGAAGCTATTGAAGGTCGACCATTGGTGGAGGTAGCCAGAGAAAACGGCATCAATATTCCGACGCTTTGTCATTTTAAAGATATTTATCCCCCGTTATCAACCTGCCGCATCTGTACCTGCAAAATTGATGGCAGAATGGATACGGCCTGTACAACTAACGTTAGGAACGGCATGGAAGTAGATGTCAGCTCTCCTGAAATAGCAGATATAAGAAAAGCAGTGGTTGAAATGTTGTTTGCAGAAGGAAACCACAATTGTCCTGCGTGTACCAAGAGTGGAAATTGTGACCTTCAAAGAAGGGGATATGAAATGGGATTGTCCATTTCCAGGTTCCCACACCTTTTTAAACGTCGTCCGCGTGATTTTAGCATGGAAAGAATTTTCATGGAACACAACCGCTGCGTACTCTGCAAACGGTGTATTGAATTAATCAAAACAGACGATGGTAAAAACGTTTTCTCCTTCCAAAACAGAGGACATAAAGTTTTGGTGGGCATCGATTATGAACTGGAGCGGGAATTAAGTGATGAAAAGATTGAACTGGCCAGGGATATTTGTCCCGTGGGAGCTATTCTGGTGAAAGGAAAAACAGGAGCTACTCCTTTTGGGGTACGTAAATTTGACCTTGACCAGGATATGAAATACGTACCTACCCAGGAATTGAAAGTCAATTTGCCTAAGGATAAAAAACCGGTTATTGCTACTACATCGCTTGCCGGTTGCTTCGGGTGCCATATGTCTATCCTTGATATCGATACTGAATTGCTCGACATCATCGAATTGGTTGAATTCAATAAGTCTCCCCTGACAGATATCAAAAAATTCACTAAACGGTGTGATATAGGAATTATCGAAGGCGGTATTGCCAACAATGAGAACATTGAAGTGCTGAAAGCCTTCCGGGATAATTGTGATATTCTGATTGGTCTGGGAGAATGTGCCATCTGGGGTGGGCTGCCTGCCATGAGGAATATCGTACCGCTGGAAGAATGCCTGGAAGAAGCTTATTTACACTCAGTAACAAGTGAGGCCGGGGCAAATATAATCCCGAGAAGCGACGATATCCCAAGATTACTTGATAAGGTTTATTCAACCAATGATATTGTTAAAATAGACTATTTCATTCCGGGTTGCCCACCTAATGCTGATCACATCTGGAAAGTGGTGAAAAGTGTATTGTCCGGTGAGCAAATTCCAATTTCTTACAAAGAATTCAAATACGATTGATTTTAAGCAAACCATTCGTTTTTTGAATTAACATAAAAGCAATAATATGAAAAATAAAATAGTCATTGATCCGGTAACCAGAGTGGAAGGTCATGGAAAGGTGACCATCAATCTGGATGAAAACGGTAAGGTTAAAGATTCTTTTTTCCATATAGTTGAATTCAGGGGTTTTGAAAAATTCATCCAGGGACATGGATATTGGGCCGTTCCCGTGATAGTGCAAAGACTTTGCGGTATTTGTCCTGTGAGTCACCACCTGGCGGCTGCCAAGGCTATCGATCAAATTGTGGGGATTGATCCTGAAGACTTGTCTCCCACAGCCTATAAATTGAGAAAACTGCTGCATTACGGGCAGGTATTTCAATCCCACGCCTTGCATTTCTTTTACCTGGCTTCCCCTGATTTATTGTTTGGGGTGGAAGCCCCGGTAGAAAAAAGAAATGTGGTAGCCGTTGCCATGGAGCACCGAGAGTTGGCCCGGCAAGGTATTACCATGCGTAAATTCGGTCAGGAAATCATTCGCGCTATTGCCGGAAAAAAAATTCACGGAATCTCTGCGGTTCCGGGGGGCGTTCACAAAAACCTGAGCGTTCATGAAAGAGATTATTTCCTCAATGGAAAGGAAATCGAATCTATTGATACCATGATAGAATGGTCATTGGGTACACTGGAATTCCTCAAATCTTTTCATGTGGCCAACCAGGATTGGATGGATTCTTTCGCCGCCTATAATACCGGGCACCTGGGACTCGTGGGAAAAGATGGAGCCATGGAATTATATGATGGAAACCTCAGAGCTATTGACAGCTCAGGAAAGATCACCCTCAATGACGTTCCTGATTTCCAATATGCCGATTATTTCGCCGAAGAGGTGAAATCATGGTCTTACATGAAGTTCCCCTATATTAAACATCTGGGACGTGAAAACGGCTCCAATAGAGTAGGGCCTTTGGCGAGAATAAATATTTGCGACAAAATTAATACGCCCCTGGCAGAAATGGAACGTAGAGAGTTCATGGCCTATACTGGTAATAAGCCGAACAATATGACCATGCACACCCATTTGGCAAGGGTCATAGAAATTCTACATTGTGCGGAAGTTATGAAAGAGTTATTGCACGATGAGGATATTTTAGGAGATGAGTTGGTAAGAAAAGGTACGCAGCGGGAACATGGCGTTGGCATCATCGAAGCACCCCGCGGAACCTTGATTCATGATTATGAGGTAGATAAGTCCGGTAAAGTCCGGAAATGTAATCTCATTGTTTCTACCACGCATAATAATGCGCCTATGAACGAGGCGGTAAACTGGGTAGCAAAAAAGATCTTTGACAAAAAGCAAAAAGTGACCGATGTCATGCTCAATCAAATTGAGGTGGCTATCAGAGCTTATGACCCCTGTCTGAGTTGCGCAACCCACGCGATGGGGCAAATGCCATTGCATGTCGAAATAATTGATTCACAAGGAAATATGATAGATGAAAAATTTAAATCATAAAAAGACTTTTATCATAGGCATCGGCAATAGCGGGAGACAGGATGACGGGTTGGGATGGGCACTATTGGACGAACTGAGCCGCTTTACGGATTTCCAGGGAGAACTGATCTACCGGTACCAGCTAAACATTGAGGATGCAGAATTGATCAAAGAAGCCGAGACGGTTATTTTTGTGGATGCCACGAAAGAGGAGGGGCCTGATTATGCCTTGCAGCCCCTGGAACCGGGGGGAGCCTTTGAATTCACGAGCCATGCTTTGAAGCCTGAAGTGATTTTGGCCCTGTGTCAAAGCCTTTATGAAAAATTCCCCAGTGCCTATACTTTTCTGATCAAAGGCTACGAATGGGAACTGGGAACAGGGCTGACTCCGGATGCCCAACGCAACCTGGAGAGAAGTACCTCCTTTTTCGAAGCCTTGATATTTGGAAAAATGATAGGATTGAAATGATTTAATGATTTATAAGTTCTGTTAAAAAACAACAGGAAACATTTGGCATCCCGGATTTTCTTCATTGAAGATTCGGGATTTTTTTTGCCTTGAAAATACCTGCGAGCTATAGCAATGAATTAAATTCCCTATCTAAACAGCAAAATACGTTTTACCGAATATAGAAAAATTCTGACCGGATTATGGGTAAACCCTGACCGAATAAAGGAATGTCGGGAGCTAAAGGTAAAAAAATCATAAATTGCAACATCTTAATTCATAAACGAAAATGAAAAACTCAATCTTGATATTCATTTTTTTATTGCTTCCCTTTTTCGTTTTTTGCCAAAACAAGGGCATACGGGTTCTTCCCGAAGCTGGGCTGTCCAACCCGATAGGTGATTTCAAAGCGGAAAACGTATTTGCCAAACGCGGGGTTCAGTTTGGGCTGCACCTGGAAAAAATGTGGGGAAAGTTTGGCCTCGGCGTATATGGAGGCATGGATATGAATGACATCCAATTTGATGACGTACTTCCAGCGGGAAATTCAGGCCTTTCCCTCACAAAATCAGAAAACATCGTCCAAAACCAGTGGAAACAATTTCTGGCCGCAGCAGGACCTGTTCTGAAATTGGACCTTTCCAAAAAAATCAATATAGAGCTCACTTCAAAATTGGGACTGGCTAAAGTTTCCTATCCTGATTTTGGAAAATTTCTGGAGGTGGGGGCTCCGCTCAACCAGGCATATACCTTGTATCAAACAAAAAATGAAACGATTGAGCAGAAGCTCAACCCTGTATTGTTTTCTGCCTTGAGAATTAATTTTAAGCTGGCCAAGCGGGTAGACCTTTCCCTTTCCGGGAATTATAAGTTTGTCAAAGATGTCCTCCATTCCTACAGTTTTTTAAATGCAGAATTTACGCCGGAAATGTCCAATGATGCCCTGATTCAAACCTTGCGAACGGCACCAACCTATGCCGAAGTCAGGAAATGCGATTTCAATTCCTTTGGTGTTGCCGTAGGCCTTAGTTTTATTTTTGGCAAAGACAAGCCTAAGGACAAAATGGACCCTCCTGTTCCGGACTACCCGGAAAATGTACCTGTGCAGGATTCCTGTTTGAACAGCCTGATCCGAAACAGTGAGTTCAATATGGGGATCAACAGGGCTTCGGGCACCTCTTTCTGGACCACAGCATACGGGAACCCGGCTTTTCTCAATACCCCAGGTGAGGGTTGTTTTGATCCCGGTTATGTGGAATTTTCAGGAGATCAAAAGGGCGGCGATGCGATCGCACAAAAACTGGATGCAGCGAATGGTATTAAACTGGGAAAGAAATACGTGGTCAATATAGCCGTCCGGTTTTTTGACCAGGCCAACACCCTGGATTATGCCCGGATCCGGGTCATTGCTTTTAACAATGTGCTGCCTTCCACCGGTGCTCATCCTGATCCTGGTCCGAATGTGGCGATCATCGGCAGAAGCGGAAAGATCAAAGATTGCGGTGATTGGTCCATTATTGAGTTCCCGGTCTGGATGGCCAATAAGAATTTTTCAAATATTGCCGTCAATGTTTTCACCAATGACGGTACTACTGCCACTATTCTTATAGACAATATAACCATTTGTGAAGTCAGCAATACCTATGACTGTGATGAACTTCAGGTGGACGCTTCCGGAAAGCCAATAATTCCTCCCGGACCGGGAAATCTTCCTGCGGGGTTTACCTGTATTCCTGAACCCGAGGAAGATGAATTCTATAATGGCGCCTTACAGGACCTGTACGGCGGGCTTTATGGCTATGATGGCACGGACAATTGGTATGCGAATGCTTCCGACAAGTGTTTTTCCATTGGGGGAACCTTGCCCGATGGGATCGCTCAATACAATTGTGATGATAGTTTGAAGATGGCAGGGATCAATATGACGTGTGAGGAATTTAAGAAACTTTTGGACGGGCCCGTTGAAGGTCATTATATCAACGACCTGCCAGCAAACCTGCCGCCCATTGGAAATCTTACTGCTAATTGTTCTGATTATCCATTGCCAAAAGATTTTGGAAATATGGCATTTGGCGGTAAGGATATTATTTATATTCATGGACTATCCCTTGACCATGTTTTTGGCCGAATCCTTAACATTCCACCAGAGGCAGCACTCAATTGGCCTGCTGACCAAACGGAATTTTATGGAAGTGGTTATTATAAAAAGTCAGCCGAAAAGACATGGAAGAACCACATTAAATATTTTGCCACTGACAAAAATTATCTCAACCGGTATTTAGTGGTTTCCTATAATTGTTCACAAAGGCTGGATGTCGCCATTCATAGTGTATTGACCCAAATTCGTGAGGCTATGGAAACGGGCCGGGGGGTTAAAGTCCCCCATCCGAATGACCCCAGGGGGACTGGCTGCTTTGGCAGGGAATATGTCATTATTTCACAGTCCACCGGCGCCATAGTATCGGATGTGGTTCTGGCAGTTGCAGAGAAAACGAAAGCGGACCCTGTTTATGCTGCTAAATATGGGAATCTGGGATTAATTGCGGACAGGTGCAAAGGTCATATTGCTCGTCGGGGTGCTTTCACAGGAAGCGATCTTGCCACCATTTTGGTCGGGATAGCCAACCAGGCCTCGCCAACGGCGACTATTTTGGCAACGGCTATGGCTTTGCAGCAGGATGACCCTATTGTTGATGTCAGGTTTAATTATCCTGTCATCCGGCAAAGCATCCTGGTAGATTTAATCCCGAGCTATACACGGAGCCATTGGGGCCCCTATATGGATCATGTCCCGGTTCCGGTACTTACTGTAACCGGCGGTCACCCATCATTTATATCAGAGAATCAATTGGCGTTAACCAATTTATCGGGCTTGATCGGGGTGCCTCAAAATGTGGTTCAGGCAGCGGCTTTGAGTATGAAACATGTTATTCACCCGGGGTATGATGATGGTGTCATAACCATGGATTGTGCTTCTGCGAGAAAAAATACTTATTCAAGTCAGTCCAATTTTAAACCAACGAAACTGGTCAAAGTATTTGATATGGGGATACCAACAGCCCGGGCCATTTCTTATTTCGTTGACCAGAGGCTTCCATTGGATCCTCTTAAATTTGGCGCTGCAAGCTCCCCTTTCCTGTCCCCGACAGGGATGGTTCAGCCGGTGTCATCTTATGCCATGAACACACCCTATAACAACCACTATTCCTTTATCCAGGCAGCAAGTGAGCACTGGATAAAAAAAGATGCTTCACAATGTTGCGATTATAATACCACCGCGCTAGGCGGCAGTCCTAATAATGAAGAAGAGCTGGTCGTGAATGACGTCAGTTTATATAATCCTGTTACCGGAATTATTGACCCTGCCATTATCCCCCAAATGGGGGAGTTTATAGTAGGAGAATATATTTGGGTACCCGATTCCATAAAATTTAAAAAAAAGGGACTGATCTGGATACCGGTCGTTCATTTCAAGCCATTATATATTTGGAAAAGAACATATCATAAATTTAGAGACCCCGGGTTATACGATTGTGATTACGTGTACAAATACCTGTTTAAGAACTGATAAGGTTTTATTCACAAAGCAAATGCTAAAAAAATGAAAATTCAACGCCTCATACTCTTTTGCTCCCTGGGAATATTTTCCTATTCCTGCCAAAAATGCGAACTCGTCGAGCAAACCATCACCGACCCCATTATTGTGGACACCATGCCGACCTGCGAAGGTGTATTTTACGCCAGCCAGGCGGCTCCCGGGATCGATTTGAGCTTCTTTTTCAATGAGTTCAACAAGCCCATTACCGTTCCCTTTGAGTATGCCGAAGGCCCGGGCCCGAATCCTGTGGGTACCCTGATCTATAATTTTGAGTCCAATTTCTCCGCCTATGACAGTATCGGTCAGCAATATGTGTTCGAATATTATTATACCAATGGCGGGCCGGTGGAGGTGCTGTTCTATCACCAATCCATAACAACCGGGGCCTCCACTTTCACCTCGCCCATGACGGCCTATGCCGCGCCGGTATTCCTGAATGGCTTCCTGTATGCGATACAGCTGGATTCAGGAAATCCGTCCGTGTTATACCAGATCATCCAGCTCGATCCCCTGACCGGGCAGAACCTGGGGTTGATGCACTCGGGATATGTTACAGCCAACAGTCCCTTCACAGAGATATCCATGTCTTCCACCTCCAATGGCAAGGACAAGATATATTTCCTCTCAGGCACCACCCTGATCGAGTTTAATGTGGAGAACCTGGTGGCCAACGAGATCGACCTGGATCCGACCTTTCATCCCATCGATAATGTGGTGCAATTTTTCGGGCTGGAATATAAAAGGGATGAGGGTCTGCTGATCGCCATGAAAAACAGGTTCGATACTGTGACTCCAGCACGTACGGACCTGGTGTCCATCGAGCCAGCATTCAGCACCGCCACGGTCACCCAGCTGTTGGATATCACCGGAAATCTTCCGGCAGGGCAGGACGGGCAAATCAACCCGGAATTTTATTCCACCACCTTTGATCAGTGTGACAACACCTATTACATCACCGAAATGCAGGGAAATGATCCGTTCACGACCAATCTGTTTGAAATTGACCTGGAGGGCAAGATATTGAAACCTTATCTGTTTGATGGGTATTGGTATGGGCTGGATTTTGCGAATTTATAAACCCTAAAACAAAAAAATCCCGTTCGAAAACAGATTCATAATACCCGAAAAGGAGAACCCGGGTAACAGAATGTGTGAAAGGGTGATATTACAAAAACAAAAAAAATGAACTTCTAAACAAAATTAAAAATACTAAAGGCAAGTTTATTAATTTTAATGTTTATGTCATGTAATCTTGGAATACCAGACATAAAAGAGTTGAAAGTCAAAAGCACTTTTGAAGGAGATATGAGGGAAGTCATCGATCAAAGTGAAGGTGCTTTTTCTCAAAATTATTCCGTAAAAACATGGAACTATTCAAAGGAATTTAAAATCGCCGATCTAAATAACTGACGTTACGCACTAAGTTTACGCCAGTTGAAAAATTGTCAGACTTTTTTAAAATCAAAGCTGATTTTTTTTGAATGTAAAACCTACCTTTCTTCGACAGTAGGCAGGTGTAGAAGTGTTTGGGGATAAGAGTTTGGGTCGGAAGAATAAGTAATGATTTTTGTGAGAAATTGGAAATGCACAGCGGCCCAAAGAGATACAAGGCGTCAGATGGCTTCGGGAAGTGGCTTGGTCACAAATGATTCCTACCTATGAATGCTTTAGTAATTTCAATTGCCAGGCATACAGAAATCGGTGCCACTTAACGGGAAAATCGCCTTGTATCAAACGAAAGAGTCAGATAAAACCTTCGATTATACCATGCGAAATACCGGGGGTGAGCTTGCCGCCTTGCATTTCCAGGCATTTTTGTTTCTTTTTTTGCGGAAAAAAGAAAATTGATTCAAACGGGCTACTATCAAAAACAAACTAACAAAAACCAGGAGCAACGAAATGTCTTGAAGCCAAGGGAGACTATTTAACACCAAAAGAGAGAAAAAAGTATAATAGTTTCGTTCGCGTAACATCAGTAAATAAATAAACGCCGTTTGGCCAAAAACACAAAACCATGAGCGCAAAAATCAAAATCCTTCTTTTTACGGCAGCACTCATTCCCAATCTCCTTTACGCTCAAAAAGTGGATTGTTTCCAGAAAGGGCTGGATTCAAAAGACCCTGCGGAGCAGGTGACCTTTTTTACAAAAAGTCTGGAAGAAACGGGGCCAGATCCGGTCACCTACTATAACCGGGGAAACGGCAAATATGCCCTGTTTGACTATGCCGGCGCCATAAGCGACTTTACTGAAGCCATAAAACTCGATACCTTTTATTCTGTGGCCTATGCCAACAGAGGGATCGCTAAATATGATGCAAGGGATCATGCCGGGGCCATTGCCGATTTATCAATGGCCATTGAAATTGATCCGCAATTTGCTTCAGCTTTTTACCATCGTGGCCTCGTGAAATCCGACCTGGGAGATGAGCAAGGTGCCATAGAGGATTTTTCAAAAACTATTTTGCTGGACCCTGAATTTGAGCCAGCCTATGTCTCACGGGCCTATGTAAAAGTGGTTTTAGCCGACAATCCCGGGGCGATTGCTGATTTTTCAAAAGCTATAGAAATTAATCCGTCTGATGGCACGAATTTTTACAATCGGGGTTATATAAAAGCAAAGTCAGGGGATTATGCCGGTGCCGCTGCTGATTTCACGAGCGCCATTGAGCTCGGTCTTGGGATGCAAGCGGTTTATTTTAATCGGGCTATTGCCAGAAACGCCCTTCAGGATTTACCGGGGGCTGTTGTTGATTATTCAGCTGCCATCGAATTGGATTCCAATTTTACTGATGCTTATACCTACAGGGGAAGAGCCAGGTTTGATATGGAAGATTATGCCGGGGCACTTGCCGATTTTACAGAAATCATAGCCCGCGAACCGGCATGGAGTACGGGATATTTCAATCGGGCCATCACCCAAGCGGCTTTAAAAGACTATCCGGAGGCTATTGCCGATTATTCAAAAGCCATTGAACTCGATCCGGAGGAGGATGATGCTTATATCAATTTAGGATTATTATTTTTTGAACAAAATGATCCGGTCAGCGCCATAAAAGTTACGGAAACGGCTTTGGAAAACGGAATTCACAATCCTGAATTGAACCAAAACTTGGGATACTTTTATCTTGATGTCGGAAATTACGATAAGGCTGTTGAAACCTTTGAATCCTATTTACAATCGATACCCGATGGAGAGACCCTTAATGTCACCCTTGGGCTCTCTATCGCCTGTTTTTTAAAAGGGGACTCATTGACTTCGAAAATTTACCTCGTCCAGGCTATTATCATGGAACCCCTCCTGGGAAAAGGAATAGAAGGCTTGTCAGTACTGGAAAGTCAGGGATTTACCTTTTCTCAAAAGTTAAAAGATTCCCTGAAATTGATGTTTGATCAGTTCCAAAAAGGAGGGGATCCGAAAGTTTCTGCGGAGCAGTTGACCCTTTTTACAAAAAAACTGGAAGAGACCGGTCCTGATGCAATCGCTTATTGTAAACTGGGCAACGAGAAGTCAGATCTTCAGGATGATGCCGGCGCGATTTCTGATTACTCAAAAGCGATTGAACTCGCCCCCAACTTTGCCATGGCTTATTACTTCCGGGGTGTTGCCAAATCAAAGATGGGGGATAATCCGGGCGCCATATTGGATTATTCAAAAGCCATCGAACTCGAACCCAACTTTGCCATAGCTTATGACGTCAGGGGCAACGCGAAATCAGCGTTACAGGATTATCCGGGAGCCATATCGGATTATACTAAATTGATTGAATTAAATCCGTCCGATGAGATGAATTTTTACAATCGGGGCTATATGAAATCAGAATCGGGTGATTATACCGGTGCGGTGGCTGATTTTACGAGGGCCATTGAACTCGACCCAAAAAATGCTGATTCTTATTACAACCGGGGCAGGGCTAAATCAAATCTACAGGATCATTTAGGTGCTATTTCGGATTTTTCAAAAGTCATCGAACTCGACCCCAACTTTCCAATGGCTTTTTACGACAGGGGTGTTGCTAAATATTTGATGCAGAATTATCCAGATGCACTATTGGATTATTCAAAAGCCATCGAACTCGAACCCAACTTTGCACTGGCCATTTTCTACCGGGGTTGTGTTAAAAGTGAGATGCAAAATTATCCAGATGCACTATTGGATTTTTCAAAAGCCATCGAACTTGATCCGGATTTTTTAGAGGCTTATTACAACCGTGGTGGGACAAAATCTGACCTACAGGATTATGCGGGTGCCATATTGGATTACTCAAAAACCATTGAACTTGACCCCAACTTTGCCATGGCTTATTACTTCCGGGGTGTTGCTAAATCTACCAAGGAAGATTACGCAGGCGCCATTATGGATTATTCAAAAGCCATTGAACTTGACCCCAACTTTCCAATGGCTTTTTTCTACCGTGGTGTTGCTAAATCTATTAAGGAAGATTGGGCAGGCGCCATAATGGATTACTTAAATGCCATTGAACTGTCTCCAAAATATGCTTCGGCCTACCAAAACCTGGCAATTTCATATGCCAGCCAAAACGACTATGATGCTGCTATCGAAACCCTTGAAAAAGCTAAGAAAAATGAGATCCATGAATCAAGTTTGCTTGACAATTTGGGGTATTGTTATTTGGAAAAGGAAAATTACGATAAAGCTATTGAGCAATTCAATGAGTGTATAAAAATTGGAAACGATATAGATTCTATAGACGCAATTCTTGGCCTTTCTTTGGTATACTTTTACAAAAATGATAAAAAAAATGCTAAAAAATATCTTGATCAGGCCAGAGAGATGAAACCGATATTGAACAAAGGAATGCAAGGGTTATTGGAGCTGGAGAAAGAAGGCTATTCTTATTCGGAAAAGAAAAAAGAAACTTTGAAAAAGATGTTTGAAGTATTTAAATAGATTTCTATTGGATAACCATATTAATCCAACTACCATGTTCTCAAAAATATCCAAATTTATTAAAGGTTTCTCTGGTAAGGATACCGGTACAACAGAGGAGCTAAAAAACCAGGTCAGGACCCTCCTGGCACAAGGGGAATTACCGGAAGCCATCCAACTCCTGGTCGACGCCGGTTACCCATCCCTGATATTGCTCAAAACTCAATGGGACAATGCCCATAAACAGTTTGAAGATCGAAAGATCAATGCGGAGACATTCAACATTACCAGAAACCGGATCACCTATGCTGTCCTCGAAACTATGGATCCTTCTGAACAAATGACCTCTAAAAACCGGAAGAAGGAAAGCAACCAGAATTCGGTAAATTTACCAGATGGGTTTACCGAAGATCAACGTCGGCAATTGATTGCACTCCTGGCAAAAAATCAATGGAAACAAGCCCTTGAATCAGGGAAAGATTTCAGCAAGGAAGGTCTGATGTTTTTCACCAGGAACCGGCAGCTTGAGCGTGATTTCAATCTGGGGCTTGTATCGAATGAGCATCACCAACGAACCCTGCAACAAATAAAACAGGCACTGCTCTCCATGGTGTTGCCCGACGGAGCTGGTGAGCCAATAAAACTCACTGATGCACAAAAAGCAAAACTCCATTCATTGTTGGAGCAAAAAAAATGGCCCGAGGCCCTGGAATTGGCTTGCGGATGGAGTAGCGCTTTTCTTACCTGTTCAAGCCGGTATTATGCCCTTGAAAGAGATTTTCATTTGGGATTGGTAACGCCCTCGGATTACGATAAAACTTTGAAAGAAATAGCAAAAGACATTCAGCGAATAGGGCAGGGATGATCCTGCGAGAATCTTTTTGGTAAAGATTCGAAGTCCCTCATCATACACTTTTTTGATGGTTTTGACGGGTCATTTCATCAAAACAGGTATTTATACGCTTTTTTTCCCAAAAATTATTTTCCAATTTTGCCTTGAGATGATAAAAACCCGTCCGGCTTTCTTAAAAATGAAAGGGTCAGGACGGTTCTGCCTCTTGATTTCCCTTAGCCATTCTTCAAGCGATCTTCGCTAAAATCAATGAAAACCCCCAAAATTCCAATGAAACTATTTTACCAATTTCTGTTTAACCTTCCCCCTTCATAAAACAGCTTAAAATACCTCTTTCCAGAAGTATTCTATTGCCATTAGGCTTCCCTTCTTTTTTGAGTAGTAAAGCGTACCTTGCCGATAAAATGATTTATGGCACTGGAAATAGAACGCAAATTTCTCGTCAACGGAGATTTTAAAAGGCATGCAAGTAATTCCTTTGAAATAGTGCAGGGATATTTAAATTCAACCCCTGAAAGATCTGTTCGGATCAGGATAAAAGGGGATAAAGGCTTTCTTACCATTAAAGGGATGGGCAATGAATCCGGGGTGTCGAGATACGAGTGGGAAACCGAGATAAAAAAAGAGGATGCTTTGGATTTATTGAAACTTTGTGAACCGGGCGCCATCCATAAAATCAGGTATTTAATCCCGTCGGGGGAACATGAATTCGAAGTGGATGAATTTTTTGACGAAAATGCAGGATTGATTATTGCAGAAATTGAATTGAGTCATGAAGATGAAGGATTTGAAAGGCCTGATTGGCTGGGGCGGGAAATTACCGGATTACCACAGTATTATAATGCAGTTCTGATGAAAAATCCTTATTCAAAGTGGAAAAAACAATAGGGTGCACTTGATTAAAATGCACCCTGCAACACTGGATTTTGTATGTAACAAAATTTGGACTAATAAAATTATTGTTTAGTGAGTCGAACCATCAGGCAATCATGCCCGGGAATAACCGCCTTAAGGTTTTGAGCCGTGGTGCCTATATCCTTTTTATTAAAAAGATCCCTGATGGAGTAGGTGTGCTGGCCGATATCAAGACTCCTGCCAACAAAACTGTCGCCGATCTGATCCCTGTTCCAGTCAAAATTGATGTCAAGCGGCGCTTCCTTCATGTTGACAAAACACATGGCCCAGGCACCATCGGCCAAAGGTTTGAGCCATATATCCAGGTCGCCATCATTCATCAGTCGAAATCCCTGCACCCCCAATGGATCCTGGTTGACCGCGATCACTTCTTTATTGGTCAGGATATCAAGGGTTTGCTTTGAAGCGGAACGAAGATCATTTCCCATAATTAAAGGAGAGGCCAGCATCGCCCACATTCCAAAATGTACCCGGTCTTCACCGCTGGTCATGCCATTTCCCACTTCCATCATATCAAAATCGTTCCAGTGACCAGGGCCTGAGGCCGAACGGATACCTTTTCTCAAATTAATGATCCTCCACACCCCTAGAGAGGACCAGCCGCCATAGCCATATTCACAATCCCAGCAGGGAGTGATATCCCCGGAAACCCGCCATAAATGCCCAATGTCTTTCGCCCATTTCCAGGGCTCATCGGTACCCCATTCGCAAATACTGAAAACCACTGGCCGGCCGGCTGCATACAAGGCATCTCTCATGGTAGTATAAGCTTCCTCTGCATTCAGTTTTCCCGTATTGCACCAATCGTATTTCAAAAAATCTATCCCCCAGCTTGCATACAACAGCGCATCCTGGTATTCGTGCCCACGACTTCCCGGAAATCCGGCACAAGTCTTGGTTCCTGCACAATTGTACAAACCGAATTTCAACCCTTTGCCATGCACGTAATCGGCCAGGTTTTTCATGCCGGAAGGGAATTTTGCAGGGTCGGCCACCAGGTTTCCGGAAGCATCCCGCTCATGCGACATCCACCCGTCATCGAGCACAATGTATTCATAACCAGATTCTTTTAATCCAAGGTTGACAAAAGCATCTGCGATATCCCGGACAAGTTGCTCATTAATATCGATGGCAAAAGTATTCCAGCTGTTCCAGCCCATGGGTGGTGTCTGGGCCAATCCTTCAAATTTTTGACTGTATGAGGAGGTTGATAAAAAGGTAATTACAAGTATAAATAAACTTTTTTTCATCAATGCTGATTTTATTGAAAGAAGGAAGTTACCAATTCATTTTGGCTTTTAGAAGTGAAGATAAGGCTTCAGCGATCTGTGCATGTTCTTTAATGTCCGGATGGTAGTCACACCCGCTGTTGAATTGCCCTGAAAAAAAGAAATGATCCACTTTAAGATCGCCTTTGTCGTGCATTGTTTTGACTACACGTGACAAGTTTTTTTTCATGTCCGCTTTTAGACTTTCATCCGCCATTGGACTGTTCAGACAAATGATCTGAGCAGTAGGGTAGTAGAACCGAAGTTTCTCTATGAAGGCGACATAAGCATTACAAAAAGTATCAGCATCCTGAATACCATCATTCTGTCCGAGGCAAATGGTTACCACATCGGGTTGATAATTTTTAAAATTCCAGGCAAGACTATCCCCGCGCATATCGATATTGTCATAAACCTGGGGCATCAATACATCCAAATTGCAACAGCTGTGAATCAGCCCAATACCAGATACGGAGCTGAGGTGCCAATCTGCTTTTAAAGCCCTGGCTGTTACAGGTCCGTAGCTTAGATAAGCATTGTGTTGATCATGCCATTTTCCACCGCCACAAGGAATGCCTGAAAGATCGGCACTGGCCCCGCAAGTGATGGAATTTCCAATGAATTCGATCTTATGCCGGGGTGGCGGAGGTAGGGAAAGTAGTTTATTGCAAATGATCCCGCCTAATTCCAGCCAGCCGATGTTGGCTTCGGTATCTTTACAAACCAATAACGTATGTCGCCCTTCAGGCAAGCCACTGGCCACTTCAATCGTGTCTATAGCTCCTGTGGTCTGAATTCTTCTGCTTTCTCCATCGACAACCACCTGAAGGTAATTTTGATTTTGACCCCAAAGCTGCTGATCGCGGACGATGATCCGGCAGTCTTTTCCTTTAAAGATGGCTTCAAAATAAATGCCGGGCTGATAAAACCTCGGCCACAGCGGATCACGAAAATCAATTCTGCCAACAAACCGTATATTTTTGTCGGTGGGAAGGAAAATCCTGTCCTGTTTTACCACCGTCTGGTTTTGAATGGCACATCCAAAAATCAGCAAGGAGACGAACAAAAAAAAGGCAAGGAATCCGGTTCTCATA
Source organism: Lewinellaceae bacterium (assembly GCA_020636105.1). Lineage (NCBI taxonomy): Bacteria > Pseudomonadati > Bacteroidota > Saprospiria > Saprospirales > Lewinellaceae > Lewinellaceae bacterium. The sequence goes on from JACJYL010000001.1 coordinate 511,194, forward strand.
TCATTTTAACTTTCAGTTTGAAATTTGCATTTATTCCACCACCACTATCGGTGTAAGAGAAGTTCCGTTCCGGCTTTCAAATTTCACCCAATAAGGACCGTCGGGCAATCCGGCAGGAATGATTATCTGATCGTTTTCCGGTGTCATGCTCAGCACCTCCCGACCCGTGGGATCAAGAAGGGCAATCCGGTCTGTCATGGCGTTTACATCTTTAATCCTGAATTGTACTGTTCCGCCCGGTCTGACCGGATTAGGATAGACTTCGATGGCAATATCCGCTCTTATATCTTCGGTAGCCACCAACGGATTGTCCACAATAAACACCTTATCCCAAAGAAAACTCCCGAGGGGGATACTCAGTATGCCGTTGTTTGCCAGGGCCACATCATTGCCCTCCAAGGTTCCTGTTTCTGGGTCGTACCAACGAAGCGCATAAGTTCCATTTTGCATATTATCAACCATTATTGTTGACGGAGGCGTTGGATCCGGCTCACCAAAAGCGGAAATATATTGGTGATTATAACGATTATTCAGTGCCCAGCCGGTCGCCATTTCCTTGGAAGCTGACACTAGTACATGAGCATCGATTTGTGATCCCAATCCCTCGAAACGATAGGAGGAGATCAATATCCAGTCTGTACCAGAATTATCTACCTGTATGGTATGGTTTCCGGCCGGAACGGTAATGGTATAAGTTGTCCCCGTCAATGCATTTTGATCAATTAATGTAATCCCATCCAGTTTTATAGTTATTTTCGGGCCTGTCCCTGTTTCTGAACCCGTGGTCACGGTAAAATCTGCGGAGGCGGGATAATGAACCAGGAAAATGGGAGGACTTCTGAATTGGGTATTCCATTGAGAACCGTAAAGGAACTGCCCCAGTACAGCACCTTGTGGCAGAACCAGTCCTGCTTCGGTGATGGTGATCTCGCTGGTGCCAATGCCCCCCCAGCCAAGGGAGGGTGTGAGGGTAAGGTCGTCAGGGGCTCCCAATACATAGGCGTCAGCAGGCGATAGGTTTTCTTCCACAAAAGGGATGTCGTTTACCAATTGGGAAACGCCAAAAAAATGGTGGTACAGATCCTGGGGATGAATGTAATTGTCCCACCACCAGGTCATGGCAGTACCGAAACCACCGCCAAAGAGACTTCCCCACAGGGCATTATGGATATGAATCCCATCGGGATCCTGGTTGGCCAGGCTGGCGGTTCCACCCAAACCAAATTCACCATTCAGGGTTGGCTTGTTAAACTCATTAAGATACAACCCGTTTTCATTGGCCAGGGTCCGTTCTATGTTTGCAACATTACTATAGGTGTGTGTCTGCGTAAGATCAATACTGGGGTAGGCCCAAACCTCTTCATCCGTAAGGTCGTCTCCATAACTGGTAGTGACCAAATGCAGATTGGGGTCGATGTCTTTCAGGTAATCGGCCATCTCAAAATGCCAATTGGCAACATCTGCTTTATTGACTTGAAAATTATCCGTCCAATGTACCTCGTTGAACAATTCCCAGCAGAGAATGCTCCTTGAATATCCCCACCTTGCAATAATATACCGATAACGGTTTTTAGTGATATTACGAGCTTCTTCATTGGTGAAAAAATCCAGGGTACTTTGGCAAGGACCTCCGTTTGCTGCATTATAGGGGCTTTCGTTCCAATTCGGGTTGACCTGGGTGGAAACCGGCCCATGATGCTGAAGGGCAAGCATGATATAAACTCCGTTTTCAGCACAATAGTCAAACATCCAGTCCTGGTAATAACAATTTGTTTGCTTGTAGTTTAGCAAGCCCTGAAAACCATTTCCCGGGCTCCATTCAATGCCCAGCCCCCAGTGCGCATGCCAGAGGCGGAAGAAATTACCTCCATTTTCAATCAGCATTTCCAGCCAGGATTTGTAATTTAAATATGCATTATTATTTTGCCAGGCCATATTTTCTCCAATGGCAATATATTGATTGCCGTCATCGAACTGGAGATAATTCGTGGAACTTTTGCGTATAAAACCGTGGTTTAGTGGGTTTGCAATGTCCAGGCATCCAAAGTTGATCAGTTCGGAAAAGCTGCTTCCCGTTCCGTCCACCACGGAAACGATAAAACTCCAGGTTCCTGTTTCCGTTGGAGAAAACCTTATCCGAAAAATGCCCGTTCCGTTGATCGATAAATTGCCGTTGGTCTCATTTAAGTTATAATCCTGCATAAAAAAACCGTCCACCGTTTTAGTGGCGCCGGCAGGAGAGGTAAACGTGGCAGATACTTCAATTTGGTTGTAATTATAAGGATTCGAATAACTGGCGCTAAGATCAATTTTTGCTTCAAATTTCCCAAAAAGTTCAACAGTCGGGGTCAATACCTCCACCGAGTTAATAACAGGTCCCAGGGTGGATCCATTATTTGCCAATAGTTTATGCATAAATAAGTTTGTTATGGCCAGGGTCCATAAAAAAATAGTTTTTTTCATTGCTCAAATTTAAATTTTATGGTTTTGGGGAGTACATAAACTTCCTTGAATTTTTGAAAAAATTTCCACCAAAGGAAAAAAATCCCAAATAGGTTTTCATTTATTGTACTAAATGTCAAAAGAAAAAGGTCATTTGGCCTTGCATAAATATTTCTTTCTTCAAATTCTTGTTTTTTAAAATTATGACAAATAAGGTTTTGTAACGGTAGTGTCATTTTTCAATTTGAAGGGGAAATAGTAACAGAAAATACCATCCAGGGTGAATTGTACTAAATACCCCCTGTTTTTGAACATTTTCCCCCTATACCATGCCTCTCAGTTGAATAAATTTGAAATGAAAATATCGTATTGATATACTTTCATGTTAAAAAAAACTGAACAGTATTATGCAAGTAAATCAACTTTTATCTAAATGGCTTAGCCTGTCAATTTTGTTGTTATTGACGGCCAGCCTCAGTGCGCAAATGCGTACCATTTCAGGCACTATAACTTCTACCGACGGAGAATCTCTTATTGGTGCAACCGTTTTGGTAGAAAATTCTGTTGCCAGAGGAACCTCTACCGATTTTGATGGTAAATTTTCCATCGAAGTAAAAACCGGAGAAACGCTTTCCATTTCCTATACCGGTTATGAGACAAAAACGGTCCCGGTGACCGCAGAATCCGTTTACACCATTGTCATGGAGATGAATTCGGAAGTTTTGGATGTAGTCGTTGTCGTAGGGTATGGTACTCAGAAAAAAAGAGACCTTACGGGTGCCGTTTCCTCCATTTCTTCAGATGACATTCAAAATTCGGTAGTAACTAATGTCGACCAGGCATTGCAGGGTCGTGTTGCCGGAGTACAGGTTACCCAAAACTCGGGGCAACCTGGTGGGGGCGCCTCTATCAGAATCAGGGGATCCAATTCTATTACAGGATCCAGTGAGCCCCTTTATGTGATCGACGGTATTCCCTTTCAGGGGGACGGTACGGCCGTCTCAGGCTTTGACTGGGCCGGAGGGGCAAACGGACAGAACAGGGTGAATCCGCTTTCCACCATTAACCCCAATGACATTGTTAGTATTGAAGTGTTGAAGGATGCTTCGGCTACCGCCATCTATGGAGCTCGTGCAGCCAATGGCGTAGTACTCATTACCACCAGGAGAGGCAAATCGGGAGAGGCAAAAATATCCTACAACGGGTATTACGCCATGCAATCATTACCCAACAAACTGGATATGATGGCTCTGCCTGATTATGCAACCTATCAGGTGGAAATCGCAAAGGATTTGAACAGACAGGTGAATTTAAGATACCTTGATCCTTCATTGCTCGGGAATGGAACCGATTGGCAGGATGAAATTTTCCGGGATGCCGGAATGCAAAGCCACCAGCTTTCTGTTTCAGGCGGTAACGATAATACTCAATACGCCGTTTCCGGAGGATATTTCCAACAGGATGGTATTGTCATCGGTTCTGATTTTAATCGATTTACGACCCGCGTCAATCTTGACAATAAAGTCAAAGAATGGTTTAAGATCGGAGCCAATCTGGCTTTTGCGGACACCAAGGAAAAAATCACCCTGAATGACGGTGGGGACGGCGTAATCATGCAGGCTCTGGTAATGCCTCCGGATGTTGCAGTAAGAGACTTTAACGGAGAATTTGCCGGTCCTACCAGCAATACTTCCGATATCAGCTTCAATCCCGTAGGAGCAGCTTTGTTGAGAAACAATACGCTCAACAGACAAAGGCTTACCGCCAACGTTTTCGGGGTAGTTGACTTTTTCAAAGGCCTTAGTCTCAGATCAGAATTTGGTCTTGATAACAATCATGCCCTCAACAAGGCGTTTCACCCAACCTACAACTGGGGCGTTTTACAAAATAACGAAAACCAGTTGCGTCAACGCGAAGAAAGCAGCTTTTTCTGGATCTGGAAAAATTACCTGACCTACAATGTTAATTTCGGCGGTCGCCATGATCTTACTGCCATGATCGGTAGTGAGGCCCAAAAATCGAACTGGGAAGGTTCTCTTGTTACGAAAAAACAATTTTCAAGCAACGACATTCAGGTGTTGAGTGAAGGAAATGACGAGACTTCCAGTACTTCAGGTTGGAAAGATGGAGCTTCTTTGGCTTCTTATTTCGGCCGTTTCAATTACAGTTTTGACAACAAGTATCTTTTTACCGTTACTTTGCGGGCGGACGGTTCTTCCAAATTCGGAGCGAATAACAAATGGGGGTACTTCCCATCCGGCTCTTTTGCCTGGAGGATCAGCAGTGAAAAATTCCTTGATAATGTCGAAGCCATTTATGATCTTAAGCTAAGATTAGGATATGGTGAAGTCGGAAACCAGGCGATCGGCAATTACCTCTATGGTTCTTCCCTGCTGACGATTAATACCCCTTTTGGAACAGGATATCGTCTTGAAAAAATTTCGAATCCTGACCTGAAATGGGAAGCCACCAAGCAATTTAACGCAGGTATTGATCTTTCCCTTTACGAGGGACGTATAGACTTTTCTATTGATGTTTACAAGAAACAAACCTCTGATATGTTACTGCAGTTATCCATTCCAAGTTACCTGGGTGGAACCAACTACAACGATATCCGCGCACCTTTTGCCAATGTAGGTAAAATGGAAAACAAGGGGGTCGATCTCTCGTTGACTACACGTAATATAAGAGGAAGAAATTTCAACTGGACTACCAGCCTGACTTTTTCAAAAAACAAAAATAAAATACTTGAGTTGGATGATGATTCCAGGATCTACTGGAGAAACCTGTACTGGTATAGCCAATTCCAGACGGCTACGAGAACAGGTGTTGGCTCTCCAATAGGCATGTTCTACGGTTACCAGGCAGATGGCTTGTTTACCGACAAGGACGACATTCTCAATCATGCGGTACAGGTGAGCGATGGTAACATCACAACGGAACATCCTAATGGACAGAATCTTGTCAATAAAACACAAGGTGTTTGGGTAGGGGATGTCAAATTCAAAGATATCAATGGCGACGGTGTCATCACCACGGAGGATCAAACCATCATCGGAGATCCTAACCCCGATTTTGTCTTTGGATTGAACAATGAATTCAATTACGGACCTTTTGGATTGACGGTTTATCTCAATGGAGCTTTTGGCGCAGATGTGCTAAATTATTCAAGAGTGGTTATCGAAGGACAAACCAGCGTGTTCAACAACCAGGCTTCTTCGGTTATCAATCGTGCGCAGGTTGGATTATACGATGCCAATGGGGCAGCAGATGATCCAGACAATGTTTACCTGGTCAACACAGGTACTGACATTCCAAGACCTACCACAAATGACAACAACGGAAATAACCGTATGTCTGACCGCTTTATCGAAAACGGATCTTACCTCCGGATTCAAAATGTCAGATTGAGCTACACTTTGCCTGCTTCTTTTACCACAAGATATAAAGTGCAAAGGCTAAGATTTTATGTGAATGCACAAAACATTTTCACCTTCACCAAGTATTCAGGATATGATCCTGAGATCGGGGCCTTCAACCAGGATCCGTTGCTTCAGAATGTGGACATGGGACGATATCCATCGCCTCGCCTCGTTACTTTCGGCGTTGACCTGGATTTCTAAAATTTCCTTTGTTAAACATTAAATTAATTCAAATGAGAAATATATTTAAATTTGTATTGCTGCCTTTGGTTTTAGCCTTTTTCACAGGTGCCTGTACCAAAGATTTCCTTGAAATCGAGCCGGTAGACCGACTTACGGCAGACAACTTCTTCAAGTCAGAAAGTGAAATAAAGGCAGCTACCGCTTCTTTATACGGCTTCCCTTGGTTTGATTACAATGACAAATTTGCCTGGACGGCAGGAGACTGTATGTCAGGTGATATATATCATACCTGGGACCAGGAAGGTCAGTTCTTCTATTTTTCCTTTAATGCTGGAAATGCACACATTTCTTCAGGCTGGAAAGGATTATTCCGGGTAATTTCCTATGCCAATTCTGTCATCAATGACATGCCTCGATCTGCTGAGGGCAATGTCCCACAAGAGGTTATTGACAAGGCGTTAGGAGAAGCACGATTTATTCGTGCCATGGCCTATTACATGATTACGGAGTATTGGGGCGATGTGCCTATTGTTGAAAATTCAACAGAACTTGTGGTGAGCAATAATTTCATGCTGCCCAAAAATACCCATGCCAGCGTCCTCGAATTTATTCGCCGGGATTTGGTTTTTGCTGCAGAAAATCTGCCTGATTCAGACACACCGGGCCGTGTAACTTCCTGGTCTGCCAAGGGGTTGCTGGCAAAAGTTCATTTGACCATTGCCTCAAACCTGAGCGATCCTAAATCAGGAGAGAATTTTAATCTGGCCAAACAATATGCAGCTGATGTGATCAATAACAGTGGTTTATCGCTAATGTCCAACTATGCGGATATTTTCAAATACGACCAGAATAACAACCAGGAATCACTTTTTGCCTTGCAATGGATGGAAGGTTCCTATGCGATTGGAAACAGCCGGCAGGCCAACTGGGCCCGGAGCAGCCTGCTCACCCAGAATACGGAATGCTGGGGTGGATTTAAATCCGTTACCTATGATTTTTTACAACAAGTAGAAGGTGGTGACGCCCGCCGGTCTGCGATTTACATGACCCAGGGTGATTACTACCCTGAACTTCGGAAAAACGATGGGGGCTACACCTATTATATTGTACATCGCGATCCTGCGGATCCTAATACGATTCTGGAAAGTGCAGCACCTCTGTTGAATAATATCAAAAAATACGTCATCGGCAGCAATGACGATACCGATGGTGGGGTAACCACCGGTCAGGCTACCCGGATCAATTCGATTCTGCTGCGTTTGGCTGATGTTTACATGATTTATGCTGAAGCTGCCCTTGGGGCTCAGACTTCAACTTCAGATCCTATGGCATTGCAATATTTCAATGCGATACGTGATCGTGCCAACCTGCCGGCAAAATCAAGCCTTACCTGGATGGATATCCTGAAGGAGAGGAGAGTAGAGTTCGGTTTGGAAGGAATAAACTGGTTTGACATCAAGCGTTATTTCTACAGGGATCCATCAGGAGCCGTACAGTATGTAAATTCCATGGACAGGGAATCCGTTTACAACCGGGATAATGGTCCAAATGCCGCAGATGAAAATACCATCGAAGGATATATTCTGACACCTCCGACAAACCCGATTTCCATCAATGCGTCTCATTTCCAGTTGCCGATTCCTTCCGCAGAGGTAGTGGCCAACCCTCTTTTGGGACCAGATGAGCCTGCAGTGGATTATGATTTTAATTAGAATTGAAAAGAGGCTGTTGGTTTTTACCGCAAAACAGCTCCTGAATTTTCAATACTATTTCGAATATTCAAAATAATGTAAAAATGAATTTATCATATAAAAAAATATCGCTTTTTGCTCTCCTTTTCATGGTGATCGGCTTTATTGCAACCTCCTGCATGAAGGAAGATGAGCCTGTGGTTATCGATCCAAATGCGGATATAGGCAATCCTGCTGTTCATTATATACGCTCCACAGACCCCAATGCGGCTGATTCACTATTGGTTGGATCATTCATGGGGTCTCTAATTGCTATCATTGGAGAGGATCTTGGATACACGGTTGAAATTTGGTTCAACGACCAAAAGGCATCCCTGAATCCGACTTATGTTACCGACAAAACGATCCTCGTTAATGTACCAAGCAGCGTGCCTACAGAAGTAACCAACCAGATTCGTTTTGTCTTTGCCAACGGAGATGAACTGTTCTACGAATTTTTTGTAAATGTACCTGCACCAATACTATCCTCCATTAAATGCGAATACGTCGAGGATGGGGATATCGCAGTATTGAACGGAGATTTTTTCTTCGAACCCACAACCGTTACCTTCCCTGGAGGGGGAGAGGCTACCATCGTTTCCCTTACTAAGACACAGCTCCAGGTGATGGTTCCTGAAGGAAGTGAGATGGGAGAAATTTTGGTCACCACAAATTTCGGAACAGCAAAATCCGGTTTCTATTTTCGGGATGACCGCAACGTCATAGTAAACTTTGACAACTGGCGTTCACGCAGCTGGAACTCCCCGATCGCAGATGCCTCAGGTCCAACGGATCTGAAGCCTTGTTCCGGCAATTATACCTACTTCAAAAAAGATAACGTCGGTGCCTGGCAGTGGGTCAATGAACTGAACATGATGTACATAGCCGAAGACGGAGAAACAGGAAGAGGTAATGTGCCGATCTTTCCTAACGGAGCCTCTGTCAATGAATGGGGAGTGCGTTTTGAAATCAATAGCGCGTTTGAATGGCGGGAAATTCCGCTGGAAATATTCTTTGCCCCTTACGGTGGTGATCATGGACGGGACATTCCGGTGCCTTTGGCCCGCTGGAAACCCTGGGAAGCAACAGGTGTTTATCAGACAGACGGATGGGTTACGGTTACAGTACCTTTGACTGAATTTACACAAGATAAAGATGGTAATCCTGCACAGCTTGAGGATCTTTCTCAATACACAAACTTTACTATTATGTTATTCGGCGACGCCAGCGGAACACAGAATGTCCTGATTGGCATTGATAATCCGAGAGTAGTAAAGCTTTAACAATAAAAAAAAGGAATCATGAATAAACCATATAAATTTTTAACCATTTTAAGTGTCGGTTTCCTGGCTGTAATGATCTTTTTCAGTGCTTGCAAAAAGGAGGACGATACCCCAACCGACGCCATTCAATTATTGAGCTTCGGCCCTTCTCCCGCACTGCGCGGAGGAACGCTTAAGATAATTGGAACCAATCTCGATAAAGTAACGGCAGTTATTTTACCGGATAATATTAATGTATCCAATTTTGATTCTAAAACGGCAGAGTTGATCACCTTGACTATTCCTCAGGAAACTGTTGAGGGGCATATCATCTTAAAAACGCCGGATGGAGATATTACTTCTCTTACAATCTTAACCATTTCCGAACCTATTGTTTTGACCTCGTTCAGCCCGGCATCTGTTAAGGCCGGCAATATGCTGACCATTCAGGGGGATTACCTGAATCTCATTAATACTGTAGTGTTTAGCGATGGTGTAGCTATTGGAGATACCGCCTTTGTAAGCCATACCCGCCAGGAAATTCAGGTGCCAGTTCCCGAAAGGGCCCAATCAGGAAAAATTGCGATCTCAAATGGGGAGGAAATCCCTATTGTGGTGGAATCCGAAGCAGTACTTGATGTTGTCCTTCCTTCCATCGCCGGCATATCTCCCAATCCGGTAAAGGCAGGAAGCATGCTGACCATTAGCGGGGCAGACCTCGACCTGGTTAAACAGGTTGAATTTTCCGGAACTGCGGCGATTACCTCTTTTGTAAGTCAGTCCCTGACAAGCATTGAAGTTATGGTTCCCGGAGATGCACATGACGGGAATGTAAAAATTACTCCGGCTTCTTTGGTCACCGTGACTTCTGCAGATGCACTGGTGATGGTTGTCCCTCAGATCACAGGCATTGCACCTAATCCTGTTAAAAACGGGGCGGAATTGACCATAAGTGGTAATGATCTTGACCTGGTTACGGATGTTAAATTCGGCGGCGGGTCTTCAGGTACAGTCTCTAGTGGATCGGCCACAACAATGGTTGTTACTGTTCCCATGAATGCTACAAGTGATGTGGTTACGGTATATACCGCAGCGGATAAATCCGTTTCAAGCAGTAATGTGCTCAATTTTGTATTGCCGACCATTACAGGTTTATCTCCTGATAATGGCCAATTCGGAGAGGAAATAACCATAGAGGGTACTAATCTCGATCTGGTTACAACCATTCAGTTTACCGGAGATGTTTCGGCTGCCGTAACCAGTACAACTTTAACCACCGCAACGGTAAATGTGCCCATTGGAGCAACTACTGGTCCGGTAACTGTGGTAACCACCAATGGAAGTACCGTTACGTCTTCAATTGATTTTGAAGTCGCTGTCGCTACTGCGGCCGTTATTACAAGCATGCCGGCTACAGCATCTCCCGGCGATATGATCAGCATAGTTGGCGAGCACCTGGATGAATTAAATGAAGTAATTTTCCCCGGGGATGTGCCGGCAACAATGTTTGGAACCAAAACAGCTAATTTGATTGAAGTATTTATTCCTTTAGCCACTCAAACCGGGCTGGGAAATATTAAATTCATCACTTTCACCGGCCAGGAATTTTTCTCTCCTCCAATCAATATCCAGGGGGTAGATCCTGTGGTTGACCCAGCACTGGTATTTTTCAATTTTGACAACCTTGGATCATGGTGGGGAGATACCGGCGGAGTCGAAAATGATCCTGATCTTTCTCTTGATGGCTCAAACTATTTCCGTGTTAATGATGACCTTTCTGGCTGGAAAGGATTTTTCTGGAGAAACGGAGCAGACAATTTCCCTGGAGCAACTGTTGGAACCAACATTTCGGGTTATGTACTTAAGTTTGACATCAATGTATTAGAACCGATTACTGGCGGGGTATTTCAATGGAGATTGAATGGTACGGAAGGTGATTTTTGGTATAGATGGAATCCTTGGGCCGATACAGGATCCTATAGTACCAATGGCTGGATTACAGTAACTCTTCCATTGTCAGAATTTACTGATAATTATGGCTGGGGAACATTGACTCTGACAGATTTGAACAGTATCACTTCTGATTTTGGTGTGGCATTTAACGATGGGGATTCCCACGTAAATGTTTGCATTGACAACGTGCGTTTCGAAGCTTTATAAATTCTTTGAACAAAATACGCAGGAGCCTGAAAAAGGCTCTTGCATATTTTTCAAAACTTTTTTGTAAAAATTCGATTTGATGCCATGAAAGGATTAAAATTTTTCCTGCTACTCTTGTCTGTCGTAGCCTGGTTTGGCTTTGCTGATCAGAGTGATAGTGATAGACGAGATCCTCCTAATATGGTGGATCCAAACGCCAACAGGCAAACTCAGGCCCTTTACGAAAACCTTAAAGAAATCTCCGCTGAGCATATCCTTTTTGGTCACCAGGATGACCTGGCTTATGGTGTAACCTGGAAGGAATGGCACAAAAAAAGATCCGATGTAAAAGATGTATGCGGAAATTACCCGGCGATATTTGGATGGGACATTGGCAAGTTGGGAAAACTCGATAGGAATATCGATACCATAAGATTTGCCTCCATGAGGAAATGGATGCTCGAAGCCTACAAAATGGGAGCCGTGAATACCGTTAGCTGGCATGCGGATAATTTTGTAACAGACGGAAGTTCGTGGGATGTAGGTCAAAATGTGGTTTCGGCCATTTTGCCGGGCGGCCCTCAACACGGAATTTACACTCAGCAACTGGATGTATTGGCTGAATTTTTCAAAAGCCTTCGAAAAGGTTTTTTGATTAAACAAAATATTCCCATAATTTTCAGGCCTTTCCATGAACAGACAGGAGGGTGGTTTTGGTGGGGACAACCTCATTGCACCCCGGAAGAGTACAAAGACCTTTGGAGATTTACGGTGGAATACCTGCGTGATAAAAAGGGCGTACACAACCTGTTGTATTGTTATTCCCCTGATGTTTTTACAGACAAAGAGCATTATCTTCAATGTTATCCAGGAGATGAGTATGTCGATATTCTTGGCCTGGATGATTACCATGACGTAAGCCCCGAAAATGATCCTTCCGAATTGACCCGCCGGCTTAGATTGCTTGTAGAAATGGCGGATGAAAAAAGTAAAGTTGCCGCCCTTACCGAAACGGGGCTCGAGGGGATTCCTGTGGCCACCTGGTGGACCGAGTATTTATTGAAAAACATCAAAGTGGATCCTGTGGCCAGTCGCATCGCCTGGGTGTTGGTATGGCGAAATGCAAACAGCACACATCACTATGCTCCTTATCCAGGGCACCTTAGCGCGCCTGACTTCATGGAATTTTCCAGGGATTCAATTATCCTGATGGAGGAAGAATTACCTAAATTGTATAAAATTGGCAAAGGAAAAATGCCCAAAACGACACAAAATCAACAGCCCTGATTTACTTTTGGAAAACAAACAAACCACTACAAATAACAGCATAAATGAAATTATCGACAATAGATTTATTGATAATCGTTGCCTACCTGATAACCACTGTTGTCATTGGGCTATTATTGAAAAAAAGGGCTGAGCAAAGCAAAAACAGCTACCTTCTTGGCGGAAATAGCTTGCCATGGTATATGCTTGGCCTTTCCAATGCCTCCGGAATGTTTGATATTTCCGGTACCATGTGGTTGGTGACCCTGTTGTTTGTTTATGGATTAAAAAGTGCATGGATTCCCTGGTTATGGCCTGTTTTTAACCAGATATTTTTGATGATCTTTCTTTCCGTCTGGTTGCGAAGATCCAATGTGACTACCGGTGCGGAATGGATAAATACCCGTTTTGGTCTCAAAAAAGGAGCCCAAATATCCCACAAAATAGTGATCGTTTTTGCCATTATCATGGGGCTGGGTTACCTGGCCTACGGATTTATCGGGATTGGCAAGTTTGCCGAAATATTTGTGCCCTGGGAAGTGGTTTCCGCTTATGTTCCATTTGATGTAGCTCCGGAATACGTCCCCCATTTTTACGGCATTATTTTTACCAGTTTTGCCGTATTCTATGCCTTACTTGGGGGAATGCTAAGTATTGTATGGGCCGATGTCCTACAGTTTGCCCTGATGGCCGTTTCTGCTATTGTGGTGGGAGTGATCGCCATGAACGCCCTGTCAGGCAATGAATTTTTGGTCCCTGATGGATGGTTGACGCCTTTTTTTGGAATGCGCCTGGAACTGGATTGGTCCACTATAATCCCTGAAGTCAATGAAAAAATCAAAACGGACGGATTTAGCCTGTTTTCGGTCTTTTTTATGATGATGATCTTCAAAGGTGTTTTGGTCAGTCTTGCAGGGCCGGCGCCCAATTACGATATGCAGAAAATTCTATCGACTAAGTCCCCCAGAGAAGCTGCCCTGATGAGTGGTTCTGTGAGTCTCATTTTAATGCCCATCCGGTATTTCATGATCGCGGGTTTCGGCGTGTTGGCTATTCTTTTTTATGATAAACTCGACCTTATGGTTGGAGGTAACATTGACTTTGAGCAAATTTTACCATCAGCCATTAGTCAATTCGTTCCTGTGGGATTCCTGGGACTTTTACTGGCAGGATTGCTGGCAGCTTTCATGTCTACCTTTGCAGGTACATTAAACGCCACACAGGCATATATAGTCAATGATATTTACCTCAAATATATTAAACCAGATGCCCCGGCGACGCGGATAAAACTGGTCAATTATGCGGCAGGACTTATTATGGTATTTATCAGTATAGTGCTGGGGCTTTATGCCAAAAACGTCAATGATCTGTTGCAGTGGATCGTTTCGGGTTTGTACGGAAGTTATGTCGCGGCCAACGTTCTGAAGTGGTACTGGTGGCGCTTCAACGGGCACGGATTTTTTTGGGGTATGGTAGGTGGTTTGGTGCCCGCATTGTCTTTCCGCTTTATTTTCGATGGAGTGCTTGACCTCTATACTTTCCCGCTCATGCTTTTGGTTTCCCTCGCTGGATGCCTGATCGGTACCTTTACCGCTCCTCCTGTTGAAGAAGAAATTTTGAAAAAATTTTACAAAAATGTTCGTCCCTGGGGTTTTTGGAAGCCCATTCATGAAAAAGTAATGGCAGAAGATCCTGATTTTAAGAGAAATACCAATTTCAAAAGGGATATGTTTAATGTAGCCATTGGAGTGGTCTGGCAGACCTCATTGGTAATTTTTCCGATTTATCTGGTGTTGATGCAAGTGGTTCCAACCATTATTGCCATTGGAGTAGCGTTGATTTGCAGCCTGATACTAAAAAAGACATGGTTTGATAAATTGCCCAAAGCTGCATAGAATTTTTTAAAGCATTAATTTTTAAACATGACTGATTTTCAGGAAAAAATAGCAAAACTCTTTTCGACGCACGATGAATTGATTAGAAAAAAGAATGTGCCGGAAACCGACGGCAACAGGATTTTTTCCCGCTGGAAAAATCCTGTCGTAACGGCTAAGCATACCCCGATCTTCTGGAGATATGACCTCAATGAAAAAACAAATCCATTCCTTATGGAACGGCAGGGGATCAATGCCACCTTCAATGCAGGAGCGATGCTGTGGAACGGAAAATATTTGCTCATGCTCCGGGTAGAAGGTTACGACCGGAAATCTTTTTTCGCCGTCGCCGAAAGTCCTAATGGTATCGATAATTTTCGCTTTTGGGATTACCCGGTTACTTTACCGGAGACTGAAGAACCGGATACCAATGTCTATGACATGCGATTGGTCCATCATGAAGACGGCTGGATTTATGGCCTGTTTTGCACAGAGCGCAAAGATACCGACCGGCCTCAGGACACCACGGCCGCTGTAGCGGCCTGTGGTATTGCCCGGACGAAAGATTTGGTGACCTGGGAGCGCCTTCCTGACCTGATTAGTCATGCCGGCCAACAGCGAAACGTAGTCCTTCACCCCGAATTCATCGACGGAAAATACGGACTTTATACTCGCCCCCAGGACGGATTTATCGAGGTGGGCGGTGGTGGCGGTATTGGCTGGGGGCTCATTGAAAACATGGAAAACCCTACTGTGGAAAAGGAGATCATCATCGATAGTAAAATTTACCACACCATAAAAGAAGTGAAAAACGGGCAAGGGCCGGCCCCTTTAAAAACAGATAAGGGGTGGCTCCATTTGGCTCATGGTGTCAGGAATACTGCTGCCGGGCTTCGTTATGTGCTTTATATGTTCATGACCAGCCTGGAAAAACCCTGGGTAGTGACCCATGCTCCAGGAGGCTATTTTATCGCCCCTCAGGGAGCTGAACGGGTAGGGGATGTTTCCAATGTAGCCTTCAGCAATGGCTGGATCGTTAATGAACAGCATAAGGTGTTCATTTATTACGCTTCCTCGGATACCCGCATGCATGTGGCCACCTCAAGTATCGATAAATTGGTGGATTATGTCGTCAATACTCCACCGGATAAATTCAGGTCGGCAGCTAGTGTGGAAACCCGAAATCAATTGATATCCGATAATTTAGAAATCATGAAACGCCTGGGATTATGAAAATATCCAATATTGAAAAAGGAGCCTGGCATGTCGAAAGGATTCAGTTAAAAAAGGAATTCCAGGAAGAAATGCATAAAATTCTCGGTTGGTGGTCTCATTATATGATTGATGATAAAAATGGTGGCTTTTTTGGTAGAATGGATAGTTACGGCACTCTTTTTCCAAAGACTGATAAAGGAATTATTTTGAATGCACGGTTATTATGGACTTATTCCGCGGCGGCCATTGAAACCGGTAATTCAGGATATCGTGAATTTGCAGACAGAGCCTATCAGTACCTGCTGGAATTTTTTTGGGATGAAGTGGAGGGGGGCGTATTTTGGTCTGTTGATTTCCAGGGGAATTATGCCGACGATCAGAAGCAAATTTATGCGCAGGCTTTTGCTATCTATGCCCTGTCTGAGTATTATATTCTTACGCACAAGCGAGAGGCCCTGGACATGGCAACTGAAATATTCTGGCTCATTGAAAAATACAGCCTGGACATGAAAAAGGGTGGATATTACAATGCTTTTGCACGCGACTGGACCGATACTGATGATATCCGGCTCAGTGAAAAAGATGCAAACGAAGCTAAAATTATGAACACTCATTTGCATGTTTTAGAGGCCTATACCAATTTTTACCGGGTTGAATCTGCTGATTTTGTAAAAAAGGCACTGGAAAACATTATCCAAATTTTTATCGATCATTTCTTTATTTCCGAAAATGGAAGCATGCACATTTATTTCGATGAGGACTGGCAACCTAAAAGTGAACATATTTCTTTTGGGCACAATATTGAGGCAAGCTGGTTGTTGTGGGAAGCCGCTGAAGTGCTTAAAGACCAAAAATTATTGAAAAAAATATTGCCAATAAGTATCCAAATGGCAAAATCGGTGATGGAACAAGGATTGGATAGTGATGGCGGATTACTATACGAGGCAGACCATGAAGGGATCATCGATTTCGACAAACATTGGTGGCCCCAGGCAGAAGCGGTGGTTGGTTTTTGGAATGCGTGGCAGCTTTCCGGGGAAGAGGCCTTTGCAAAAGCCAGCGTAAACAGCTGGAACTTTATTAAAGCTTTCATCATTGATCCCGAATTGGGGGAATGGTACTGGCGTACCAATCGGGAAGGAGTGCCCATCCTTTCTGAAGATAAAGCAGGGCCATGGAAAGCACCTTATCATAATGTGAGGATGTGTTTGGAACTCATCAATCGTTTATCCTGAGATTACCGGCTTCATTTCTTTATTACAACAATCTAATTTTTGTAACTTGTTACGATTTTTAAATTTGAATCTTCGAGATCAATGATCAATTATCGTAACCTTATCCTTTTTATGATTTGTGCTCCTGTTTTCCTGTTTGCGCAGGATAAAGGAATCAAATTTCAATTTGAAAAACTCCCGTCGGAAATAGGTTTCCCCAATTCAGGGGTAAATGATATTGTTGAAGATCATCTCGGTTTCCTTTGGATCGCCACCTGGGCAGGCCTGGCCAAGTACGATGGTTATTCGGTAAAAATGTATCGCCAGCAACCGGGTAATACCAATGGAATAAAAAGCAATAAGATTACTGAAATTTTTGAAGACAGCAAGGGTAACCTTTGGATTGGAACGAGTTATTCAGGCTTTTACCGCTATGACCGTGAGCAAGATACCTTTAAGCAGTTTTGCCGGGATCCGAAGGATATGAACAGTTTGAGCAATGATAATGTCAGTGCGATACTGGAAGATAAGAACGGAATATTTTGGATTGGAACGGAGAGAGGGCTGAACCGGTTTGACCCTGAAAGTGGAAACTACATCCATTACTTGAATGATCCTACAGACACCAGAAGCCTTAGTCACGATTTTGTTTATTCCCTGGCCCAGACCGCCGACGGATCCATTTGGGTTGGCACGGAGGAAGGATTGAACCGATTGGTTCAAAAAGGCAGCAAAGAATATTTTATCCGGTATGATCTTGCTCCTGCCAGAGCGGTTGATGAAATATACCTTAGCCATAACTTCATTTTTAAAATTATTCCCTCAAAATATCAACGGGATGTTTTTTGGATTTGTACCAGTATTGGTCTGAAGAAAATTCACTATTCAGCCACTGATCCTGCGTATCTGGAGTACGACTATTATGGCCATGAGATGGGCAACCCCAATAGCCTGAGTCATCCGTTTGTATCAGATATTTTGGAAGAAGATTCCTCCCTGGTGTGGGTTTCCACTTATAACGGTGTGAATTTGCTTAATACAAAAACGGGGTACAACAGATGTTTTACTGCAGTTAAAAACGACCCCAACAGCCTGAGTAACAATGTGGTTATGTCGCTTTCGAAAGATCGGACCAATAACCTGTGGATAGGATTGGACAAAGGTGTGAATAAGCTGAACCTCAACGCCAAAGCTTTTCAATTGATCCATCCGGAAACCAAGGATAATGCCGGGAGTAGTATCACCTGTATTACTCCGGCAGTAAGCCGACCGGGAGTATGGGTTGGCTCGAGGGGAGGAGGGCTGAATTTCCTGGCATTGGATGCTGACAATAATCTAACTTCAACTTCCCGGAATTATCAATTTGATGTCTCAAAAATGCAGGACCTTACCGGGTTTGTTTTCGATTTGTTATTAGACAAAGACGGTTGGTTATGGATCGCAACGGATGGCGCTGGAGTGATTAGAATTAAGGAAGACCAGATTCCAAAACAAGGAGAAGTGGTCAAAAATCTGCAGCAATTTACCACAAGTGACCAACAGCTCGGGGACAACTATGTGATGTCGCTTCTTCAGACCACTTCAGATGATATTTGGCTGGGCTACTGGGATAAAGGTCTCGACCGCTATGATGCGGCCACCGGCACTTTTTATCACTATTTACTGACCAGGGATCTGGATATAAATTTTCAACTTTACCCGATTGTACATCTTATTGAAACCATTGAAAATGGACAGGCTTTCATTTGGGTGGGGACTCGGGGAGGTGGAGTGTATAAATTAAAATTCGACAAAATATCCAATGCCCTGGAGCTGGTAGAATGGTTTCGTTCTGAAGGAGGCCAGGAGGGTAATTTGAGCAATGATTTTATCAACGACTTTTATATTGACACCAATGAGCAACTCTGGGTGGGCACAGATAACGGGCTGAATCTGCTGGATTCAAAAACAGGAAAATTTACCAGTTTTTATGAAAAAGATGGCTTGAGCAGCGGAACGATTCAATCCATCCTGCAGGACTTTTCGGGAAAGATATGGGTGAGTACCCAGCAAGGTATTTCTTACTTCAATTTTGTTGAGGGAAAGATGGCTATAAAGAATTTTGATGGGTTCAACGGCCTGCAGGATAACTATTACAATGATGATGCCGGCTACATTACGGATTCCGGGCAACTCATTTTTGGTGGCGTAAATGGTTTATCCGCCTTTAATCCAAATAACATCCATCTGGATACTATTGCTCCAAGGATTGTCATTTCAGATTTCAAATTATCAAACCGTTCCGTCGGCATTGGGGAAACAAGGAACGGGCATGTAATTCTCAATAAAAGCATTTCAGAGACCCTGGAATTGAAATTGAGTCATAAGGAAAAGGTAGTCTCTTTTGAATTTACCGGCTTACACTTTGGGGAACCTAAAAAAATTCAATACGCCTATCAATTGATAGGATTTGATCCGGATTGGGTGTATACGGATGCCACACAGCGTACGGCACATTATACCAATCTTCCTTACAAAGAATTCGTTTTTATGGTAAAAGCCGCCAACGGAGATGGAGCCTGGAGCGAACCGGCGGAACTGAAACTTGTTATTAATCCTCCATTTTGGCTTACCGGATGGGCTTATGTCCTTTACGGAATGGTGGCTGCATGGCTGATCTACATTGGAATCCGTTTGACCAAACTTCGGGCAGAATTTCGCCATAACCTGGAACTGGAACGGGTGGAGCGCGAAAAACTCGAAGAAGTGAATTGGCTGAAGTTGCAATTTTTTACCAATCTTTCCCATGAATTCAGAACCCCTTTAACTCTAATTATCAGTCCATTAGAGCAGTTTCTCCAGCAGCCCATAGACAAAAAAATGCATCAAATTTTTTCCAGGATGTACTATAATGCCAACCGCCTGCTTACTTTGATCAATCAACTATTGGATATTCGGAAAAACGAAGCAGGGCTGATGAATCTTCATGTTGGAGAGAAAGATCTGGTTGAGTTTTCAAAGGAAATTATCCTGTCCTTCAAGTATTTGGCCAAACAACGAAACATTAAACTTACGTTTGATTCCGCCCCTAAGGAAATCCCGGCCTTTGTAGATCATGAACAACTTGAAAAAGTTCTTTTTAACCTTCTTTCCAATGCTTTCAAATTTACCAAAGACGGGGGATCCATTTCCGTCGATATCCAGGAAAATGATTTCATTTATCTTTCTGTTTCGGATACCGGGATGGGAATCCCCGCAAATGAATTGGAGAATATTTTTGAAAGGTTCTACCAGGTTGAAAAAAATATCGACCGTTCCAGAAGAGGAGGTACAGGAATAGGTTTGTCCCTGGCAAAAATGATTGTGGAAAAACATCACGGAAAAATTGAAGTAGAAAGTACAGAAGGGGTAGGGACTACCTTTCGGATCAGGATCCTAAAAGGAAAAGATCATTTTACGGACAGTGAATTGCTTCCCGGTGAGAAGGAAGATCATACCAACTCAACATCAGGGTTTATTTTTCCTGAGCCACCGTCAGAATTATCTGAAATTACGATGGAAATGGATAAATCTAAAAATGGCAACAGCAATAAGCCGGGAATCCTGATCGTAGAAGACAATCCCGATGTCCGTGCCTATCTGCGTGAAAACCTGGAGCATGATTATAAAATAAGTGAAGCTTCTGACGGGCAGGAAGGGCTGGAAAAAGCACTCGCAGAACCGCCATCACTTATTCTTGCCGACATTGCCATGCCTAGAATGGACGGAATTGAAATGTGTGCCAGGATAAAATCCAATATTGTAACCTGCCATGTACCAGTCATATTACTCACCGCACGAACCTCCCTTATTTTTAAAGTGGACGGACTGGAAACCGGGGCCGATGATTATGTAACCAAGCCCTTTCATATGCGGCTGCTGGTCACTCGTATCAAAAACCTGATCGATAGCAGGAATGTGCTTCGGGAACATTTTGCCAAAAATTTTGACCTGAGCCCTTCGGGAGTGGTGCTGAATTCCATGGATGAAAAATTGCTCTCCCAGATCAAGATCGTGGTAGAAAAACATATTGATGACAGCGATTTTTCAGTAGATCAACTGGCCTCCGCCCTGCAAATGAGCCGAATGCAGTTGTATCGAAAACTAAAATCGCTCACCGGAAAATCTCCCAATCACATTATTCGGAGCTTCAGATTGCTGAGGGCGGCGCAGTTGCTGGAATCCGGGCAATACAATGTTTCGGACGTAACCTACCTGGTGGGCTATAATGACCTCAAATCTTTCCGCGATCAGTTCAAAAAAGAATTCGGTATGAGTCCTTCCAGGTATCATAAATAATCATTTTTTTGAATTAAGCCGTACTTTAACCAATTCATCCTGGTTTCTTTGAAATACCTGCTATTTTTCCGAAGGAAATCCATGTCAAAAACAATGGATGAAATCCATTGAGAAGAGAATAAGCACTGCCAACCCCGAAGCGGGTTGAATGGATGTTCGTAATCAAAAGCAAATTTAAACACGCTCTAATTTACTTTGGTCCTTAATAATTTTGACCGCATTCCATTTTCAAAAAATTTCCTGCACAGGCCGATTGGCCTAAAAGGTCCAATTGGCACCCGATCAACATTTACCCCCTTTTTTTGAATAAAACACCTCTGACCGGTTATTTTCATCTTGGTTAAGTTTGAACCAATGAATTAAAATGTTCTGCGATGAAAAAATTCAATTGTGTTCTCCTGTTAGTCTTTGGCCTAAGCCAGATTTTTCCTGTTTTCAGCCAGGATCATTTTTTTGATACTGACCGGGCAGATTGGTGGAATGAAGAATGGATTCCTGCCTACCAAATTAAATCAACCGCCCTGGATATGGATTTCATCCGGGTAAAAAAGAACAAATTGGTCAATGAAAATGACGAGATACTGGTTTTTAAAGGATTATCCATTGCGGACCCCGATAAAATAGTTAAAGATGGCCGTTGGAGCAAAGCGCATTTTGAAGTCATCAAAAGTTGGGGGGCAACCCTGGTCAGAATTCCTGTTCACCCTTTGGCGCTGCGGCAAAGAGGGATAAAAAATTATCTAAAATTACTCGACCAGGCTGTAGATTGGTGTAGCGAACTGGGCATTTATGTCATTATCGACTGGCACAGTATTGGAAACCTTCAAATGGAGATGTTCCAGCATGACATCTATGAAACGACCAAAAGAGAGACCTACTATTTCTGGAAAACCATCGCCAGGCATTATAAAGATATTCCTACGGTAGCTTTTTATGAAATCTATAATGAACCAACGGTTTTCAATGGAACCCTGGGCAGTTGTACCTGGGAGGAATGGAAAAAAATAGCAGAGGATATCATCGATATCATCTATGCACACGATAATAAAGTGATCCCTCTCGTAGGTGGTTTTAATTGGGCTTATGACCTTAGAAATATGGAATACAACCCGATAGCGAGACCGGGAGTAGCTTATGTAACCCATCCATATCCCGGAAAATGTGAACCTCCCCGTGAAAACCATTGGGAAGAACATTTTGGTTTTCTGACTGAAAGATATCCTATTTTAGCCACGGAACTGGGGTATTTCTTTGAAGGGGAGGAACACCTGATCGAAGACGGGACTTACCGGGAGGCTATTGTCAATTATTTTGAACAAAAAGGCATTTCCTGGTGCGCCTGGGTTTTTGATCCCAATTGGGTTCCTCAAATGATCAAAAATTACGATTACGAACCCACCCACCAGGGCGCATTTTTTAAGGAAGTAATGTTGGGGAACTACAAGTTCAGAGAGTAAAAAACTGTTTCATAAATACGATCAAGGCAGGATGCAGACCATTGGGTTGCATCCTGTTTTTTTTTTGCCTTTTTTCTTTGCTTTAGGTTTGTCCTTCAATTTTCCTTATTTTTGACCAAAACAAAAGCTATGCAAATTTATCATAATCCCCGATGTGGGAAGAGCCGCCAAACCCTTGCATTATTGGAAGAAAATAACATCCACCCGGATATTATCCTTTACCTCGAAGACACTCCTTCCCGGAAAGAATTGGCCTCCTTGCTGGAAAAACTGGGAATGAAGGCTTCAGAAATTGTCAGAACGGGCGAGCAAATTTTTAAGGATAATTTTAAAGGGCGAACGATTTCAGAAGATGAATGGCTCGATATTCTTGTGGAATATCCCAAACTGATCGAAAGACCGATTGTGGTAAAAGGAGACAAAGCTGTTTTGGGCAGACCGCCGGAAAATGTGTTGGAGTTGTTGGGGTAGAGGTTTGTTACTGGTTACTGGTTACTTGTTACTGGTTACTTGTTTCTCGTTGCTGGTTGACTTGTTAAAATATAGCTTGACCTGAAAAATTATTTTCCCATTTCTTCCCTCAATAACCTGGCTTCGTGGTTTAAAATCGTCTCCAGTTGCTGATCCCCCTCAAGTATCACCGGGTTGTACCAAACCGTTTTTTTGGGATGTATTTCAAAGGCCAGATAGGCCTTTAGGCTTGATTGGTTAAAGGCTGCGAGTACTTTAGTGTTTTGGGGGAACATTGTGTAGACTTCAATGCCTAATGCCGCAGAAGGCATTATTGCAAGTCTTAACTTTTCCTGCACCACGAGGCTAATGTAATCAAAAGCCATTTCTGTTTCCTCCGGTCGGAAATGCTTCCAGAAGCCATCCCTTCGCATCCAGGTGATCTGCCTTTTGGCATAACGCCTTGAATTTTGTTTGATCAGTTCCACAGCCTTTTCAAGGGAAAGTTTTGCTTCAAAATGAGCTATGAGCTCCTGATAACCTACCGTTTGAAGCCCATTCAGGTGCTTTTCGGCCAGAAGGCAATTTACTTCTTCCAGCAGTCCGGCGGCCATCATACCATCCACCCGGGTATTGATGCGTTGGTAAAGCACCTCACGAGTATGATGCATTTGCAGGAAAATGGGCTTGAATGATCGCTCCGGGTTTTTCCCTTTACGGAAAGAGGAGAAAGGTTTTGCTGTAGCACGGATGACTTCAATGGCGCGCATCAGTCGATGGGGGTTTTGCAAGTCTACTTGCTCATAATATTCCGGATCACCGGTTTTTAATGCTTCCTGTAAATACCCGATCCCTTTTTCCTCAAAATCTGCTTCAACTTGTTTTCTGATTCGTTCGGGCACTTCAGGAAATGCATCCAGTCCAAAACAAACCGCATTGATAAATAAGCCACTTCCACCACTCATCACCACATAATCCCGTGTCCTGAAAAGATCTTCCAGTAAAACCAGGGCCTCCTTTTCAAAATCGCCCACACTATAATCATCCTCAATGCTGAGACTGTTTATAAAATGGTGTTTTACCTGAGCCTGTTCCTCTAATGTTGGCTTAGCGGTCCCAATAGTCATCTCCCGGTAAAACTGGCGACTGTCACACGAAACGATCTCCGTCTGATAATGCCGGGCCAGTTCGATGGCAAAGGATGTCTTGCCACTTGCCGTAGGGCCTCCGAGAACGATTAAGTATTTGTTTGCAGACATAAGGCGAAGATAGGAAAAATGAAATACCCGGATTTCGAAAATGAACGAAATTGTCTATTCGACAATTTATTTTCGAAATGGGTGTTTCAAATACCCGAAAATCAAAAAACATTTCATCCCCTTTAAACAAAATCTAAGACCAGGCAAGATCTTCTATATGAATCCAGCTGACAAATTACCTCCTTTCGCCTTCTTCATTCTGCGATTCTGCCAGATTTAGCTCAAACTCCTTGAACTCTCCCGACCTGCGGTACGCAATTTCGCTGCGCTCAACTTGAACAATTTGAACAACTTGAACCATTTGAACCCCTCACCCCCCTAAGACCACCCCCGCGTCAAATCCAACAATGCCCGCTCCAGTTTAGGAAATTTGAATTCAAAACCTTCCGCAGGCAGCCTGCTGGAAACTACTTTTCTACTTTTAAGCAACAATTCCGTTTCGGTACGAATGAAAAAGGCGCCTATCTCTAATATCCAGGCCGGAGCCGGAATGCCGATCACATGCCCAGTAACCTTTCGAAGCGTTTTCATAAAATCAATGTTGCGGACAGGGTAGGGGGCTGCCCCGTTGATCACGCCTTCAATATTTTCTTCCTCAATGATCCATTCAATGATCCGGGCAAGATCTTCGATGTGGATCCAGCTGACAAATTGCTGGCCATCACCTTGCCGGCCTCCTAATGTCAATCGGGTGAGCCAGCGCATAGGGACAAGTGCACCGCCATCTCTGCCCAGGGTAATGGCGGAACGAAGGGCAATTCTCCTCGTTTGAGGGGTATCGGTTTT
The DNA here is from genome assembly GCA_020636105.1 of Lewinellaceae bacterium. Taxonomy (NCBI): domain Bacteria; kingdom Pseudomonadati; phylum Bacteroidota; class Saprospiria; order Saprospirales; family Lewinellaceae; species Lewinellaceae bacterium. The sequence continues at coordinate 536,210 of JACJYL010000001.1, forward strand.
AAAAAATTCATCCTCCCATTGACGGCAGACCCTTACGGAAAATCCTTCTCCAGGCTGACCATTGATTTCATCATTTGGACTTTCCTCGGTAGTGTGACGGTAAATGGTGGCTGAAGCCGCATTGATCCAGACTTCAGGTGGTTTTGTACATTCTGCGATGGCTTGACCGATGGCTCTGGTGGAAAGGATTCGACTGTTGAGAATAGCTTCTTTATTGGCAGGAGTGTAACGGCAATCGACGCTTTTACCGCTCAGGTTGATGACGGCTTTTGCATTTTCCAGGAGAGTCGTCCATGGTCCGGGGTTAAGACCGTCCCAAAACACCTGATTTATGCCGGGTTGAGATTTTTTGGGGTTGCGGCTAAGGATGATTATGGAGTAATTCCTTTTGGCAAAGTATTCCGCCAGGTATTTCCCAATGAACCCGTTGCCGCCTGCTATAACTATCTTTTGTTCCATTGTTGTGATTTTGAAACAAAGATAATGGTTTATTTCATAACTTTCAATAATTATTGAAAGTTATGAAATAATTTGTTTTGTAAGAAAATGCAGTAGGGTAAGCTGCCTATTTCAGCAGGATTACATCCCCTTTGAAAACTTCAGTAATGCCATCGACAAATTCAATTTCAGCCATAAAGACATAAACGCCTGCATTTAGCGGTTGACCCTGGAATTTCCCATCCCATCGATTCCCGGGATCATTGGGTGCAAAATGAGTCCTTTCGAAAAACATATCTCCGGCTCGTGAGAAAATGCGGAATGATTTAATGGCTTGAACGCCCACTCCTCCGTAAATGCCAAAATCATCGTTGACTCCGTCATTATTAGGACTGAAAGCGTTTGGAATATAGATATTTCGGTTTTTATTTACCCAGATAAAAACCGCATCTTCTGCGGAACATTTTGTGAGGGTATCAAAAACGGCTACATGATAGAGGCTTGAAACGAGTGGACTGACCACAATATCGCCTACTTTCACGGTATCGGAATGATTCCAGGTGAATTCCAGCGTATTACTGTTGCTCAGGGCGGCCAATTCTATGGTTTCTCCAAGGGAGATTTCAAAATCTTCTCCCAGGTCGACAAACAATTCAGGAGGACCGTTTACGGTAATGTTCAGCAATACTTCACAGCCCGCAGCATCCTGAACCACTACTTCATAAGCTCCTTCCGTCAATCCGCTAAAGGTCTGGAAAGAAGAAAAATTCTCCCCGTCCACAGAAAAAAGATAACCCGGCATGCCCCCAAAAACGGTATCGACCCTGATCTCCCCACCGTTGGGAGGATCCAGACAGGTAATATCTTTGGCACTAACATTGGCCAACAATTGGGAGGGCTGGGTGAGGACATAGTCGGCATTAGCAATACAGCCCTTCTCATTGATAATCATGAGGTTATAATTCCCTGCTCCGAGGTTGGCGGCCACTGCCGTTTGAGCACCTGAGCTCCATGTGTAAGTAAGAGTGGTCCACGGGCCTGAAACATCGGCCTGCAAGGCACCATCTGATTCGCCAAAACAACTTACCTCATTTAAGACATCTATCCCCACAAGCAGGGGAGCCGACGGTTGTGTAATCTGGACGGAGGTATAAGCTTCGCATCCATCTGTATTGGTAACGGTAACATCATAAAAACCGACAGAAAGGTTGCTGATCTCCGGGGTAATTTCTCCATTGACCCAATGGTAAGAAGCTGCCGTTCCGTTCTGAAGTAAAACCCCTGCCTGCCCATCAGCACCCTGAAAACAGGAGACCTCCTGGATGGGATTTCCGGTGGCAATAAATTCCAGGGGTTCTATAATATCGAACGGAGAGACGGATTGACAACCGTTGACATCGGTTATCGTCAAAGTATAATTTCCGGCACAAAGACCACTTAAATCTTCGGTAATCATTCCGTTGGACCATAAATAAGTCCGGTTTCCTGTACCTCCTGAGCTGGTGATATCAATGGAGCCATCACAAAATCCGTAACAGGATGCATTTTGTATGGATTCAGTGACAAGCTGAAGCTCGGCGGGTTCATAAACATTGGCCATGAATGTAGTGTCAAAGAAGGTATCGGAAATGGTAATTTCCACGTCCCCGCCAGGCAGGTTTTCAATTGCAGTTTCCTCCCCCTCTGTTCCAATAACTCCTGAACCTGCCAAACCGGTTGAACTTTGCACCCAGGAGAAAGCATAAGGAGGCACTCCATTGTAGGTGGAAAACCGAATGATCCCGCTGGATTCCCCAAAACAATTGAGGGAATCATTTTCAAAAACAGGGATGATTCCCGTAAGAAATTCGACATCAAAACATTCAACGATTTCACAACCGATACCATCTGTTATCGTCACACAGCAGTTATCACCGCCTACAAGAGCTGTGGCGGTCTGTCCCGTTTCGCCATTGCACCATGCGTAGGTATAGTTGCCGTTCCCGCCTGTAGCAGTGGCAGTAGCCATTCCGGTGGCCGTCATGCCTATGGCAGGCGTCTGATCAATGATCAGGCTCAAAGGTTCCAATACGGTCAGGTTCGTAAAAACGATACTGTCACAACCGGCAAAAACCTGGAGAGTATCCGCATAACTGCCACTCATGGAATAAAAATTCGGCCCTACATGTATTTGAGCACCGGCACATATCGTTGTGTCAATGGTTAACTTGGGCGTGATATCCCCATTATCGGTAACCCTTATCTTAAAAATTCCTTTTGCGTTAAACCCGGTGCCATCCACCAGTATCCAATAGGGTCTGCCCGGATACAAACAGGTGGCAATCATGCTTTGATCCAAATCGTCAATATCATATTGACTCATGACATGACCAAAAGGGCCATTGCATAAATTATTAAAAGAACGATACAGTGCCAATTGAATGCCAATAGAATCTACAAGCCTGTCCGTAATCCCCTCGATGAGAACATGCCCTGAAGGAGGGGCAATAAAACTGAACCAGACGGAATGTTGGCTCACAAAAGCCTGAACATAAGGATCATCCGTGTCTGTGGCGCAAAAATTAGACACCCAATTCGGCGTTTCGACACTTCCCCCTTCGGGCACCGCGCCAAGGTCTTCAAATTCACATCTGAAATCACCGCCTTCAGTAACGCCAATGTCAATGACTTCCAGTCCGAAAATCCCCATTGGAAAGGTAGGCGCTGCCCCGTCAACCATGATAAAATAAGTGGTATTCGGCAGCGGGCATATTATGGACACCCATGCATCATTGGAATTATTGACAGAAAGAGCGGTTACGAGATCTAAAACACCTGTACAATCTCCTGTTTGGGAGGTATAAACCGCCACCTGGAGGTCGATCACATATCCTGTGTTTTCAGGATCACTGAGCGTATTGATGAAAAGCTCTCCTGAAGGATTAGGCCCTGTGGTAAAGGAAAACCACACCCCGGCATCATTAAAGAAATAACCATCATCAATGGGTTGAGGTTCGTTGGTATTGGTAGCGCACAAATTGCTGTAGAGCCCCTGTGTTGCATCGCCCAGTGTTTCCGAAAAGTTCAACATTCCCAGGTCAACAGCGCTGCATAAAATATCATTCCCTGTAGGAGGAATTAAGGACGTTGTGGAAATGGTGAAGTTGACCTCACCCCCTGAAGACAGGTTGTTCGGTAGCGCAAGGGTTTGTACGGAATTCGAGCCAATGGGAGGAATAAGAAAATTATTACAAATGGTCTGGCTGCATGACTTGGTCACATCACACCCGGCTCCTAATTCAAAAATTAAATTGTCATTTTCAAATGCATTAAAACATACTTCAACGGAAGCCGGGATATCCGCTACACAGCCGTAGTCGGCCGTGTATTGCAAATTCGGCAAGGCAGTGTAGCAATTTCCTGTTTCAGGGTAGAAAACTTCACCCTGATTTTCAATATTAACGCTCCAGGCCGGATCCGCAGCTCCGAAAATATCAGTACAGGTAGTCGTAGAATTTCCACTGTCAATGGTAACGGTGACCTGGATTTGAGCCCAAGCCGATAGGGTCATTAATATTGCAGGGAATAGTAGTAGTAATTTTCTCATTAATTTTTTGTTTTCAAAAAAAGCAGAAGTTGTTGTTACGGGGTGCAACAATAACAGAAGGGTGTGGAGAAAATAAGATGCCTAATTAACGCGGGGCAATTTACGATTATTATAAATCAAAAGAAATAATTCTGCCGCTGGAAGATCCATAAAAAAAGCCCTTTGCAAGATCGGTTACTTACAAAGGGCTTAAGTGGGAGTTAATGTCCCTTATTTTATGATCGTCACATCACCGCGAATAATTTCTCCTTTTGAAATATTCAGCCGCAGAATGTAGTAATATGTACCGTGAGGCAACTCTTTTCCTTCAGCATTTAGCCCGTTCCAGTCATTATTATAAGGAGCAGCCTGGTAAACAATATCTCCCCACCGATTGAAAATGATGATTTCATTATCCGGAAATTGATCAGGCGGATTGTTCGCAATGATATCAAAAATGAGAAAATCATTCAAACCATCCTCATTAGGCGTAATCGTATTCGGAATTTCCGGTTGGTTCGGGTCTTCAGGTACGATGATGATGATGGTCGCCTCATCGCATTTATCAGGGCAGCTTGTACTGCAAATCTGGTAAACGACTTCCGTTTCTCCTGAGGCCCCGGGCCCGACGGAGTAACTGTAAGTTCCGTTAACAAGACTATCCATCTGACCAAAAGAAGGTTCTGAAAGGAGTGTTATGGTCACCTCTCCTGTGGTAATGTCATTGGCTAAAATATTGGTAGAACCAAACCTGATCTCTTCCGTCAGTTCGATTAAATCGTTATTGGCAATAGGAGCCGATTCGCTCGAAATGATAAGCGTATCTGAACTGTAAGCGTCACATCCGTCAGCAGATAAAGTCCATATAAAGAGGTTATCACCCGGCAAAAGGGGCGTTGCAAGGGAAGTAGCCGAAGTTGGATCATTCACCGTGGTTGCGCCTAATGAAGTCCAAACGCCTGTTGTACCCGCAGGTAAATTCGCTGAAATGGTTATGGAATCTCCACAATGCAGTGAATCGATCATCGTTACCGCATCCGGTGGAAATTCAAAAGTGATCATAACTGTATCGGCGCTGGCACAACCGTTGTCCGTGTTGGTCACATCAATGACATAGGTGCCCGCACCTTCAACCATAGGAGAAATTCCTGTTGGATCTCCTACAATAGTTCCTGTGAGCGCCGTCCAATTATATTCAAATGCTGCCCCCTGGGAAGATCCGCTACCGTCTGCTGCACCGACCTCTCCACATTCAAGTATAAAATCTTCACCGGCATTGGCAACCGGTAATTCCGTATCGCTGTCCACGGTAACCACATCGGTGGCTTCACATCCGTTGGAAAGGAAAATAACATGAAGTTCATAATCTCCAGGCTCATCAACTTCAACCATCAGGTTGCCGTTTGGAGGGGTAATACTTCCTGGGCCAGTCCATTCAATAGTGCTGTAATCACCAGCGGCTCCGGTACCTGAGGCATCGAGTATGGAAGTAAGTTCGGCACAGGTAATCAGTGAGGGTACCTCAAAAGCAATGACGGGTACTGTTATGTCTGCCTCCACCAGGATGGTATCCAATCCGACACAGCCGTTGACGTTATTGGTAACGGATACGGAATAACTTCCCGCCTCGCAAACGGAAGTAACCAATGCATCAACAGGATTGGCAGCGCCGCCGTCAAGCCCGAGCCAGGCCACTGTGATATCGGCCAAACCACCCGCTGAGGCAGTAAGATCAACACATTCCTGAATACAAGTCAGCATTTCAGGATCTGCGATCGTAACAACAGGCACTTCAAAATCTTCTGCTACTTCAATCTCATCAGCAGTAGAACAACCGTTGTTAGTATTCATAACGGTAAGCTGGTAGGTTCCTGCCGTCATGACATCTGTCATCGGGGTGTTGTCCGGTGTCGGAGTTTCCCCGGCTACCGTATTGGCCCACAAGTAAGTATATTCAGGACCGGAAGATGAATTGTTCGACCCCAGGGTAACCACATCAGTAATACAGTTTAAAAACAACGGACCCGTTCCTGCATCCGCGACAGGTGAAATAGTATCCATTCCGATCACGAAATCTCCAATACCCACACATCCGGTAACTGGATCGGTTACACTGATCTGGTAAACCCCTGCCATATCCACCATGATAAATTCCAGTGTATCATCTCCAATAAAAGAATCTCCACTCCACAAGACGTCATAAACGCCATTCGGAGAGGTGATCATATCTGGTTGTAACGTAAGCGTATCATTTTCACAGGTAATATTTTGTATAAAGTTCGCACTGGTGACCACAGGAAGTCCTGCATTGAGGATCACTTCGGCGCAGTCGGAGGACGAACAACCCGATTCAGTATTGATGACCTCCAGGCAATAAGTACCTTCAGTATCTACCACCAGAAATGACTCCGTAGAAAGAATCATTCCATTGGAATCGGTCCAGGCATAGGCCATATTAACTCCCGTGGAGGTATTTGGTCCTTGCAGAGTATCTGATTCCACGGCACAGGTAAGCACCAGGTCCAGACCAGCATCTGCGACAGGGGCGATGGTATCGAGCGCCACTGTAATTTCCGCTATGGCGGTACAATGGGTTGATGTGTCCATCACTTCAAGTGTATAAACCCCTGCGGCAACGATTATTGGCATCAGCGTTGTATCGGTGCCCGAAACAAATTGGCCATCAAGAGTAGACCAGGAATAAATGTAATTTATCGGATTCCCATCCACTTCCGCAATGATCTGTATGGTGTCTACCAAACAAGTAAGGCTGGTATCCGCGGCCGGAATGGTGGTGATCACAGGAAAATCCTCGTTGGGCACCACCTGTATTGTATCTGAAGCCTGACAACTGGTAAGTGAGTTAAAGGCAACCAGGTAATAAGTCCCCAGGTCACTGACTGCAAAATTTGGATTGGTTGATAAAGAGTTATTGGCGCTGTCAAACCATTCATATTCTACAATAACCGGTTCATTATTTTGAGTGGCGGCATTTAAAATCACTGCAGCATCACATGTGAGGGTTATGGTTTCTGCACCATTATTGATGATCGCTTCCGGCAACAAACGGTCATCTTCTACCCGCACCGTATCGGTAATAGCACATTGGTTGATCTCATTTTCAACGGAGATCATATACAATCCTGGGCCTGTTACCTGAGGCATAAGCAAATTCTCATCCCCTGTAACAATATCTCCTCCTTCTAAAACACTCCAAGAATAAGAAATGGTATCTCCCACAGAAGACCCTGTACCATTGAGCGTTAATGTATCTGACAAACAAGTGTAAGATAAATTATTCCCGGCCTGAGCAATAGGATAGGTTCCTGCAAAAACCTGGGCCGTATCCATCGCACTACAACCGGATATGGGGTTCTCTGCTGTGAATTTAAAAATTCCGGGATGGTCAGCAAAATAGGTATTTCCAGGTAAGGTATTTCCATTGGAAAGATCGGTCCAGTAAACATTTGCACCGGGAGAGGCGGTTCCCTGCAACAATGCCAACCCTGTATTACAGTTGATGGTCGCATCATTTCCTGCATTTGCCGTAGGCACATTAATCGTATCCAACGGCACCACAAAGGTAAAAGTCTCGAATAAAATAGGCTGACTGTTGTCAAAAACAGTAACGAAAACAGTGTCTCCTGCGCACAAATTAGTGGCATGAAACGGCATGAACTGTTGCTGACCATTCTGATTCCATGTGGTCCCCAATGGTTCTGTGCCACCGGCCACGCTAAAAGTGATTTCCCCGTCACATTCTCCTGGACAAGTAGTCGGAACGATCACCAAATCCGTCAAGATGTATCGATCTTCAATACAAACCTCTCCATTTTCATAAACCAGGCTTCCCATGCCATTAGAGGTACTAACAATAGGAGCAGGGAAACTGGAGATTGAAACAGGAGTGCATACCGGAGCATCTCCGATGAGCTCAAAACACATTTCAAAAACGTCGGTTCCATCCGGAATAGCAGTGGCACCTGGCATGCTCCAGTCAATCCCAATCAATCCGCTCGAGCTGCCCGCTGTATTGAGCACCAACCCCGGCCATGTGCCAAAGTTATTGGCTTCAACGAAATTAAGCATGGTAGGATCCCAATTAATCCGAAGGGTGGCGTCTGTAATATTATCAAAGGATTCAACCGAAACGGTAACACATGCCGTATCCAGCCATAATCCGGAAACGGTATCAACATAAATGCCAAAACCTTCAGGGAATAAGGTACACAAATCACCAGGAGAATCGAGAATGCCAATATTTTCCCCGTTCGAGCTGGCGGAAATGGCTTCCGGTGCCAAAGGAACGGTGATCATTTCAAGGGGGGTGCAGGTACCCGGAGTACCTAGTGGAGCAAAACAGATCTGCATGATAACTGTTCCGTCATCGATGGTGATGGGGGTATTACCGTTATAATCAAAGAAAATTAATCCTCCGTTACTACCAGCATCCGTGATGTTGGCATTGGTAGCGCCAGGGAAATTCATAACGTTTGAGGAAATGTAATCAAAAAGAGCCGGGTCCCAGTTAAGGGAATATTGATAAGACGTTATCGAATCAAAATTGGATACAGCAATATCAACGCAAAATTCTTCGCCAAAAGTTGCGCTCCCGCTACCTAATGACATGGCAACACCCTCTGGCTGAATCACTTGTACCTGGCAGTTGCTAGGATTAATTCCGATGTTCGGTCCATTCATCGACTGAACATTGGAAGGGGATTGGATAAAGGTGAAAGGACTGTTCCCTCCAAGTCCCGTAACCGTAAAACAAACGTCAAATAATCCACCTCCGTTCGGGATGGTCGCCGGGGGAGGGCCTTGCCAATCCACGCTCAAAAATCCGTTTTGAATATTGGCAGAAATGGAGTTATTGAGGTTTACCACATTGGAGTTTAAATTTTGAACCCCGGTAAAAGTGAGAATCTGCTCGTTCCATTCCATCAGAAAAGACATATCGGTGATGGCGAAAAAATTATCACCAACCGTAACCTCCACGCAAAAATTATCATTGATATTAACGGGATCGCCACAATTGGCAAAAAGCTGCAATCCTATGGGATCACAATCCCCGGTGGTAACACTTCCCGCTGAATACTGATAGGGGAGTGAAAACCCATCCTCCGGAGAAGTGGTATTAGTAATCTCAACCAGTGCGCTGACGTCAATATCCAGAGAGGTATAAGATTCACAGGGAGCAAGAATATCAAAACATGCTGTAAAGAAAAGCGTTTCATCATCTACCGTTACACCCTGATCAGGCAAACTGGCCCAGGAAACCCTGAATTTACCTCCCGGCAAACAGTTAAAGTTGCTGCTGTTTAGATTGGGAATATCTCCCGGAATCTGATTGACACACGCTAATACGGTAGGATCCCAGATGATATCAAACTGGGCACTTTGCATGTCAATAAAATTCGACACCGAAAAATCGACACAAACCAAATCACCGGTATTGCCGGATTCCTGGGAAGCCACTATCTGAAGCGGGCTAACATCGAAAAACACGCATCCCGGTTCATTGATCACCATACCAATATTCGGGCAGCCAACGTTAAAAGTGAATGCTCTGTGAACTACCGGAGGATTATTTGGCGGGTTCACCACCTCAATGGGAGCACAACTGCCGTAATCGCCGGTGGCTGAATCAAAACAAATGTCAAAAACGGGCATGGCATTATTGATGTTAGGGAAAGTCACACCGGGACCACTATCATTTTCGAGGGAACATTCCAGATAAACCCAATCCATCATCATCGTTCCAAGCCCCTGGTTGATGCTAAAATCTCCAGGATCAAGCCCCAGAACGGCGGGGTTTATATTTTGAATATTGATGTTGGTAAAGTTGGCCGGATTCCATTGGAACATCACATTTTCAATAGAAAAAATATTGGGAATCCCCAAAGGGGCAAAACTTCCAATGGTGACTGTGATACAGCCGGCGTTACCATTGTTTACCGTAACGTCATTTAATGTCATTACAGGTTGGGCAATGGCCGATAAACTACAACCCAGTAAAAATACCAGGCTTATGAAAAAATTCTTCATAATATTTCTTAGTTTGGGATATCTTAGTTTTTGAAACATGGGAAAGGAGATGTTTAGGTAATAAGGTATAGGTAATTATTTCAATTATCTTTCGAAAGAAATAGACAAATTTAACTCATGAGTACTTCCCACAAAGGGGCCGAAAGGACTGAATGAATAATCATAACCATAACCGAATTTGATTAAGTTATCAAACCCAACATTATCCCCGAGATCAAATCCTAAATCAAGGTGAAAGTTCTTTGCGGTGGAGACTCCTGAACCCACCCAAATGCTGCCGGGCAATTTCACCCTAAGGTTGAAGTCAGCATTGACAGGTGCATTAGGAGTATATTTTAACCAAATGGAAGGTTCTATGAAATTTTCTTCGTCGCGTAAAAATTTATAAAGCCCAACGTGACCATAAAAGTGCTGCACTCTTTTTACACTAAATTCTCCATTCTCATCCGAAAAAGCCAGATCAAGTCCGAGAATTTGAGGTACGGAAATTCCTCCATAGAGCATATTTCCATCGCCTACCACCTGATAAGCAAATACGCCTACTCCGACATCGGGATGTAATTGAGAATAACTCTGTGTACCCAACACATCACCCTGATCATGTAAAATGATTTCGCTGGCATCTATTTTGTATTGAACGAGCCCTCCACTCAATGCCAGAGCAATACCACTATATTCAGGATCGGGACTAATCACGGCTCCTACACGGCCGTAAACCCCTGTTACTCCGGTAGGTCCGGTAACATCACTGATAATGTGCCCCCCTACCAAAAATGAGGCGCCGCTTGATTTTGAATTGACAAAAGAGCCTCTCAGCACCCTTGTCCTCGGTCCGCCGCTGATTCCTGTCCACTGACTCCTGATGGAAACACCAAAGGTCATATTTTGGGCAGAAGCCAGAAAATCACTTTCCATGGAAGCCGGATTGATTAAGGTCGCATTTTCCCGGTACTGGGTAAAAAGAGGAAGCTGTTGTGCACGGATAGAAAGTGCAATAAACATAAATAAGGGAAGTAGAAAAAGTCTTTTCATGGGACATGTTTTTGAGATAGCAAAGTTATAAAAACAAAGATTCTTCAATAACGATAAGGTGTTTTTCTTTTTGTTATCGAGAAGAAATTTTAACTAACTTACATTTCAGCCAGCCCTTATTTTTTTCCCTTTATCTGGTACCAGAACCGGGATAACTCTAAGGCCGGATAAAAAATTTATTCATGATTTCAAAAGGCCAGATTTGAGGTTCAAATGATGATCTGTATAAGTGTTCGCCAAAAGTATTTCAAAAATGCGCCCAAAATTAGGAGTTTGGCGCTTTAAATTTCTAATTCTGAGAATTTATTTTGTCATCTTTTCAATTTAATTTAGGGAGTGGTAGCATAAATAGGGAATATGGGGACAATTACCACGAATTTGGTGCAGGCCCATTCGGAAAAAATAAAACGCAACCTTCTTTCTTTTATCTTTTTTCGCTGGATTTTCTCATTTATTGGCGTGAATATTTTTTTATAACCGCTTTACAACCAACGTATTACTTATTTAACATATTGATGTTGTTTTAATATTAAAACATGATATAGAGTAAATTTTTTGCCGGAGACAAAAAGTCATGCATCGCACAGGACACATCGTGTAAATTCAAAATGAGGCAGCATTTTTTGAAGCAGGAGAGTTCATTTTTTAACAAAAAAATAAAAGCAGGGAATACGTGATTAATGTTTTCAAGTAATTATCTTCGCCCTAGTTTAAACACCTACCCGGGATGCAGAGAGACGCCATGAGAAGTGCTTTTTTTATCATTATATCAGCTGGATTACTCGTCCTTTTATACCCGTTGATGCATGAGAAATCATCTTTTCTTTCCGACCATTTTCGTACTTATCATTTTTTGGACAAGTATCTCCCGATAAAACCGATTCCTTTTTCTGATACCATCACTACAGATACTATTCCCTTGATTTTGGAAGAGGAACCAGAAGAAGTAAAATATTCAGGCACCCATTTTTTATCTGATTTTTTCAATGATCTGGCACAAAATAACACGCAAATAAGAATTGCCTATTATGGTGATTCGGCCATTGAGGGAGATCTCATCAGTCAAACGGTAAGAGACAGTCTTCAAAGGCAATTTGGTGGAAATGGAGTAGGTTTTGTACCATTGGTTTCACATTTAAACGGTTTCCGAAGGAGTGTAAATCTTCATTTTTCAGACGACTGGGCAATGATCAAAATGAACAAGACGGCTCCTGAAGGAATTTATTTCGGTTATTTGGGTTCAGCATTCACCTGTAAAAATGTTTTTACTGAAGAAAACAGCATTGGATCAGAAGAACCGGTTTTGAATACGGCTGACACAATAAGTCTGGATTCAGATGTCCCGATTGTTATTGATGCTCCTCTTGTGACTCCTGTAGAAAAACCTGCTCACGAAGGGATTTATTCGGCGAGGTTTTCCGCATCAAAAAGGTTCCCCGGAACCAGTGTTTTCACTACTTCGCGATTGTTTTACAGCGCTCCTTTGAGCGATGAGTCTCCTTATGGAAAAGTGAAGGTAAAAGTAGGCGAAGACATTAAAGAAATTGACCTTGCCGGAACAGAAATGGTCAATGATGTAAATCTTTATCCCGGAGCCTGCAGAAGGATTGAATTAGATTTTGACAGCATTTGTAATCAATTGATCTTTGGGGTCAGTTTTGAAAGCAAGAGGGGAGTGATTCTTGACAATCTGCCCCTGCGCGGTAATTCAGGAGTCTGGCTCAACAGGATTCAAACCGATATCATGCAAAGTTTTCAAAAGACATTAGATGTAGATCTGGTCATTTTGCAATTTGGATTGAATGTCCTCAATACGGAAATGACAGACTATAGTTGGTATGAAACTGAGATGAACCAGGTGATCAGGCATGTAAAAAGGGGATTCCCGGGGGCAAGTATTTTAGTTGTCGGCCCTGCGGACAAGGCGGTTCGTCTAAACGAAAAAATGCAGACAGACCCAAGCATTAATTTGATAACCAATGTTTTAAGGTCTGTTTCCGAAAAAAACGAGGTTGCCTTTTTTAGCTTTTTTGAAGCTATGGGTGGATCAGGGAGTATGGTTAAATGGGTAGAAGAAAGCCATCCGAAACTAGCCAACTCCGATTATACACATTTTAATTTTGAAGGCGCAGAAAAAGCAGGAGATTTTTTGTTGGATTTTTTGCTGGGAGCTTTCGATGATTATTTAACCGAACAGCAGCGATCTGAAAATTAGCGCCAAAAATGAGTAATATCCGAATCCATATTTTTATCTTCATATCTATTCTTACATTTTCCAATGCCCAGGCATCAGGAAAAATACAACAGGATTCTATTCCTGTTCCGTATGACCAATTCACATTTTTGAAAGCTGAATCAAATGTAATCACCAACCCGCAATTCCTGGACGCATTTTATGCCAAACTGGCCGCACTTGAAAGAGGGGAGATCGAGCAGGTTCGTATTGTTCATATTGGAGATTCTCATGTGCAGGCAGATTTCTGGACCGGTCAGCTGCGCAAATTGTTCCAGGAAAGATTCGGTTATGGTGGGAGAGGGTTGGTATTTCCTTTTACCCTAGCTGAATCTCATAACCCTGCCGACGTTCATACCACTTCAAATGCTACGTGGGAATATCGCCGTAATATCTACAAAGACGGCCCGCCACTGGGTATTGCCGGAGCGAGCATTGCCACCCAAAATCCTGAATTTTTCATAGAATTGACATTAGGGGATTCATTGAGTGTGGAGAAATTCAACAAGGTTACCCTTTTCAACAGCAAAGGCCCCACTGTGTTTGATTTCACTCTTGGACAAGGAGATGTTAGCCAGGTTGATGTAAAAAAAATTCCCACAAAAAGACAATATCATCGGGTTCGCTCCGGGGAAACATTGTCCCATCTTGCAAGTCGTTATGGCTGTAGCGTAAGTAGTATCAAGCGTTGGAACGGACTTCGTTCCTCTCGCATCAATGTCGGGCAGAAGCTTATCGTAAGTAAACCCATTTATCTGAAAAATCAGGCACCGGAGTTTAAACGATTTGCATACCTGGCCAATACGGAATATCCTGATTCGATTTTTTCTGCCACCCTTTTTCTCGATGGCCCTGCAAACCAGCTGGTCATTAAGGGGGAAAGGCAATCCCCGACACAACATGAGATCGTTTTTTACGGGGTTTCCCTTGAAAATACATTAAATCCGGGCATAATCTATCATTCCATTGGGGTAAATGGGGCAACTTTTTACCACTATAACAATGCCTCAGGTTTTTTTAATCAGGCCGCAATGTTGGAGGCCGACCTGGTTCTGGTTTCGTTAGGCACCAATGAGTCCGTGGGCTCCGGACTGACCTCAGAGAATTTTTCCACTGAAGCCAATACATTTTTTAACAATATTCATAAGAAATTCCCTGAAGCCTCTGTTTTAATCACCACAAATCCTGCAGTATTGAAAAAGAAACAGGAAAATAATCCTGGCAATGATATCGTCAAAAATGCACTTGCCAAATTAGCAGCGGATCATGGATATGCCATTTGGGATCTTCAGGAAGTTATGGGCGGCTCCATAAAACCCTGGCAAAATGTTTCATTGGCTCAACAGGATGGAGTGCATTTTACCCGGCAAGGGTATGAATTACTGGCGAACCTATTGTTCAATGCAATAATGAGAAATTATGATGCGGGAAATTAACTGGCAAGCCATATGGTCCCTACTGGATTATAAGCCGACTAGTCCTTTGCTTTTTAATTCTGCTGATTTTTTCCTGTTGTTCTCCGCTTTTTTCGCGGTTTACCTTCTGCTCAGAAGCAAAACAAACCTGCGTATTGTTTTTACCCTTGCTTTTTCTCTATATTTCTATTATTTATCCAGTGGATTTTTCTTCTTTTTGCTCATTTTTTCCACCCTCGCCGATTTTGTTTTAGGACACTTCATCTATAATGCCCGGTCTACAACGGGCAGCAAATTTTTTCTTGGGCTAAGCATCGCCATTAATCTGGGCTTACTGGGCTATTTTAAATACACTAATTTTCTGATCGACCTGACCAATGGTATTACCGGATTAGACCTTTCCTTTAAAAAAATTTTCCTTCCGGTTGGTATATCCTTTTATACCTTCCAGACCATGAGTTACAGTATTGATGTTTATCGAAAAAAACTCGTGCCACTCACCAATTATGTCAACGACCTGAAAAGTCTGTTTCAACGGCTGAATGATTTCGCATTTTTTGTCAGTTTCTTTCCTCAACTTGTGGCGGGACCAATCGTCAGGGCAGCGGATTTTATTCCCCAGATCAGGAAAACCCCTACTTTAAATAAGCAGCAATTGGGACAGGCACTGCTGCTTATTTCAGGAGGATTATTTAAGAAAGCAGTCATTTCTGATTATATCAGCGTTAATTTTGTGGACCGTGTTTTTGAGGCTCCTGCTTTGTATTCAGGTTTTGAAAACCTCATGGCCGTTTATGGGTATGCTATCCAGATATACTGCGATTTTTCAGGATATTCGGATATGGCCATCGGGTTGGCCCTGATTTTGGGTTTCCATCTCCCTGAAAACTTCCGAAAACCGTACCAAGCGCATTCCATTCGAAATTTTTGGCAACGTTGGCATATTTCCTTATCGACGTGGCTCCGGGATTATTTATACATAGGTCTGGGCGGAAACAGGAAGGGCAAATGGCGCACTTATGGCAACCTTATGATCACCATGTTATTGGGGGGCCTTTGGCATGGTGCTGGCTGGGTATTCGTTGTTTGGGGAGGATTACATGGTTTTGCGCTAGCCGCCGACCGGCTCATGGAGGGAGCGAAAAAGGGTTTTTCGAATCCGGCTGTCCGGGCTTTACTGATTTTACTGGCCGTCCATATTATGGGTGAATGTGTAATTTTGGCAAAATTTTACGGCAAGGAGCCCGAAGTTTTCAGGTCGCTCACCCAGGGCAATTTAACCCTGGCCATCCTTTGGCTATTCATTTTTGGCTTGTTTCATGGACTTTCATTGTTGGGAAAACAACCGGAGTTTCGGCTGCGTTTTCAAAAAGTGGCCGCAAGGATTTTTGTTTTTCATTTTGTGGCACTGGCCTGGATTTTTTTCAGATCCGGCGCTTTAAACAATCCTCTGTCCCCCCTGGAAACCACCAGTCAGGTTCTCGGCCAGATACTGGCTTCTTTTGACCCTGGATTGATCCGGGATATTTCCAGGGGATATGCGATGGTGTTCAGTTTTATCATGCTGGGATTTATCCTGCATTTTCTTCCCGAACGCCTTGATAAAAAGGTCTTAAGCTTTTATGAACGAGCTCCAGTGGTATTACACATCATTACTCTTACAATCATGATTTGGGCCGCCATCCAGGCAGCCGGTTCAGAAGTGGTTCCTTTTATATATTTTCAATTCTAGGGATATCAAATGAAAATAAAAAATATCTGACAGGAAGTTACCTTTAAGACAACCTAATTGCACTTTTTTTCGTTTCAAGGTTAATATGAGAAGGAAAATAATAAAAGGAAAAATCTTCCTAAAAAGATTGCAAAAATTTTTTGTCACAACCGTCATCGGGGGCATTTTCGTATTGCTTCCTTTTGGCTTATTGGTTTGGATCGTCAAGATTTTTTTTAAAGCCATAAGCAATTTAATATCTCCTTTAACTCAAATATTTAAATTTCCTCCAACCATTCACCTTTGGGTAGTGGATCTGGTTGCTTTTGGCCTCGTGATTGGTTTGTTTTTTTTCATCGGTTTATTTGTCAGAACAACCTTTGGGCATCGACTTTTTAATTTTGTTGAAGAAAATTGGCTGAGGAAATTACCTATCTATGGAACACTCCGGGATGCTATCTCTACTTTTACCACACGTGACAAAACCCCTTTCAGGCAGGTAGTTTTAGTGGATGTATTCAGCAATCCGACCCGCATGACGGGGTTTGTTACAGATGAACTAGAGTCGAGCGGATATGTGACAGTCTTTGTTCCCACCGGGCCGAATCCTACTAATGGTTTTATCTTCCATGTAAAAAAAGACCAATTGGAATACCTGGATATCAAACCAGAGGATGCCATGCGCACCATTATAGGGGTAGGAGTGGGGTCAGATATTTTATTTGAACCCGGGGCAAAGAAGGATTCAGAACCTAAGGCCAAGGAGCTAATACAAAATTGATCCGTTTAAACAAAAAACATGAGACATCCCGGCATTTCAAAAACTGCCTAAACTAGATATTCTATGATTGTTTGAAGTGTTTTTTAAATGTAAAACCTTGCCCGCAGACGCAGGAAGGCAGGTTTTGCAGTTTAACTCTTTACATAAAAGAAAAATCCCGAATTTCATCTAATCAGATAAAATTCGGGATGAGTTATGTTTTAGGTAAACCTGCAATAGTTATTATTCAGTCAATTTCACTACGAACCCATTCATTTTGTGTTTTTTCTTCAGGCTGGCCTGGTAAACTTTTGCCGACGCTTCATCCGCCATTGGGCCGAGGATCACTTTACATCCATCCGCTTCGACTTTTACCAACACGTCCTTGAACCACTTTGCTTTTAAAATATCTACCTGTCTTAATGCGGCGTCAAAACTTTCAAGAGAAGCCACCTGTACTCCATAATCCCCGGGAGTAGGAGATTCCAGGATAACACTTTTTGCAGAAGCTACTGTTGGTTCACCGCTTTTTACGGTGGTGGTTGATTCAACAGGCAAATCAACTACAAAACCTTTCATCTTATATTTTTTGGCAAGACTTTCCTGGTAGGCTTTAGCGGAATCCTCTCCGTCGAAAGGCCCCAACATTACTTTATAGGAAATGCCTTCCCCCTTAGCTTCAGTCAGGAGAATTAATTTATCAAAAGACTTTTCCTTGAGCAAAGTCAACTGCCTCATAGCATTTTCATACTCGCTAAAGGAAGCCACCTGAACCCCGTATTGTTGTACAGATCCGGGTAAAGAAACCTGGTACACTCCCTTTTCAACAGCTTTTTGAACAATAGCTGTTTCTGTGATCAGCAAAAACCCAAAAGTCTCGGCAGCCTGAGGATCTTTGGTCGTTTTAACCTCTGCTTTGGCTTCCGTTTTGGCTACAATTGCAGTTGCTTTTTCTTTTACAGGATCTTGAGTTGACTTCGGCTCAGATTTTGCATCGAATTCATCAGGACGAACCGTTTCAGTCACTATTTTTGTGGTAACCGCCTTGGCATCGGAAGTATTGACGGTGTTTTCGTCATTGGTCGTTTCACTACCGACTACTTCAACTTTAACCTCAGCAACTCCATCCTGAATCAGGCCTATTTTTTCAGCTGCTGCATAAGACAAATCAACGACCCTGCCTTTGACAAACGGTCCTTTGTCAATCACTTTTACGACAACCGACTTTTTGTTATCGATCCTGGTGACCTTCAACTTGGTGCCGTATTTATGCCTTTTGTGGGCACAGGTAAATTCGTTCCGGTCATAAGTGTCTCCGTAGGAGGTTTTACTCCCCTGAAACTTATCACCGTAATAGGAGGCAAGTCCCAATTCTTCCGATTGAGCAAAACTGCTAAAAGTGATCATCGAAAAAAGGACTACTAACGAAAAACTCAATATTTTATTCATGTTAGGTTAAATTTTTGCAGCAATTGAAAACATAAATCAGATAATTTACCAATTTTTTTGGCATGAATCTTCAGTTGTTTTTTCTACTGCATTAATTTTAGAGTATGCGAATGAACAGAAAATTGCATCATTTTGAGTAGAAAAAAAAATCTATTCTCAAAAAAGTACAATAACCTAACGTCAAAGATATCCATAATATTTAATTAGCACAATGATTTTACAAAAACTGTTTAGAGGTAAATGCGTTTACTTTTGTGCAGCTTTATTTTCAGGGAACTAACCTTAACAAGTTTTAGTTTTCTTAATTTTGCCTTGAAAAATATTTTTATGAGTAAACACGGGAAAGTTTTGGTGGCCATGAGTGGCGGAATTGATAGCACGGTCACGGCAATGTTGTTGCATGAAGAAGGTTATGAAGTGGTGGGCATCACGATGAAAACCTGGGATTATGCCAATTCAGGGGGGACGAAAAAAGAAACGGGTTGCTGTAGTCTTGATTCCATCAATGATGCAAGGGAAGTTGCTGTAAATATGGGCTTCCACCATTTTATCATTGACATACGAGACGAATTCGGCAACTACGTGATTGATAATTTTATCGAGGAATATATGGCGGGCCGCACCCCGAATCCTTGTGTTCTCTGCAATACACATATCAAGTGGACCGCCTTGCTAAAAAGAGCCGACGCACTTGACTGTGAATATATTGCCACAGGACATTATGCCAGGATCAATGAGTTGAATGGACGGAAATATATTTCCAAGGCCAAAGACCTTAACAAAGACCAGTCTTATGTTTTGTGGGGTCTTGATCAGGGATGTCTTCATCGGAGTAAATTTCCCCTGGGCGGCATGACCAAACCTGAAGTACGTCAATTAGCTGCAGATCTTGGGTATCAGGAGCTTTCCCAAAAACCGGAAAGTTTCGAAATTTGTTTTGTTCCTGATAATGATTACCGCTCCTTTTTAACCAGGAATGTGGATGGCCTTGAAGAAAAAGTGGCAGGCGGAGTGTTTGTCAATACCCAGGGGGAAGTATTGGGCACACACAGGGGGTATCCGTTTTTTACGGTAGGTCAGAGAAAAGGGCTTGGCATTGCCATGGGAAAACCCGTGTACGTTACGGAAATAAGGCCTGAAACCAATACCGTTGTTTTGGGAGATATGGATGATCTCATCCGCAATGGCATGCGTGTTTACAAACTCAATCATATGAAATACCCGCAAATTCCTGACGGCATAGAAGTCGTTTCCAGGATTCGTCACGGAAACGAAGGCACCCTTAGCCGGCTGAATGTGGATGGTGATGAACTGGGAGTTGAATTTTATGCGAATGTAAGAGGAGTGGCTCCCGGACAGTCTGCTGTTTTTTATGAAGGGGATGATGTGGTAGGCGGCGGAATCATACGAACGAGTATCATGTAATTAGTTCCATCCAAAATTTCCTGAAATGCTCAAAACAATAACCTTAATCTTCGGCGTATTTCTTGCACTTTTCTTTATTGCCTGCGATGGCAACAAGATTGAGAATCCTCAGGACAAAGGCTATGATTATTTTCCATTGGAAATTGGAAGGTCAATGGTTTACCAGGTTGATTCTGTCATTTTTGATCCCGAAATAGGAGGAATCAACCGAAAAGAGATCAGCCTGCAGGTCAAGGAAACAGTGGTTGATACCTTCAGGGATGAAACCAATATACTCCTCTACAAAACAGAGCGGTATGAACGCCCGGATGAAAACCATGAATGGCAGATAAAATCCGTATTTGCCAAAGGAACGGATGAGGATCAGGCCGTTTATATCAGTGATAATTTGAGATTTATTAAATTCATCTTTCCTCCGAGAGAATATAAACATTGGGATGGGAATGTTCATTTTGATGAATTCCTTACCGTGGAAGTCGCTGGCGAACCCGTTCAGATTTTCAAAAGCTGGGCTTACGAAATGACGGAGGTGGCTAAACCTCTTGTTCAGGATCCTTTCCAATTTGATGAAGTAACCACCGTAGTCAATGCCGACAATGAAAATATCATTGAATACCGGTACGTGGTAGAAAAATATGCCCGTGGCATCGGTCTGGTATATCGCGAAATGAAAATACTGGACACTCAATGCGAAGCCTGCTGTAATAATGATATAAATTATTGTGAATCAATACCCTGGGAAGAAAAGGCTGAGGCTGGGTTTATCCTCACTCAAAGGCTTATTGAATACCGCTAATGCCCGGCATACTTTGTATTCATTCTGAATATTGAGCCATATCCTAAATTTATTCTACTATTTTTCTAATATAAGAAATTTTCCCTCTATATTTACCAAGGTATAAAAGGAAAGCTAACCTAATATTGTTTAAACTAAAATCTCGGGGAATTTTTTCCTTTCAGCGTTTAAACAATTTTCCAAAGTGTTTTTATGATTTAGATTTGCCCTGGTGCAATGAATCCTCGGATTCAATTCCCTTATTAATCATATTTCACCCCCTCTGAACCGTGGTAAAAACGAACATCAAATTTGGCCATGTAACAGTTATTTTGGATATCTGAAATTTCAAAACACAATGAAAAAATTACTTTACACACTACTCTCTTTTATTTTATTAAGTAATGTGCTTTCAGCACAAGGGGATAACAGCGTATTTATTACCAATGATGTCAACCAAAGGGTTACAGCCAGTTATTCCGGAAATAATAATTACGTTTCATTGTGCAATTTAGTCCCGGGTGAACAATATAAGGTAATCATCAGCTCCGAATTGGACGAGGGATGTAATTACAGAATAAGTTTACCGGGCTCCGGTCAAAGACCTGAAGCCATGGTTTTTTTTACGGCTAATTCTGTATGTGAAGGATTAACCATCATTGCAGATTGTCTCACTGTGAAAACTAAAACTTTCCAGTTAAGTGTTTCAAAAATGGAAAAGAAAGACAGGAATAAGCCTGTTGAAAAAGAAATACTCTCCACAATTTTAACTTCCCAAAACAGTGATGCTACCAGTCTTGTCCAAAATGTATTTATCGGAGGAGATTGTTTTGAAGTGACCGGAGTTACCTACAGTGGTTCTTCGGGGCAATTGGGCTCATTTTCAAATGGCCTGTCTTCCATCAATATTGACCAGGGGGTTATCATTTCTACCGGGGCAATAGGCAATGCTTCGGGTCCGAATAATTTCCCCAATGCGACAACCGGCTATTTTGTTTCTGGAACGGACAGTGACCTGGATGCCATTAGCGGCGGTGGCGCTTTATACGATATTGCAAAAATAGAATTCGACTTTACTCCAACGGAAGATCAGATTTCTTTTGAATATGCTTTTGCTTCTGATGAATATTGTGAATTTGCGGGTACTCAATACAACGATGTATTTGGTTTTTTTATCAGTGGCCCGGGAATTAACGGCCCATACTCTAATAATTCCGACAATATTGCTATCGTACCCGGTACTGGAGACAACGTGGCCATCAACTCGGTAAATCACTATACCAATATTCCATATTATCGCGATAATTCCATCACAGAAGCCTGTGCCAGTGGATTCCCGGTGGCTCCCAATGATATAGAATTTGACGGTTTTACGACCGTACTAACCGCCATAGCCAATGTAATCCCCTGTGAAACTTATCATATTAAGCTGATCATTGGAGATCGGGGAGATGATATTTACGATTCGGCAGTATTTCTTAAGGCCAACAGTTTCGGGGGAGAACCCGAAGCCAATGTCACCTCTGAAATTTCCGGAAATGCAGCCAGCGATATTGCCGGTTATGAAGGATGCAGTGATGCCGTAATTACTTTTACAAGAGTTGGGAATGACTTAAGTAATCCTGTTGTCATCAATTATGTGCTTTCCAACCAAAGTACCGCGACCCCCGGGGTGGATTATGAGCCCTTGCCGGCAAGTATTGTCATTCCTGCCGGTCAGGTCAGTGTTTCGATTTCCATTGAGATATACCTGGATCTGATCGCGGAAGGGATGGAAACCATTTTTATCGAGTTACAGCAGGCTTGTAGCTGTCAGGCTTCATTGGTGGAGATCCAAATATTCGATTCCCCTCCTCTAGAAGTAACGCTGCCCGATATCGAAGTTTGCGCAGGACAGCCCACTACCATTACTCCTGTTGTCAGTGGGGGAATCCCTCCCTACACTTATTTATGGAGCGATGGAAGCACTTCGGAATCTATTGAAGTCCAGGTGGATGATCCTACTTCTTTTTCGGTTTCTGTCTCTGATGATTGCCATACGGCTGAAGCGACCTTTTTTAATGTTACTCCCACCACCGCATCGGCAACACTTAGTGGAAACGGCCAAATTTGCGGAGGCAATTCTTCTGTTACCTTGAGTGTGGATCTTACAGGAATTGGCCCATGGGATATTACCTATGCCGTCGATGGAGTGCCCACCACAGTCAATAACATAAATAGTTCTCCCTATACATTTGAAGGGACTGTCGCAGGAAACTATGAGCTTATTTCGGTAGTCAGTGCAGGCGGTTGCCCAGTACAAATTTCAGGACAAGCCAGCATTTCCGAGAATTCATATACAGCCAACCTGAGTGGAGGAGGGGAGATTTGCGGAGGATCCAATTCCGTCGACCTAAGTATCAACCTTTCGGGCAGTGGTCCCTGGAATATTACTTATGCTGTCAATGGAGCACCGACTACGGTGACCAATGTGACAAGTAGTCCTTATATTTTCAATGGTACCGAATCAGGCACTTATTCATTGATCTCAGTAGAAAGCGCTGATGGATGCCCCGTTGATGTGTCGGGCCAGGCCACTATTACAGAGGTGGTAAATACGGCTACCTTGAGTGGCCAGGGACAGGTTTGCGGAGGAAGCAGTTCCGTTGATCTGAGCGTAGCCCTGCCGGGTTCCGGGCCATGGCATGTAACCTATGCCGTAAATGGTGATGAAACTACTGTTTTTGATGTCACCTCCAATCCTTTTATTTTCCAGGGCACTCAAGCCGGAACATACAGCCTTGTTTCAGTCGAGAGCGCTGATGGATGCCCAATCCAGGTAACCGGCCAAAGTGAAATTACAGCATTCCAGATAAATGTTTCGCCTACGGTAGAACAGGTGAATTGTTTTGGAGAAAGCACCGGAAGCATTCAATTGAGTGCACAAGGAGGGACTGCACCTTATTTGTACGATTGGGGCTTGGGGGCATTTAATCAATCCACGATAAACAACCTTCCTGCGGGTGCCTATTTTATTACTGTTTATGATTCCTTTGGCTGTGCCGGAGAAATATCCGTTCAGATTTCAGAACCCGCCGAACTGCTAGCTCAGGTTACCAATGTCATAGATGTAGATTGTCTGAATATGGGAGGCAGCATCTCCCTGACCGCTTCAGGAGGAAGTGGTTCTTATAGCTATTATTGGGCGGGAGGACAAAACGGCCAAAACCAAAGCAACCTTGATCCCGGGAATTATACCATTACCGTTTCAGATGCTGAAGGTTGCCAGACTACTGTTGATGCCACCGTAGCGGATCTGATTGATTACCCGGTTGCCGAGGCCCAGGCAAGTGTAATCAATTGTTATTCAGATGTTTCCAATATCAGCGCTGAAGGCTCCGCCACCCAAAACGTTTATTATGAATGGTTTGCTCCAAGCGGCGCCTCATTGCCGGAGACAGGATTAAACATTAATGTAACCGATCCAGGAACATATACTCTAGTTGTAACCAATACGCTTAATTATTGTGCCACTCCAATCCAGGTTGAGGTCATTGCGGATACCCAGGCTCCGATAGTTGATGCTGGTACCAGTGATCTTCTGGATTGTACCACAACAAGTATTTGGCTGGAAGGATCAGTAGACAATGCAACTCCAGAGTTTTTATACCAGTGGAGTACGCCGGACGGAAACATTCTACAAGGGGATGATACCCCCATGACTCAAGTGAATGCACCGGGCATCTATAATTTCAGCGTTTTTAATCCTCAAAATGGCTGTATTGGTGAGGATGATGTATTGGTACAGCAAGATCTTGATTTACCGGAAGTGGTAATCCAAAATCCTCCGGTCCTTACTTGTGATGATCCTGAGATTACTTTAACTTCCACGGGAACCATGAGTGGACCGGGCATCACTTATGAATGGGTCACGACTGGCGGGAATATTATCGGGACTAATAACAATGAGGAAGTAGTCCTTGACCAGGCTGGATTTTACCAGCTTGTTGTGACCAATGCCAATAATGGCTGTATCAATTCCATGGAAGTTTTTGTTCCCATCGACACCATTGCTCCGGTGGCGAATGCAGGGGAAGACATGGAACTCGATTGCCTGGGCACCTCATTGTTCCTAAACGGAAACGGTTCCAGTGTCGGAGCCAATTATGCCTATCAGTGGAGCACTCTAAACGGAGCCTTGATTTCCGGGCAACAAAGTTTGTCGCCTGAAACCGACGCCGCAGGAACTTATACGCTTCTTGTGACCAATACGGAAAATGGATGCACGGCCACAGACCAGAACCAGGTTTTTAACAGCAATGGAGCCCTCACCCTTTCGGCGGAAGTGAATGATGTGTTGAATTGCTACCATTCGTCAGTACAAGTGAGTGGCTCTATTACGGAAGTAAATTCCAATTATTCAGCCTTGTGGACCAGTCCTGCTGGTAATCCTATCGTAAATCCGGGAAACCTGAATATACAGGCGAGCGCACCTGGCGTGTACCTCTTACAGGTGGTAAACACCGATAACGGTTGTGTTTCGAATGCGGGAATTGAAGTCTTCCAGGACATAGCGGCTCCCTTGGCTGATGCGGGACCAGATCAGATCATCAATTGTTTTAATCCTTCGGCTACTCTGGATGCTTCAAATGCTGATTCAGGGCCGGGATTTTCCATCCAGTGGATCAATCCGGACGGAAGTACATCAGCCAATTCAAATGGCGTTTTGCTGGAAACAGCATTGTCAGGTATATTTACCCTCGAAGTTTTAAATGTGGAGAATGGCTGTATGAGCACGGATGAGGTGGTCGTACAGCCTGATTTTGCCCAACCTACTGCGTTAGCTGGGCAAAATATGGTACTCAATTGCGCCGTAACCAGCGTCGAACTCAGTGGCTTGGCTACCGCTGGAGGTGATGGATTTGAATTTGAATGGATTGATAATCAAACCAATACGGTACTCTCCAACACTTCTCTTGATTATAGCATCGAAGATCCGGGAATCTATATTCTTTCTGTTTTAAATACGGACAATGGTTGTGCAGCCTCCGATTCGGTTGAGGTAGTGCTTGACATAATACCGCCCGTGGCTGCTGCCGGAGTTAACGGCGTCCTTAATTGTATGAACGCTAGTGTAAACCTGCTAAGCAGCGCTTCATCCCAGGGACCGGAAATTAGCTATCAATGGACAAGCCTTGATCAGAATATGAATATTTCCAGTGCCGCTTCCCCTTCGGTGGATCTTCCTGGAAACTACCAATTAATTGTAACGGATACCGACAATCATTGTGTAGATACAGCTTTGGTGCAGGTTGCCCAGGATTTGGAAATGCCGGTTGCTACCATCGCCCAACCAGAGGAGATCACCTGTGAACAACTCGTCGTTTCTCTTAATGGTACAGGATCCAGCATCGGGAACCAATTTCAATACAACTGGACCCTCCCTGATGGAAGTACCTCCACCCAGGCCACAGGACCCAATTTCACCGCTTCCAATGTTGGAATATTCACCCTTGAAGTGCTCAATACCATCAATGGATGTGCAGCACAGTCTAGTGTGGAAGTCATCAGTCAGGACGAGTTACCCACTGCAGAAGCTGGCCCGACTCAACTATTAAACTGTTACACCTCAGAGGTTACCCTGAATCCTTCTGGTTCTTCTACAGGTGGCAACTACAGTTATCAATGGCAACAGCAGGGTGGGGGACAAATCAGCCAGTCAACCGCTCTTCAATCCATTTCGGTTGATGCTCCGGGCATTTACGAGTTTGTGGTCACAGATACAAGTACCGGGTGTGCTTCAGCGGATGCTGTAGTGGTCAATATCAATGTTACGCCTCCTGCCGCCAATGCCGGTCCGGAAATGACCTTAACCTGCGAGGAAACCAGCCTAAATTTGGACGGGAGTCAAAGCAGTACAGGAAATATGTCTTACCAGTGGAGTACAACTAACGGCGTCATTGTCTCGGGGCAGAATCTTCCTGCGCCCCTGATTGCTGCCCCTGGGATTTATAACCTCTCTGTAACGAATCTTACCAATGGCTGTCAGGCTTCTGACCAGGTGACCGTAAATATTGATACGATCCATCCAGAAATAGGCATTCTTCCGGCAAGCTTATTGACCTGCGCCGTCACAAGCGTAACCCTCCAGGGCACCAGCGACGGGAGTTACATTTATCAATGGCTGAATGAGAATAACCAGCCATTAGGCACCGGAAATGCAATTGCTGTTCAGGCGCCGGGCAGTTACCAATTTGTGGCGACGGACACGAATAACGGATGTCAGAGCGCCACCTCTGTGGAAGTAGATCAAAATATAACGCCCCCTGTTGCGGAGGCGGGCGGAGGAGGAACCCTGACTTGTGCAACTACCAGTTTAGCACTCAATGGTTCACTCAGCAGTGCTAATAGCTCCTATCAGTGGATGACTAATGGAGGATTTATTCAATCGGGAGCAACCGGCCTGACGCCTGTGGTCACCTTGCCGGGGACCTATATCATCCATGTTACCGATAACTTCAACGGCTGTGAAGCCTGGGATGAGGTTACCATCAGTCAGGATATTGAAATCCCCATAGCAGCGGCGGCCAACAATGGCTTGCTGACTTGTACCAATACTACTGTTACCCTTTTCGGAACCAGTAATCCTGGAATTCCACTTGAATATGAATGGCAATATGCCAACGGACAAACATTCGTTACGGGCAGCCCGAATACTACTGTAACCAGTCCGGGAACCTACCAGTTTTTCGTTTACAATCCTGAAAATGGATGTGAGAACAGTGCCACCGTTGCCGTTCAACAGGATATTACCATACCGGTTGCCGAGGCCGGAGTGGCCGACGATCTCACTTGTTTGGTAACCAGCCTCGCGTTAGATGGAAGCGTGCTTTCAGGGGGTGGAAATTACAGTTATGATTGGTCGGGCCCTACCGGTGGTATTATTGCCAATATGAATACTCCTAATCCAATTGTCCAGATGCCGGGGATTTATACTCTTTTGGTGACCAATGTACAGAACGGTTGCACCGATACGGATGTGGTCGAAGTGGACCTTATTGCTCCAACAGGGATTGAAGTGACTTTAGAGCAACCGCTTTGCCATGGGGATCCTGCATTTTTGGAAATAGAAACCATTGAGGGTGGGGCAGAGCCTTATATTTACTCGATAAACGGGGGGGCTTCTTTTGTGCAAAACAGTAATTTCACGCTGCTTTCGCCAGGATGGCACCTGGTCGTGGTGCAGGATGCCAACGGATGTGAATTTGCACAGGGCGTACAGGTTGAGGATGTTCCTGTTCTGGAAATTGAACTAGATCCGCTGGCAACCATAAAACTGGGAGAGAGTTACCAGATCAATGCCAGCGTCAATTTTCCGGTGAATCAGCTTTCTTCCATAAGCTGGGCCCCAGCAGAGAGCCTTAGTTGCGATGATTGTCTAAATCCGCTGGCTGCTCCCTTCAGAACCACTGATTACCATCTTGAAGTCGTCAATGAAAACGGATGCAGGGATGATGCCTGGCTTCGTTTAATCGTGGATGAACGTCCGAACATCTATATCCCGAATGTTTTCTCGCCCAATGAAGATGGCACCAACGAGATTTTTTACATTTACGCCAAGGAAAACACCATTAAAATTATTAATTCACTCCAGATTTATACGAGATGGGGAGAATTGGTGTTTGAAGTGTACGATTTCCCACCCAATGATCCGCAATATGGATGGGATGGTTTTTTCCGGGGAGTTCCTATGAATTCAGGAGTTTTCGTATATTGGACTGAGGTTGAATTGATCAATGGTCAGCCCATTATTTTAAAAGGCGATGTGACCATTATCAGATAATATGACATTTTTTAACCCGGAAATCTGTTCAGAATGTCCAAAAAAGTTGAAATTCAGGAGACGATCTCTGGTTTTATGAATAGCTTCGATTTGAAAGACTGGGGGCGGATGAAGGAAGTTTTAGCAGACAGTTTGTTCGTCGATTACAGTGATCTTCGGGAAGAAGAAGCCGGAGAGATCAGTGCGGATGATTATATCGGGAAGCGGATTGCTCTTCATGACAAATTACGACTCCATCATCTCATCACCAATTTTGAGGTAGTGGTGGGCGGCCGATCCGCTTCCGTTTTGGCAAGTTGTGTTATTTACAGGAATTCGGGCCTCCAGTCTTTCAATACCCATGCCCTGTATGAATTCGGATTGATACTAGACGATGGGGAAAAATGGAAGATCAGTCGGATCAAACAGGTAGTGCTATGGAATGAGGGCGACCTTAAAATTGATTGGCAATATTAGAAGAAGCGGGTTATTCTCCCGCTTCTTCTAATGCTGAAGAAGCCTGTTCCCATTCGTGCATAACCTGCTCCAGATCCTTTTTCTTTTGCTGGTAAGCTTCCATTTTTTTGGAGGCATCGGGAGTGGTGTAAAATTCAGGCGTTTCCATCAATTGTTCTACCTCAGCAATTTCCTCCTCCAGTTTTTCTATTTTTTTCTCTGCATTGGAAACCGCACGCATCAGCTTTTTTCGATCTTCATAAGAAATTTGCCTGGATGGAGCAGGAAATTCCTCCCGGATGATTTCAGGCTTAATTACCTTGCCGGACAATTCAACTTCACGCATACTGTCCATGGAACGTTTTTCCAGGAAATAATTGACATCCCCAAGATGGGTAAATAGTTTATGATCCCTGAATTCTACGGTTTTATCCGTCAGGCCTCCAAGAAATTCCCTGTCGTGCGAAACGACGATCAGCGTTCCGTCATAATCCATCAGGGCTTTTTTCAATATATCTTTTGAAATGATGTCCAGGTGATTGGTCGGCTCATCCAGCACCAGTAGGTTAAAAGGTTTGAGCAGCAGGCAGGCCATGGCCAACCGGGCACGCTCCCCGCCGGAAAGTACGCTTATCTTTTTATCCACATCTTCCCCACTAAACATAAAAGCCCCTAAAATACTCCTCAGTTTGGTGCGCAACTCAGCAGGAGAATGTTGCTCCATGGTATCGAGTACTGTCGAAGTCTGATGGAGGGTATCTGATTGATCCTGAGCATAATATCCTATCTGAACATTGTGCCCGAGTTTTATATCTCCCGAGGTGGCTGAAATATTATTGATCAGGATTTTAGCCAGGGTGGTTTTTCCCTGTCCGTTTTGGCCGACAAAGGCCACCCTTTCCCCTCTGAGAACCTGCAGGTCCACTTCTCTAAGTACTTCAAGGCTGCCATAAGTTTTAGAGATCCGTTTTCCGTCAATAACGACTTCCCCGGATCTGGGAGCGGGAGGAAATCGTAGGCTCATTCCGGCTGTATCAAAGGAATCTACTTCGATACGATCAATTTTGTCCAGTTGCTTTTTCATGGATTGAGCCATCTTTGTCTTATTGGCTTTGGCCATGAACCGGTTAATGGTTTTTTCTTTTTGGGCAATAACACGTTGCTGGTTAACGAAGGCCGCCTGTTGTTTTTCCTGCCTTTCTTCCCGAAGTTTGATAAACTGGGAATAAGACGCTTTGTAGTCAAATGCTTTGCCCAGTTCTATCTCTACGGTGCGTTTGGTAATATTGTCGAGGAATTGTTTATCGTGCGAAATGATGACTACAGCACCGGGGTAATTGGCCAAAAACTGTTCCAGCCAAATAATGGATTCGATATCCAGGTGATTGGTCGGCTCATCCAGCAACAGAAAGTCCGGCCTTTTGAGCAGCATTTTTGCCAGCTCGATCCTCATTTGCCACCCCCCACTGAATTCATCAGTAAGGCGACCGAAATCTTTTTGACCAAACCCTAAACCATACAACACTTTTTCTGTGTCGGCCTGCATGGAATCGCCGCCCATGACGTGAAAACGTTCGTTGATATCTGCAAATTTATCGAGCAGGTCGTGGTAGGATTTACTTTCATAATCTTCACGCTCGGCAATTTCATCATGTAAAACTGTAATTTCCTTTTGCAGCTTTTTAACTTGATCAAAGGCCGTCATCGTCTCTTCGATCACGGTTTTGCCCTTTGGTAAATACATTTCCTGGTGAAGAAACCCTAGAGTCCCTTGTCCACCAATAGTCACCTTGCCATCGTCGGGGGTTCGTTCCCCTGCGATTATTTTCAACAAAGTAGATTTCCCGGCACCATTTCTTCCGGTCAATCCTAATTTATCCCCGGGCATTATGCTTAAATTGATGTAATCCAGCAAAATCCGGTCCCCGTATTTAACGAAAATATCTGTAAGTGAAATCATATGTTAAATCCTTGCGCAGCTGTCAAATTTCTGCGAAGATAAGGAACTTGGGAAAATGATAAATTTTAAATGATAAATTTTAAATTTAAATTCCTGCAAAGGACATTTCAGAAAGCAATAATAAAACTACTGCATAAAAAGAGTATCTATATTTTATCCAGGGTAAATCCAAAAGTAGATCCTACCCCAGGCGTACTTCTGACATTAATGCTTTGTTTGTGAGCCTCAATGATGTGTTTTACAATAGCCAGGCCCAGGCCGGAGCCTCCCTGTTTGCGAGACCGGCTTTTATCCACCCGGTAAAAACGGTCAAAAAGAAAAGGAATATGGCTGGCAGGAATACCGATTCCTTTATCGGAAACCTCAATCAGCAACCGTTTGTCCATATCATAAAAACTTACCAGTGTCTGGCCGTTCTCGTCGCTGTATTTGATGGAATTTCCAATCAGGTTCATCAAGACCTGACGGATATTTTCCTTATCGGCTTTCACTTTTGCATGCTGAATATTTCCTTCTTTAAATCCCAATCTGATGTTTTTCTGAGCCGCCTTAAATTCGAGATCTTCAAACACCTCTTCGGTTAGGGCTTTGATATCAAATACTTCAACATCCAGGTTCATGGCCTCTGATTCAAAACGTGAGATGGCACTCAGATCCTCGATAATCGTTTGAAGACGTTCCACATTTTTAATGGCTTTCCTTAAATAAGCCTTATTGATTTTTTGATCATAAAGACCGCCCTCGAGCAGGGTATGGAGATATCCTTGTATATTAAAAACCGGCGTTTTGAGTTCATGAGAAATATCCCCGATATATTTTCTTCGGTAATCTGCCCAGGATCTGTATTTCTCCATCTCTCTGTGCTGATTCTGCGCCCATACTTCAACCTCCTTTTCGACTTGTTCGAGAATATTTTCCTGGACGTTTATCCTCAGTTTGGGTTGCTGATCGGCAACTTTCTGACGGTGAATATTTTTATAAATAAGTTTGATTTTCCTGTAAATATATTTTTTCAGGAAATAGATGATTGCAAAATAGGAGGTGACATAAACGAGTAGTGGCAAACCTATAAAGATAAACAAAATATGTGCCTTAGGTTCGACATAGACCGCAATAAAATAGGAAATGGCTGCTATGATAGCAATCGGGAAAGAAGCAAAAAACGCAATTTGTTGGGGGGTCGGATTTTTCAGCATATTAAAAATCAAATTTATATCCGATACCCTTTAATGTTTTGATGTATTTGGAACCAATCTTTTCCCTTAGCTTTCGGATATGTACATCAATAGTCCTGTTGCCTACAATAACATCTGATCCCCAAACTTTGTTGAATATTTCATCCCTGGTAAAAACCTTTCCCGGTTTTGACATTAAAAGGGACAACAGATCAAATTCTTTTTTTGCGAGTTCAATGATTTTATCTCCTTTGTAAACGCAAATTTTATCTTTATCCACAATAAGGTTCCCCACCTCGATAATATTTCTTTCCTGTTCCTCCGATTCATTCTTGCCGGATCGTCTCAATAAAGCCTTGATCCTGCTAATGAAAACTCTTGGCTTCAGGGGTTTGGTGATGTAATCATCCCCGCCAACCTCAAGCGCCGCAATCTGGCTGTAGTCTTCTTCTCTTGCCGTTAAAAAAGCGATCAGCGTTTCATCAAATTCGCGATTCTCCCTTAACTGTCGGCATAATTCAACCCCATCCATCCCGGGCATCATAATATCCAGGATGATCAGATCAGGTTTGGTTTTTATGGCCTTTTCAAGCCCTTCCTTTCCGTCAGAGGCCGAAACAACCTCATAACCCTCTTTTTCCAGATTGTAGGTCAAAAATTCTAAAATATCCGGTTCATCATCAACAATGAGTATCTTGGTTTCTCGCATTACGACTTTTTTTTGAAGACAAACTTTTGGAAATAATTATAAACTGCAAATTAACGGGAATAGATCGGTAAAACAGGAACGCCTGCTAAAAATTTAATATTGAATTAACTCTTGATTAATGTATCCTTCATTTCTGTCAAAAAATATCATTCCAAGACGTAAATTTAGTGGATTAACCCGAAATAACCGATCAAAATACCACCGCAATACCAAAGGAGTTTTCCGACAACCTGAGTTGCAGTCCTGTGTGGGAAGCTCCGTTTTTTTTCAATATTTCTGTGTTGTAGATAAACACCGCCTCTCTTTTGAGCCTGGCATGAAAAATCTGGAAGAGCATTCCGGCACCCAAAAATACTCCGCCAGACTTTATTAATTTAGGGCTCAGGTTGTTATTCTCATTGATTGTGGAGAGCCCGCTAATCATCAGTAGTCCACCAAATCCATAAGAAGCTGCGGTGAGATGGTCCAGCATGATAGCATTTTGGATTTTGATTTCTGCCTGAGGCACTTCATGCATAAGCCACTCCAAAACCGAAGTGTTTAATTTCCTTCCGTTTATATAAAAAAAACTTCCAAAAAGTTCCTTCCTGACAAAAATGGTATCCTGGTTTTTGTTCTCCCTGGTTTGTTGGCCTTCAAGGGATGGGGCACACAGGGTGATTATTGCTATAAAAACCGGTATTTTCAAAAACATTTTTCTTGCGTTTTTTGGAATGATTAGGTCCGGGTTATTCAATTTCCTGCCAAGGGGGGACAAAATCCTGCTCAATTTACAATTTATCAGGCATAAAAAAAACCAGGTAGTAATCATTCTAAGATACTACCTGGTTTCAAATTATTGAATACTCAAAAAATTATTTTGTCGATTTTACCTTTTCAGGATTTTTCAACTGAAGTAAATTTTGCTTTTTCATCTCTTCGCCAATGTGGTGCGAAGCCACAAAACTGGTGATGGTATCCGACAACATTTCGCTACCGGCAGAAGGCGTATTAGGTAACAGGATCAAATTGGAATTGGTATGTTCTCCAATCGACTGCAAAGTATCGTAGTGTTGAGTCACCACAATAAGCGCTGAGGCTTCCTGAGAATTAATCCCCACTTTGCTCAATACATCGACAGACTCTTCAAGTCCCCTCGCAATTTCACGACGCTGGTCGGCGATACCTTGTCCATGAAGGCGCTTACTTTCGGCTTCTGCTCTCGCTTTGGCCACGATCCGTATTCTTTCTGCTTCTCCTTCGTATTCAGCGGCCACTTTTTCCCTTTCCGCAGCATTGATACGGTTCATCGCATTTTTCACATCATGATCTGGGTCGATATCCGTTACAAGGGCTTTTACGATAACATATCCGTACTCATTCATCGCCTCGGAAATGTCCCGGCGAATAGCATCTGCAATATCATCTTTCCTAACGAATACATCATCCAGCTTCATCTTAGGTACTTCTGCACGTACTGTGTCAAAAACATAGGAGGTAATCTGCTCGTAAGGATTTTCAAGCTTGTAAAAAGCGTCGTAGATCGATTCTGAGAGAATTTTGAATTGAACAGAAACTTTGAGTTTTACAAATACATCATCTTTGGTTTTGGTTTCAATAATAACATCCAGCTGCTGGATTTTCAAACTAAGCTTTCCGGCAATTTTGTCAAAAAAAGGTATTTTGAACTGGAGGCCGGCGATTTTGATGCTATGGAACTTTCCAAAACGTTCCACCATGACAGCCGTTTGCTGTTTTACCGTAAAAACACCAGAAAGGAGAATGAGTAAAATCATCACTCCGAATACAAATGGTACAGGATTCATACTTATTAATTTTTTTAGCTATAGAATTTATTAATTGATGGTTAACAATTTGCTAACACTTGCTAATGTAGTGAATTTTTTACGATGAAAGAAGGAAAATAGTCGAGGAAAGAATAAAAAGAGTGTATTTTTGCACATCTCTTTAAATACGAAATTATGTCAGATAAATATAAATATGATCTTCGGGGCGTTTCAGCCACCAAGGACGAAGTTCACGCTGCCATCAAAGATCTCGACAAGGGAATTTATCCGAATGCTTTTTGCAAAATCCTACCGGATGTTGTAGCCGGTGATCCGCTCTACTGCAACCTTATGCACGCAGATACCGCCGGAACAAAAACCAGTCTGGCTTATTTGTATTGGAAAGAAACGGGCGATTTGTCCGTCTGGAAAGGCATCGCACAGGATGCCCTGGTCATGAATCTCGACGATATGGCTTGCGTGGGTTGTATCGATGATATCCTGATCTCTTCCACCATTGGCCGCAACAAACATCTCGTATCCGGAGAAGTTATTGCCACCATTATCAATGCTGCCAATGAGTTTATTGAAAAAATGAAATCCTTCGGCATTAATATTCACATGACAGGAGGAGAAACCGCGGATGTGGGGGACATTGTTCGCACCCTGGACGTTGGTTATACTGCTTTTGGAAGGATGAAACGTGAGGAGGTCATTACAAACGATATTAAAGCAGGAGATGTGATTGTGGGACTGGCTTCTTTCGGAAAAGCGACTTACGAGGAACAATACAATGGAGGCATGGGAAGTAACGGCCTCACTTCTGCCAGGCATGACGTTTTTTCCAAAAAGTATGCTGATAATTATCCTGAAAGTTTTGACCCGAATACCTCCATGGAGGTCGTTTACACCGGCAGCAAAAGCCTTACCGATACTGTTGACATAAACGGCACCTCCATTTCAGTTGGAAAATTAGTGCTTTCCCCTACAAGAACTTATCTGCCCGTATTAAAAAAATTGCTCTCGGAATTAAAAGGCAATATCCACGGGCTCATTCACTGTACCGGGGGCGGACAGACCAAAGTGAGCAAATTTGTCCAGAACAAAAGGATTATAAAAAATAATCTTCTTCCTGTTCCTCCTCTGTTTCAACTCATTCAAAAGGAATCCGGCACAGAATGGAAAGAAATGTACCAGGTTTTTAACATGGGGCAGCGATTGGAAGTATATCTCGATAAAAAATATGCTGAGGAGGTAATCAATATTGCCAACAATTTTGGAATTGATGCCCAGATATGCGGTTATGTTGAAGACGCGGTGGGGGAGCATGTCCGCATAGAAAGTCCTTACGGCGTTTTTGAATACTAAACAGCCTTGTTTGCCGGCTCATCCATCATGCGCAATTGACTAAAATGACTAAAAAAGAAAAAGCCGCTGCCATAGCCCAAATACTGGAGGATTTATATCCCGAAACCCCCATTCCGTTAACTCATGAAGACCCTTACACCTTACTTATTGCCGTATTGCTTTCGGCTCAAAGTACGGATAAACGGGTCAATACCATAACACCGATCCTCTTTAATAAAGCAGACACGCCAGAGGAGATGATCCAACTTTCAGTGAAGGAAATCGAAGACATCATCCGGCCTTGCGGTCTCGCTCCCCGAAAATCTCAGGCTATTTGGGATCTTTCCAATATTCTTATCCAAAAGCATAATAGTCAAGTTCCTGTTTCTTTTGAAGATCTGGAAGCCTTGCCCGGGGTAGGACACAAAACGGCCTCGGTGGTGATGTCTCAGGCTTTTGGCGTGCCCGCCTTCCCCGTGGACACACACATCCATAGGCTGGCCTACCGTTGGGGGCTTAGTACCGGGAAAAATGTGGTAAAAACAGAAGCAGATTTAAAAAAATTATTCCCTAGGGAGACCTGGAATAAATTACATCTTCAGATCATCTTTTTTGGAAGGGAGTATTGTCCGGCAAGGGGGCATAACCGGGAAAAATGTCCTATTTGCAGTAAGTACGGCCGAAAAGGAATGAAATAGAATGCCTGCTAGAAGCGGTTAAAACCAGAAGCTAAAACGGATAACCCAATCCAAAATTAAAGGTGGCGTCTCTCAGGCTCCACTTTCTGGGAGATTGCCAATACCCTGAACCGGAGCCGTTCTCATTCCTGATTTCAGGGTAGGGGTTTCGCAGTTTCAGTCCCATATCGAGGCGAAAAACAAAATAAGACACATCCATTCGTATTCCCAGCCCGGTGCCAATGGCCAGTTGTTGTAAAAAGGCATCGTTATATATCTTTAGCCCCGGTTCATTATCCACACAACCATAAACGCATTTTCTCTTAAAGAGAAACTGTGAACCATAACGGCTGGTGTCGAGTTTAGTGGTCCAGATGTTGCCGATATCCAGTAAAACGGCCATATTGAGGGGGCCGATAATATTAAACCGGTATTCTGCATTTAGCTCCAACCTCAAATCTCCTTTTTGGTAAAGCCGGTTTCTGTTTTCTTTATTTAATGACAAAGGATCGAGATATCCGCCGGGACCGAGACCGCGCGGTAGCCACGCTCTTATACTATTGGAACCGCCAGATGCAAACTGTTTGACATAAGGCACATCCGAGGTAAAACCAAAAGCTTTGGCAATCCCAATATTCATTCGGGAAGCGAATTGGTTCCTGACATTTAACCTCCGTTGATAATGCAATTCACTTTCGAACCTGAAATATTGTGAAAACTGAATGTCTTTTCCTGGCTGGAAAATTTTCGGGTTGAGAGAAAATTCGTTGTACAAGGCATTTATTCCCCAAACTTCCATCCCTGCCAGTTCAAAGGATAACCCGGCATAGGTGGTTTCTCCAAACCTGTTTTGGCGGCTGGTGAAACTGTAATCCAGGTTTTTGAATAACAAACTCACAAAAACCTGTTTCCCGAAACTTCGCTTAAAAAAATCATTGGATGCCAGAATCTCATCTTCAAAATAGGGTTCGGTTTTAGGGTAAAAATAATCGATACCTATATGGTTGATGGTATATTTTTGGGTAACCGACCGCTGCAGATCATAACCATAGGAAGCGCTTAAAAGGTTGCTCCTGTACCAGTCCAGGATAAACTGGAAAGTGTACCCGGCAGAAATTCTTGTAGCTGAATTTTCCAATAACGAATTGTAAAAACTGGTATTGATCAACTGTCTTTTTTTTCCAAACGGAATATTGTGCATCCCTTGCCAAAAACCAAAATAGTCCAGGAATTTAGGTAGAAAAAGATCGGTCTGTAGGCTTGCATCAATGGTGTTCCAAAATCGGGTACTATCAAAGGGACTCACCTCGACACCTGTATTTAGGTCTATCACCATTAATTCAGCCCCGTGAAAAAGATTCCTGTTCTTAAAACTCGGTTTAAAAGAAACCCCAAAAAGATCGGCAGGAGTGGCCGAAGAATTGCTGTTGGTATAATTGACTTCAAAATCCCAGCCCATTTCCATCTTAAAGGCCGGGGTTAGTTCTATCCGTATATTCAGCACATCCGGTTCGAGCGGATCCGCCGTTTCTTTGATCCTGATAAAACGATAGATGCCTAATTCCGATAACTGACGGTGGGTCAGGTCCAGTTGTTTTTGTTTATAAACCTCACCTTTTTTTATATAAAGGGAACTGATAAGCACAGAAGGCTTAATAATGAACCGGGAATCATTGGAGATTATTCGGTAGCCTTCAATAAGGGTATCGATTAATGGAGGCGTATTTCTTACAGGGTCATAATCCGGGAAAATGACGATCTCACCGATCCTGTACTTTTTATGAATGCTGTCTTCTGGAGGCGGCAGGACTTCAAAATACAGATTGGCTTTGCCGCTATGCTGAAAAGTATCCACATCCATTTTATCGATGTAACTCGGATAAAAATAAGCGTAGCCGGAATTATTGAGGTAATCACTGACCCTCGTTTTTTCGGATTCAAATAAATTCAGGTCAAATCCCTGTCCTCGTTTTAGATAAGTGTTGGCGGCTATCCTCTGAAGGATGCTATCCACCTGCTGATCGGAACTGTGGAAGAATACCGAATCAATTTTAAATTGCTGGTTTGGGACCACATTATAATTGACGCTGATTTTTTTTCGCTTAATTTTGGTTACATAGTCCACTTCTGCATAATAATATCCTTTATGATGCAAATAATAACGCATGGCATTCGCAGTGGCCCGGGTAAGGGAATCACTATAGACAGCAGGGATTTCGGCAATATATTTACGTTGAAGCCGATCCAGGGAAGTGGTATCCTTGCTATCCTGGGTGGCGAAATAAAACCATTCACGTGGGAAGAAAAATAAGAAATTGGTATTTTCTTTTTGTTTATAAAGGTAAGTAAGCTCGTATCTAAGCGTCCTTTTATTTTCAATTTTGTCTTTGGTTTTCAGGGAAGTTGTATTTTTTTCAATAAGATATTCATCTTCCCCCAGGAATTTTGTACTATTACAGGAAGTCAGTAAGACAACTAATGTAATCAGAATAAAACTGTATTTTGCGGTCAAATTATTATTCATAAATGGCGATATCCAAAAACAGCATAAAATTCATTCAATCCCTCAGGATTAAAAAATTTAGACAAAAGTATAACAAATTCATCGTAGAAGGGGATAAAATGGTTGGGGAAATCCTCATGCAAGAAGATACTGCCATCGACTTCCTTTACGCCACCGACTCCTGGATTAAAACGCATGACCTGGCAAACAAAATATCCGATGATAAAATAGTTAAGATTTCGTCCGGTGAGCTGGAAAGAATTTCCACTCTGAAAACACCCAACCAGGTTCTGGCAATACTCGACATACCAAGTTATGAGATTGACAGCGTACTGATCAAAACTGAAATAAACCTTTTTCTCGACGATATCCAGGATCCCGGAAATTTGGGAACCATACTGCGTATTGCTGATTGGTTTGGTATTCGACAGGTGATCTGTTCCCCGGGAACAGTGGATGTGTACAACCCCAAGGTAATTCAATCCACCATGGGAGCATTTTTAAGGGTAAATACGCCGGTAGCAACACTGGAATCCATCATTAACGCAAACGACCATATGCCTGTTTTTGGAGCGGTTATGGATGGAGAAAATATTTTCAAAATTGACCGAAAAAATGAAGGATTGATCGTGATCGGTAACGAAGGCAAAGGCATATCTCCTGAAAATTACCCTTTTTTGACAAAAAAAATCAGCATTCCTGCAACCGCACAATCCGGAGCGGAGTCTTTAAATGCAGCAGTGGCCACGGGGATTATTTGTGCATTTTGGAAAAACTGACGGACATGAAATTATTTTAAGGTTAATTAGCATCATTTCATCCTATTAATTATTACGTTTGTCCGGTTTTTTTTGAAATTGGGCGATATTGCGGCCGTTTAAAACAAAAATTCTTGTTTTATTTCGATATTTGTGACGCTTTCATCATCATTTCAGGAAGTTTATTCCACCAATAATAAATCCAATCGAACAACTGTTAATGTTACAGGGTAAATTTTAATGGCAAGTCAAGCTTGCAGATTATTTAACAATAGATGTGGCCAAATTAACCACATTAAGAAATGTAAATTTATGAAATTCAAGTTATTGGTATTATTTGTGAGCCTGCTGGCAACAAATTTAATTTTCGCTCAGAGTACATCAGTTCCTGAAAACTGGTATAACCTTGATCCAAAGACGGACGGGGTTTCCGGAATGAGTACTGAAAAGGCTTATAAGGAACTATTGAAGGACAAAAAAGGCGAAACGGTCATCGTTGCCGTGATCGACTCTGGGGTCGACTATGAACATGAGGACCTTAAAGACATCATGTGGGTCAATAAAGGTGAAATTCCAGGCAACGGCATTGACGATGATAAAAACGGTTATATCGACGATGTGCACGGATGGAACTTTATCGGAGGAAAAGACGGCAAAAATGTGAACGGAGAAAACCTTGAAGTGGTTCGCGTTTATAATATGCTCAAAGCGAAATATGAGGGAAAAGATGTTTCAAAGCTTTCCAAAAAAGAAACGAAAGAATATGAAACATATAAGGATTATGAAAAGTCCATCAATGAGGAAAGGAAAAAAACAGAGCCTAAAGTGCAACAATTCGAAATGCTGGCCGGAGCCGTAAAAAATATGGCCAAGGAGATAGGAAAAGCACCTGCGGACATCACAGTAGACGATCTTAAAAATTTTAAATCTGACGATCAGATGTTATCTAATATGGCTCCGAACCTCGCAAATTACATGGCTGAAGGAGCTTCTTTCCAGGACATCATAGATGAATTGGAAGGTGCTTACGAATATTACGATCAACAGTATAATTACAATTATAACCCTGATTTCGATGCCCGCTCTATCGTAGGGGATAATATTGCTGATAAAACTGAATGGAACTATGGAAATAATGATGTAGAAGGTCCTGATGCGCTTCACGGAACACACGTTGCAGGAATTATAGCTGCAGTCAGAAATAATGGCATCGGAACGAACGGAGTGGCTACCAATGTACAAATCATGTCCGTAAGGACCGTGCCAAACGGTGATGAAAGAGATAAAGACGTAGCCAATGCCATTCGTTATGCTGTGGACAACGGGGCCAGCGTGATCAATATGAGTTTTGGAAAAGCGCCTTCTCCATACAAAGAAGTGGTGGATGATGCGGTGCGTTATGCCGCAAAACACGATGTGCTGTTGGTACATGCGGCCGGTAATGATGGCAAGGAAGTGACTTTCGAAAACAACTATCCTAATGACAAATATGCAAAGCGTAAATTATTCAAGCCTAAATACGCTGAAAACTGGATTGAAGTAGGGGCCATAGGACCGGAAATGGATGAAACCATGACTGCCTCTTTTTCTAATTACAGCCCAACCAACGTGGACGTTTTTGCTCCCGGCGAGCAAATCAGGGCTACGGTTCCCAATAATCAATACAAAAATCTTCAGGGAACCAGCATGGCTTCTCCAATGGTTGCTGGTGTAGCCGCATTATTGCGTTCTTATTACCCTGACCTTACTGCTAAGCAGGTGAAGCAGATCATCATGGATTCTGCGGTGCCACAAACACAACTCGTTGAGGTACCCGGAGACGAAGAGAAAAAGGTTTCCTTTAAGAAACTGAGTGTGACGGGGGGAATTGTCAGCACCTATAATGCACTCAAATTGGCAGAAACAGTAAAAGGGAAAAAGAAAGCTGCCAAAGGAAAGGCAGCTTCTGATTTAGGCGCAGGGATGAGCAAAGAAGGCAAGAAAGATAAAGCTTAATTGATCTTGCCAATTATTGGCTGTATTATTTAAGAAATAATTAATAAATAAGTACTTTGAGCCGCAGGATTAAGGATGAATTTTATCCTTGATCCTGCGGCTTTTTTATTGCGGTTTTTTAAAGCAGGAAAAGACGGTTAAATTTTAATGTATAGTTAACATAGAAAAGTCTCTTTTAAGGGTAATCTTACGTAAAATTGCTTTTTTATACTAAAACAGATTATGGGAACGATATTTTTAGGGTTAGTCATCGTCCTTTTTTTATTGGCAATTTCCGACCTGGTCGTCGGAGTGAGTAATGACGCAGTTAATTTCCTGAATTCAGCCATCGGCTCAAAAGCTGCAACCTTTAAAACCATCATGATCATTGCCACGTTGGGTATATTGCTGGGAGCCAGTTTTTCGAGTGGAATGATGGAAGTGGCCAGGAAAGGGATTTTTCACCCACAGAATTTCTTTTTTGATGAGATCATCATCATTTTCCTGGCCGTAATGATCACAGATGTTATTCTTCTCGATCTTTTCAATACTTTTGGGATGCCCACTTCTACCACGGTATCCATTGTATTTGAGTTGTTGGGAGCCGCTGTAGCCATTTCGATGATCAAAGTTAACGGAGAAAATCCTTTGGGATACCAAATGGGAGATCTCATCAATTCCGCCAAAGCCCTGGCCATCATTTCCGGGATATTATTGTCGGTGGCCATTGCGTTTATTAGTGGATTGGTCGCACAGTTTTTTGGACGACTGGTGTTTACTTTTGATTATGAGAAAAAACTAAAATACCTCGGTTCTGTTTGGGGAGGGTTGGCTATTACGGCCATTACCTATTTTATCCTGGTGAAAGGGGCTAAGGGTTCTGCTTTTATCTCCAATGAAACTGCGGCATATATCCAGGAAAACACCCTGAAGATTTTAGCTTTCAGCTTCGTAGCCTGGTCGGTTATTCTTCAAATTGTTTACCTGGTTTTCCGCATCAATATCCTCCGGATCGTCGTTTTGGTTGGTACTTTTGCCCTGGCAATGGCCTTTGCCGGTAATGACCTCGTTAATTTCATCGGGGTACCCCTTGCCGGATATGAAGCCTTCAGGGAATGGTCGGCTCAAACGAATTTTGCAGCCAATGAATACCTGATGTCCGGCCTTGCCGGAGCCGTGAAGACCCCGCCATTTTTTTTGTTACTGGCCGGAGCCATCATGGCGGTCACTTTATGGTTTTCCAAAAAAGCACGTTCGGTGACTGAAACAGAGATCAACCTGGCCAAACAGGAGGTGGGTTACGAACGTTTCGAGTCTTCCATGTTATCTCGTTTTTTGGTGAGATCTTTCTCCGGAATAGGAAATATATCTAAAATAGTCCCCGATGCTGCAACAAGCTGGATGAAAAACAGGTTCGATCGTACCTCACTTACGGACAATGCAGATACTCCTTCTTTTGACTTGCTAAGGGCCTCCGTCAACTTATTTATGGCCAGTATTCTAATCTCCTATGCTACCGCTCAAAAGTTACCCTTATCCACTACTTATGTAACCTTTATGGTGGCCATGGGATCTTCCCTGGCGGACGGAGCCTGGGGAAGAGAAAGTGCTGTTTACCGCATTTCCGGGGTATTGTCTGTAATTGGAGGCTGGTTTTTTACGGCCTTTATGGCATTTTCGCTGGCATTTGGCATGGCATTGCTCTTTCATTATGGAGGAACGGTAGGTATCTTCGCAATGATTGCAGTCGCTATTTTTATCATCTTCAGAACCCATGCCCTGCACCGTCGCCGGGAAGAAAAAAAAGGAGCCATGC
The DNA here is from genome assembly GCA_020636105.1 of Lewinellaceae bacterium. Lineage (NCBI taxonomy): Bacteria > Pseudomonadati > Bacteroidota > Saprospiria > Saprospirales > Lewinellaceae > Lewinellaceae bacterium. The sequence continues at coordinate 580,003 of JACJYL010000001.1, forward strand.
AACATGAGTCGGAAACAGAAGACCAGATTACTTCCTCAAAATTGGTTCAAAAAAGCCAGGAGTACCTGCTTTACCTGCTCGAAAATGTAAAAATTGCTCTGGGGGAATATTTGACTGGATTGGCTGCAGAAGACCGGAAACTCCTCAAAAAAGCCTATGAGGATTTTGAGATCGTTTACGAAAAAACGACCACCCTCAAAAAAAATCTCAACAAAACGGTGGATAGGTTAAATGAATCTGCGCTTGAATCAGGATATTATTATGCGCGGGTTCTTGAAAACCTGAGGAATGTTGCCAATAGTACTTTCTTTCTCATTTCGCCAAGTTTCGAACATGTGAGCAATAACCACCGGCCACTCACGGATGACCAGCACACTGAACTTTTAAATATTAATAAAGAAATCACCGAATTCCTGGAGGAAGCCGGAATTAATATTGAGCAAGGGCATGAAGTGCCTTCCGATAAGCTGAAAAAGGAACGTGATGATATTCTGCTCGTGATTCGCGGCTGTCGTAAAAATCAGATTAAACGCATCAAACACGGAACGGTAGGTACCCGAAACAGTATGCTCTTCTTTGGATTATTAGAAGAATCCAAGAACCTGATCCTCTTTACCAGCAGTCTTCTTAAATCCCACAGAGATTTAATGGACATTGTTCTCGGCAAAAAAGTTGAGGAAGAAGACATTTAGGAAGTCTGACCGGACATCATTTTACTCCTAAAATGATGTCCGGATTAAACACCTTACTGGCTAAATCCAATGCCAGGGTTCTCCTTTTTTTCCATTCCGGTATTAAAACCATTCCCCTGGTCAGTTTATTCAATGCAATTGACCTTTATTCCAAATTTGTTCTTATTTTTGGTCAATAAAATATTACGACCATGACATCAACAGCTATAGAATTTCCCAAAACATCCCGCGTCTGGATTTATCAAAATAAAGGGCCCATTGCCGCTGATATTCTTTCTTTAGTAAAAGAAGCTATGGCAGGTTTTGCCATTGCCTGGGTGAGCCACAACAAACAGATGACAGCCTTTGGCGGAGTCCTGGAAGATCGGTTCCTGGTTCTGATTGCCGATGAAAGCAGGGTAGGAGCGGGAGGATGCTCCATTGACAGCTCTGTTCATTTCTTTAAAGGGCTCGAAGATCGGTTCGGACTGGATCTTTTTGATCGGATGTGTTTTTCCTACAAAGCAGCTGATGGAATTCATACCGTAAACAGAGATGAATTCGCAGCACTCTTTGCGGAAGGAAAAATCAATGACAACACCATCGTATATGATACTTTAGTTAATACTAAAGGTGCCCTGGACAGTAGTTTTGAAAAACCTCTCGGCCAAAGCTGGCACAAAAGGATGGTTTAAAACATTCTCCACCTAAAAAACACCCTGCAGATATGGAATTCCTGGCCATCATATTGTTCATAAGCATTTTCGTGCTTTTGCTTTATGGTTTCCCGGTGTCACTCACACTGGGAGGAATTTCGATTATTTACGCGCTGTGTTTTTTACCGGTAGAGAGTTTTGCGGCCTTGCCTCCCAGGGTAATAGGAGTTATGAGTAATTATGTGCTTCTTGCAGTTCCACTGTTCATTTTCATGGGGATCATGCTTGAAAAGTCAGGGCTGGCAGAATCCCTGCTGGAAACGATGGCCGTTTTATTTGGCCGTCTAAAAGGAGGGCTTGCCATTTCCGTGACCATCGTAGGGGCATTATTAGCCGCCTCAACTGGCATTGTAGGGGCTACGGTCATTACCATGGGCCTCATAAGCCTGCCCACCATGCTCAAGCGCGGATACAGAAAAGAATTGGCAACAGGCACCATAGCGGCTTCAGGAACCCTTGGACAAATCATCCCCCCTTCAGTGGTATTGGTGCTATTGGGGAGTGTGCTCAATGTATCCGTAGGGAAATTATTTTCCGCTGCACTGATTCCTGGACTTTTACTCGTCGTGTTGTATATAATATATATTCTTTTGATTGCCCATCTTCGTCCAGACTGGGCGCCCCCGATATCTAAGGAAGAACTCGCCGCGTTCAAAAAAGATGATTTTGCCAAAAAAGTATTTATTGCTTTTTTTCTTCCCATGCTGCTCATCGTTGCCGTACTGGGGTCTATTTTAGCCGGTATTGCCTCTCCGACTGAGGCCGCAGCAGTGGGGGCCCTGGGCGCTTCGCTGTTAACCATTTCACAAAAAAAATTCAACCTGCCTATTTTAAAGGCAGTCATGCGTGAAACGACCCACCTGACCAGTATGGTATTTCTCATTTTGCTCGGAGCCACTACCTTTTCATTTGTCTTCCGCGAAATGGGGGGAGATGTCTTTTTAGTCGATCTGATCAAAAATTCCAACCTTTCCGCTATGGTTTTTTTGTTTTTAGTCATGGCTGTGGTATTTATTTCAGGCTTTTTTATCGATTTTATTGAGATTATTTTTATCCTGGTGCCGATTGTCACCCCGATTTTCATTGAATTTGAGGTGAACCTGATCTGGATCGGCATTTTACTCGCCCTGAACCTTCAAACGTCATTCCTTACCCCGCCCTTTGGGTTTTCCCTTTTTTATCTCAAAGGAGTGGCTCCCGAAGGAGTATCCACCGCGCACTTGTACCGGGGCATCATCCCATTTGTCCTGATCCAGCTGGCATTTTTGCTGATCGTCATTTTGTTTCCCCAGATTTTATTCTGGTATTGAGAGGGGGAACTCCCGCGCCCTAAGGCTTGGAAGAAATGTTTTAAATCGCTATATTACCGTAAAAAAGAACGAATAGTTCAAGTGATTTTTATTCGGTAATAGCCGATTTTTGCTTACCTTAACTCGACAATAAAAATCAAAAAATTCTCTTTCCATGAAGCGTCTTCTCTTTTTCATTATTTTGATGATTTCAGGAAATTTAATGGCTTTTAGTCAGGTGTCTGCAGGTACTTTTTTCCAGGGCTATCAACGTGATATTCACGGTTTTCCTTTCATCTACCATTCTCCATTGCCCAACGTCTCTGAATCGCTCATTGTGAGGGCCAATAAAGATTTCAGGCCCATTGAATGGGAAACCGAAACCATCCCGGAAAATTATTCTGAGTCAACCGCTTCTTTCGTTTGGGCCTTTGGAATGGATACAGATGTCAAAAGGTATCATTTCGATCTGTACGTCAACGGAGAGAAATATTTCACCTTTACCAACCCGTCAGGCAATGAGCAGGCAAAATGGAGTGTTCAAGGCAAAAATGGGGCAATACTCACCTTCCATGTGACCATGATCGACAAATACCGGGACCAAATGGGTTTTGCAGTGCTTTCTCTTCCCCGTATGGCCTTTGTGTCAGGAGAACCAGTGAATTTAAGAATGGTCGGGGAAGATAGCGTAGACGGTAGCATCTGGTATATGACTTTTAAATCCGCCATACAGGATACCCTGTCCATCCATCAGGAAAAGGTGGTCAAGCAAGAAGAGGGGAAAGAGTTTTACCTCGCACGTTTTGATTTTACGTTCCTCGGAGAACCCTCCAGTTGTGAAATAGCGGTCAATAATTCAACAGTCCGAACCACTTTAAATCCTGGCTACAACAGCGTTGAATTAAAACTTCCAAAAGAATCTGCCTCCAAAAAATATACTGCCAAAATAAAGATCGAAAACAGGCCGGAACAGAACGTCCTGTTTTCGATGGATCCCGTAAAAGAATGGTATATCTACCTCGTGCAGCATACTCATACGGATATTGGTTACACAAGACCACAAACGGAAATCCTGCCGGAACATCTGAGGTACATAGATTATGCCCTTGATTATTGTGACCAGACCGATGATTATCCGGAGGAGGCTCAATTCAGATGGACTTGTGAAGCGTCGTGGGCCGTGAGGGAATACCTTAAAAGTCGCCCCGAAGAACAGATCGATCGATTGATAAAAAGAGTAAAAGAAGGACGCATAGAGGTGACGGGCATGTTTTTTAACTTTTCTGATATCATCGACGAAGCCGGGCTGGCCGCCCAAACCCGCACCATTCGCAACTTTAAGGAAAAAGGAATTGAGGTGAGTACTGCCATGCAAAATGATGTAAATGGGATAGGGTGGTGCCTTGCAGAATACGGAGAAGATATCGGGCTAAAATACCTCACCATGGGTCAACACGGTCACCGGGCCAGGATTCCTTTTGACAAACCCACTGCCTTTTGGTGGGAATCCCCTTCCGGGAAAAAGCTTTTGGCCTACAGAAGTGAACATTATATGTTTGGCAATACCCTTGGATTGATTTCAGGAGATTTAAAAACTTTTAAAACCAATCTTTCTGAATACCTTGAACAACTGGAGGAAAAAAAATATCCATTTGACCGGACCGCATTCCAGTTTTCCGGGTACATCACCGATAATTCACCTCCTTCAACCATCGCCTGTGAAATGGTCAGGGACTGGAATGAACAATTCGTCTGGCCAAAACTGCGGCTGGCCGTTGATCATGAGTTCATGCAATTTATTGAAAAAAACCATGGAGGTGAACTGCATACGCAGCGAGCTGCATGGCCGGACTGGTGGACAGACGGGGCCGGTTCTGCCATGATGGAAACCAAGGCCACCCGGACCATCCAGGCGGAGATGACTGCCAATAACGGTCTTATTGCTCTGGCCTCCCTGTTAGGGGCTGAATTTCCCGGAGAGATGGAAAGGGATATCAGCGATGTACAGGACGACCTGCTCTTTTATGATGAGCACACTTACGGAGCAGATCAAAGCATATCCGATCCTTTGGTAGAAAATTCGGTAATTCAATGGAATGAAAAGGCCGCGTACGCCTGGGATGCCGTAAAACGTTCAAGCCTGCTGAGAGAAAAAGCCATGGGATTTATGCAGTCTTTTTTGCCCAGGATGAAAAACCCTTCTATTGCCATATTTAATACCTTAAACTGGCCACGATCTGGTCAGGTAGTCACTTTTATTGACCATGAAATCCTGCCTGATAATAAAAAATTCAGCATCCGCGATCTGGAAGGGCATGAAATTTCAGTCCAGGCGGTGAAAAGCAGGAGTGACGGGACTTACTGGAGCCTTTGGGTCGAAAATGTGCCCCCAATGGGATATAAAATTTATGAGATCGCCGTGGAGGAAGAGACGAGAATTGATTTGAGCAGGGTTTCATATGACCTCCTTTTTGAAAATGATTTTTACCAATTGAAGATTGACACGACCAAAGGGAGCATTTCCAGCCTGTTCGACAAACAATTGAATCAGGAATTACTCGATCAGACAGATACTGTTCAATTAGGGCAATTCATATACGAAACGCTGGCCAACAGGCATCAGATGGAGCGTTTTACCTATAATAAAACGGACACCGTTTATGTGCCCCTGGAAGGACATCAGCAAGGATTGTCAGATATTGAATTTTTAGGGGTGGAAGAAGGCCCCATTTGGAAAAGCCTCTTCCTCAAAGGAAAAATTCCGGGATGCGCAGATGATCGGGGCCTGAACATGGAGATCAGGTTATTCAAAAAGGAAAAACGTATCGAATTGCATTTTGCATTACACAAAGTGGCTGTTTATAACCCCGAGGCCATTTATGTGGCTTTCCCGTTTGTTTTGGCAGGAGGAAAGATTGGTTTTGAGGCCCAGGGTGGGGTAGTGTATCCTGGAGAAAACCAGCTGGAAGGCACCTCGTCAGATTGGAATGGCGTTCAAAATTTCGCCTTTGTCAGAAATGCTGATAGCCAGATCGTCATGGGGAGTAATGATGTTCCGCTTATGCAGTTTGGAGCCATCAATACCGGACGTTTTTATTACAAACACCGTCCCGAAACGAATCATATTTACTCCTGGGTATTGAATAACTATTGGACAACTAACTTTAAAGCCAGCCAGGAAGGTGAATTGAAATGGAGTTATTATTTGACCTCCGAAGGAAGTGCAAAAAATGCCGATGCCACCCGCTTTGCATGGGCATCACGAATCCCAATGCTCTCCAGAGTCTTTACTTCTGGCGAAAAAGGAAAAAGCCCGGCTTCCGCTTCCCTGATTAACATTGCTCCTGAAAATCTGCTTATCGTCGTTGCCAGGCCTTCAGATTCAGGCAAGGGAATCGTACTCCAGGTTCGTGAAACGGAAGGAAAAACAGCTGCTCTGAGTAAAAGTGAGTTGCTCCGTACCAACAGATTTAGCGACGCCTTGGTGGTTAACGTTTTGGAAGAAGACACCACTGAAAATGCCGATCAGATCATTTTTAAACCTTTTGAAACGAAGTTTATTTTATTGAATTAAATTCCAGGTATGATTTGCTAAAACGAGTGACCGAGTATCCTGCAAAAAATGCAATTACTGAAAAGGAGTCCTAAAACTATGCTTCCATTTTTTCCATGAAATCTTTTTGGTAGGTGCGGCCAACAGGAATTTTCACCTTGCCCAGGGTAATCTCGGTGCTAGTGAAAAAGTTTATTTTCGAGAAAGGCACTACAAAGGATTTGTGGACCCTGCAAAATTGCTCACCTGGCAATTGATTCAATAGTTTCTTAAGACTTTGCTGGGTCATGTGATAAGTGTTGCCAACATGAATCTTTACATAATTATCCATGGCTTCCAGGTAAGTAATTTCAGATATTGGAATTTTAACATTTTTATACTCCACCTTTACGATAATGAAAGCTTCATCTGCTGAAAGAACCTTGTCTTTATCTGCTTCAAGAAATTTTTTCGCCTTTTGAACGGATTTATAAAACCGGTCAAAATCAAACGGCTTCAATAAATAATCGATGGCATCAAGATTATAACTCTCCACCGCAAATTTGCTGTAGGCCGTGGTAAAAATAACCGGGGGACAATCCTTAATTCTTCCAACCAATTGAATGCCCGTCATCTCAGGCATATTGATGTCAAAAAAAACCAATTCGGGTTTATGAACTTCAAGGAAAGCAATAGCTTCAAAAGGATTGTCAAATACCTTTATCAATTCCAGAGAAGGAATTTTGCTACAATACTCTTTGATGATCTCCAGCGCAATGGGTTCGTCATCAACGGCTATACATGTTATTTTCATTACTCCATTCGTTTGTGTCACGGGTTTCAGCACTTTTCTCAAACAGGGTAAGCCTAAAGATTTAACCTCAAGTCGACCCGATAGATTTCTCCATTATCCTGGATGATCAATTCATGCCGGTCCGGGTAGATAAGGTTCAGGCGTTTCATGATGTTTTTCATACCAAAGCTGGTACCGTTTGTCTCTTCCTTTTTGGCAATAATCCTGTTCTCCACGGCTAAAGTAAGGATTTGTTTGTTCACTTTAATGAAAATTTCAATAGACGATTTGGTGTTGGCGCTCACGCCAAATTTAAAGGCATTTTCAATAAAAGGAATCAGGATCAGGGGAGCAATCACCACATTTTCAGCATTGATTTCTTTGTGATAATGTAACGTGGTTTGTTTCGGAATCCTCAATTCCTGGAATCCGATATATTTTTCAATATAGTTTATTTCCTGCTCCAGGTCGATAAAATCCGCATTGGCTTCCGTTAGGATATAACGCATCATGTCCGACAAGGTGATGATGGCCTTTGGAGCTTCATCCATTTTCTTGAGCGCCATAAAATAGATGCTATTCAGCGTATTGAAAAGAAAATGGGGGTTAATTTGGGATTTTAGCAAAGACAATTCTGCTTTGGTCTTTTCACTTTCCAGATCTTTTTTCAAACGCTGTAATTCGAACAAATGAAAAATGATGCTGAAGAGCAAAATGACGAAAAACAGGATCATAGTGCCCATTCGCAGTTTCACCTGGTGTGCCGGGCGAATGCCGGACATAGGATGGTTCCATTCTCCTTCAGGAAATACCGATGTAATCCATACGGGCAAATACATATATATCAGGATACTTAACAATAATATCCCTGAATAATAAATTACCTTTTTTTGAAGAAAGTAATCAGGTATGAATTTAAAATAATTAAGGTAGTAAAAAGGGATGAGCAGGAGGCATGACGAAACATAAAAAAGTGGGGCATAATGATAAATACGATCAAAACTGTCCAGTAAAAAAACGGGCAATATGAAAAAAGTCGCCCAAGCCACTACGTGAATGATAATTTTTCCGGTAAGATTGATCCTGTCTGTTATTGGCACCTTATTCATTTTGACCATTTTATTAAATGACACAGGAGCAGAAGCCCTTAGCTACTGGTAGCCAATGCTTCTGCCCTGAAATCATTCACTAAACCCGGGGGGATCCCTATTTTTTTCTAAAATCCTCCTTCACCGTTGTTGTTGCCATTATCGTTTCCATTTTCTCCTTTCTTTTCCATTGGGTTGTAATTATTGAACCGGTAACTCAGTGAGAGTGAAACCATCGGCGCATAATTTCTCCAGCTGCGATAATTGTAAAAATTGGCATCCTCAACGATAGAAATCCGTTTTCTGGTACCGAATACATCTCTGACCTGAAGCACGGCAGAAAGCTTTTTATCAAAGAAATCGGATCTCAAGGCCAGGTTAAAGGCATAATAACCTTTGGTCTCACCCTGAGCGGTAATGGAAGGGCTATTGTAATCGTAGTCCAGCTGGAAACGAATGTCCTGAGTCAATTTGAAAGTATTATTGATCCGTCCACTCCAGTTAAAAGAACTGTTTTCAAAAGCCAACTCATCCAATTGGCCTACGATGCGATAATCGTATAGGTTTCCCATAAGATTCAGTTCCCACCATTTGAACAAGGTGTAATTGTACATGGCTTCAAGGCCAAGTGAATAATCCTTCCCCACATTGGCAAAGGTGGTCAGGAAAGTTTCTTCATCATATACCTCTAGGATACGTTCAATTTTATTGTGTTTGATGCGATAGTAGGCTTCAAGGGATAAGCTGGACTTTTCCCAGGATTTTAAATAAGACATTTCCAGGGCATCAATGTACTCCGGTTTCAGCTCTGGATTCCCCCTGCGCACATTAAACAAGTCAGACCAGGAGAGAAAAGGCTCGAGAGCCCATCCATGTGGCCTGTCGATTCGTCTGGAATAGTTGGCCATCACCTGATTTTCTTTGGGCAGCTGGTAAGAAAAATGTACAGAAGGGAAAAGATCCCAACGGTTGATGGTGAAATTCTTATTCAATTCCACTGCCTGGATATCCCGGTAGGTATATTCACCGCGCAGCCCGGCCTGGTATCCGAATTTGTTCCACGATCCTTTATAGATGCCATAAAGGGCATAAATTTTCCGGTCATAATTGATGGAATTTCCTTTATCCTGTTGAAGGACAAAATCCTGAATGTCCGTGTCGTACAGGAACAATTCCGTTTCATCCACGCTAAAACCCCTACGGAGTTGAAGCCCTGTTTCAAACATGTTTTTTGAACCAATAGGCCTTGTATAATCCAGTCTCATTTCCCAATTGTTGGAAGGACCTTTTTCTGTAGTCTGAGCCCCTGAGGTAATGGTTTGTCCTTCGTCTTTGAGTACATTTTCAGAATATTCATCTCCTTTCCGCGCCCTGTAATTGAGCTGAAGAGACAATTCATGCTGGTCATTATTAAATTTATGCAGGTAACTTCCTGTCATATTGTAATAATTTCCACTTCTTCCCGATTCATTGATGCTGAATTCATGCATAGAGAAATTGTCGGCCTCCTGGGTGGTGAGATAATCCAATTCAGAACTTCCTCCACGGTTATACTTTCCCATACGCAATCCTAAAGAAAACAAGTCCTTATCCGAAATATCCCAATCAAACCCAGCCCTGAGGCCTTGGTTATTGCGCAGTCGTTCGCTCTTTCCTTCCGAAACAATACGTGTGGAAATGCCATCAATAGTGGTGAGCCTATCACTATAACTTTCCCCGGGAAAAGGCTGATACCCGTAATCGGCACTAACATAATAATTGGTCTTTTCTCTTTTGTAATTCACCAAAAAATCACCTCCATAACTTCCGAAAACTCCGCCGTTTAAATTCAAAAGCCCATTAAACCCGAGCATACGGCTCTTTTTGGTTACGATATTGATGATCCCGCCGGTTCCGTCTGGTTGATACCGGGAGGATGGATTGGTAATGATCTCAATATTGAGGATGGTGGAAGCGGGGGTTTGCCTAAGGACATCACTTGGATCCAATACGGTGGGTTTTCCGTCGATCAACACGGTGAAACCACTGCTTCCCCTTAAAAGCACATTCCCTTCAAAATCTACCTTGATGGAAGGAATATTTTCCAGCACCTCAACAGCGGACATGGAAGCGGAAGTCATTTGCTCACTGACCGTGACCACTTTTTTATCGATCTGGTATTCAACACTATTTTGATTGGCCAATACCACTACTTCCTTAAGGGTTTGCTTGTCCGGACTAAGGCGTATTTCTCCCAGATCGACAGCTTTTGAACCTTTTTCTACCTCGATGGCATCCCGGGAAATCATTTCGAAACCAAGGAAGGTGATCTCAACAAAATAAAGGCCTGCGTTCAGGTTGGTAATTTCAAAATCCCCGTTATAATCTGAAATCGTTCCCGTTACAATACTACTGTCAACAGTATTGTAAACAGTAATGGTAGCATATTCTATAGGGTTTTTTGATTGCTGGTCAATTACCTTTCCTTTAATTTTCCCATTTGCATCCGGATCCATGGATCCGGCAGTCAGGGGAAGCGTAAGCACAATACTGAAAAAGAATAACAAAAGTAATTTTACTTTATTCATGGTGTTTTATCTGTTTTTCACAAAACTAAGGGCTAAATGCCGTTTGGCCGAAAATAATACGTCAACGACATAAATCCGGTGGTATGTGAAATTTAACAGCGACAAAGAAAAATTGTTCTGAAGGGCTTATTACTCCTGCAGCGTATTGTAATAAGCCTTTTCCGAAAATTCGGACCAGGCAGCCGCTTTTTTACTAAAAGCCTGGTAGGAGGAATAAACCTTTTGAGCAAAATCATCTTGTGCAACAAGTTCTTCAATAACTTCCCTGGTATAAATTCTCAATTGATCCAGCACCTCTTGCGGAAAAAACCGGATATCTACGCCGGCATCCTTCAAAATTCCGAGATACTCGCCATTTTTGGCTTCCATCTGGGTGAATACATACAGATGAGCCTGCCATCCGGCAGCTTTGATGATCGCCTGGAGGTCCTGTGGCAGGGCATCGAATTTTTCTTTATTGAGAATAAATTCAAGTGAAGTTCCCGGTTCGTGCCATCCCGGCGCATAATAGTATTTGGCGATCTCCTGGAAGCCCATAGAATAGTCATGAAAAGGACTCAGCCATTCCGCGGCATCGATGATCCCGCGTTCAAGCCCTGTGTACAATTCGCCACCGGCCAGCAAAACGGCCGATCCTCCGGCCTTTTCAAGCACCTTGCCGCCAAGGCCCGGAATGCGCATTTTTAATCCTTTCAGGTCATCGATGGAATTGATCTCTTTATTGAACCATCCACCCATTTGCACCCCGGAGTTGCCGCCGGGCATGGGCACAAGGTTGTATTGAGCATAAAGTTCTTCCCACAATTCCAGCCCTCCTCCCGCTGCGAGCCAGGTGGTCATCTGCTGGGCATTCATCCCAAAAGGCACGGTTGAAAAAAACTGGGCCGCCGGTATTTTTCCTGCCCAGTAATAGGCTGCTCCGCTTCCCATTTCTGCCCCACCATTGCGTACGGTATCAAAAGTTTCCAGGGCAGGCACCAATTCTCCTCCGCCATACACATGGATTTCCATTCTGCCGCCTGACATTTCATTCACCAGTTTTGCAAAGAGGTTGCAGGCTTCTCCCAAAATCGGGTAGTTCGGGGGCCATGTGGTGACCATTTTCCATTTGTATCGTTCATTGCTTAAACTTCCGGGAAGGGAATCTTTTTGAGCAAAATTTTCATTCAAACAGCCTCTTAAAAAAACGGGGAGGGAAATAGTTCCCAATGCTAATCCTTTAACGAATGTCTTGCGGTCAATCTTCATGGTATCTAAGTTTAAGCTCCGGTAGGTTCAGAGCTTCGGGTTTAAGCCAAATAAGTTCCTAAAGTAAAAAATATTTATGGAAAATTTTCTCCTTACCCACGTAAAATTGGAGGGTTGCGCCGGTTTGCTCGTGAAAGTTTGTAAATAAATAATCCATTATAAAACCTGAACAGGTTGCGTTTTGTTAATCAACATCATAAATAACTCTATTAGAAGTATTTAATTTCCAAAAATCACTAATTTTGCGGCATGAACACAATTGACAAAATAGAATTGATGGCCCCGGCGGGGTCATTCGAGGCTTTGCAGGCTGCTATCGACAATGGAGCCGACTCTGTTTACTTTGGCATCGAGCAGCTGAATATGCGCGCTCGTTCTTCCATAAACTTTACTTTGGAAGACCTTAAAGAGATTGCCCAACGATGCAATGAAAAAAATGTCCGCACCTATATTACGCTCAATACGATTATATACGATCATGACCTTTCGATGGTGAAAAAGATCATCGATACCGCTAAGGAAGCGGGGATTACTGCCGTTATTGCCTCTGACCAGGGGGTGATCGGATATGCCAGGTCCAAAGGGGTTGAGGTTCATCTTTCTACTCAGCTCAATATCACAAATGTTGAAACTTTGAAGTTTTATTCACTATTTGCTGATGTCGCGGTATTGTCCAGGGAGTTGAGCCTGAGACAAATAAAAACCATCTGTGATGCCGTGAAAAGGGAAGAGGTACGCGGACCTTCAGGCAACCTGATGGAAATCGAAATATTCGGCCACGGGGCGTTATGTATGGCCGTTTCCGGCAAATGTTACCTCAGTCTGCATTCCAACAACTCCTCTGCGAATAGGGGAGCCTGCGTGCAGAATTGCCGCAGAAAATATACGGTGATCGATGAAGAAGGCATTGAATTGGAGATCGATAATGAGTACATTATGTCACCAAAAGATTTATGTACGCTTGATTTTTTGCCACAGGTCATTGAGACAGGCATAAACGTATTAAAAATCGAAGGCAGAGGAAGAGCTCCCGAATATGTAGCCACGGTCATCAAAGCTTACCGGGAAGCTATTGATGCTGTTTATGACGGAACATATTCTCAGGAAAAGTCCGATGAATGGATGAAACAACTCGAAACCGTTTACAATCGCGGGTTCTGGGGCGGATACTACCTCGGACAAAAACTGGGAGAATGGTCAGGAGAACCGGGATCCAAAGCCACCCAAAAGAAAGTTTACCTCGGTAAAGGCATCCACTACTATCCACAACCCAAAGTCGGTCACTTCCGGATCGAAGCCCACCAGCTTAAAGCCGGAGATAAAATTCTCATCACAGGGCCTACAACGGGAGTGATTGAAATGGAAGTCGATGAACTCTGGGTAGATGAAAAAATCGTAGCCGAAGCCGCCAAGGGCGCAGATGTCACTTTTAATATCGAAAAAGTCATTCGTCCTTCGGATAAGTTGTATAAAATTGTTCAGGAAGCGTAGAAGGTTTTTCAAAGGGATCGTGGTGTAATAAATCTTTTCAATTTAGGTCAATCATTACCCCGATTTTCCATCTTTTATCTCAATATGTCTCTACGTTTCATTCCTCTAAGCTAATGCTTTGCAATTATTACTTCTTTTAGACTAAACATAAGCAATAAAAAAATATCTAAATTGATCATCATCACCCAACAACGCATCAAATGTATCGGCTGTAACTATTGCGTGGAATTCGCGCCCGACCGTTGGCGCATGTCCAAAAAGGATGGTCGTTGTACGTTGATCGGAGCAGAAAATAAAAAAGGATTTCATTCTGTCCGGGTGAATGATCATGAGTATGAGGATAATGTAAAAGCGGCAGAAGCCTGCCCGGTTAAGATTATTCAGGTGACGAAGTTGAAGTGATTTGTTTTTAGCTTCGTCCTTTTAAAATCACCTCGTTTATCCTGTTTCAAAGCTACTCGAATCATTTTCCATGAAATAGCCTTAATGAAACGACAAACCAATTCGGTTGGCAGTAATAAAACTACTTTTTTTTGGGTAGATAGATGGATTTTGAAAGTAAATGGAAATTTGCGAACTTCTGATAAGTTAGAAGGAACTATCGTAGTATCTCAACATCAAACCATCTTAGTATCAAATCTTTTCCTTATTTTCGCCCCTTAAATTTATTAACAAGCATTTGGCAAGGATTAAAATGTAATGCCCAGGAACTTTTGTTCTGAAAATGACATTCATTTAGTTGATAAACCATAGCAAATTTTGTCCCTCCATCAGAGCGGACCGACAACAGAAAAAACATGGAATTCAAATCAGCGGAAATTGAGCAGCATTGGAAAACATTCTGGAGTGAAAACGGCGTTTATGAGGTAAGTAACGACTCCGACAAACCGAAATACTATATTTTGGACATGTTTCCTTATCCCTCAGGATCAGGATTGCACGTAGGGCACCCTCTCGGGTATATTGCCTCCGATATTTTGTCCAGGTACAAACGTATGAAAGGGTTTAACGTGCTGCATCCCATGGGCTATGATGCTTTTGGTTTGCCGGCCGAACAATACGCCATTCAAACCGGGGTACATCCTGCAAAATCGACCGCAGAGAACATCAGCCGTTATCGCAGCCAGTTGGATAACCTGGGATTCAGTTTTGACTGGAGCCGGGAAGTTCAGACTTGCGATCCCAGCTATTATAAATGGACCCAGTGGATTTTTATCCAGTTGTTCGAGCATTATTATGATTATGATGCGGACAAAGCACAACCCATTTCCGCATTGGTGGCCCGGTTTAATCAGTCCGGAACGGAGGGAATCAACGCGGCCTGTTCAGAAACCCTTCAATTCAGTGCTTCAGCATGGAAAGGCATGTCGCCCAAAGAGCAGGATGATGTCCTGATGAATTTCAGGCTGGCTTTCAGAAAAGTGAGTTATGTCAACTGGTGTGAAGCCCTGGGAACGGTGCTGGCCAATGATGAAGTAAAAGACGGCGTTTCCGAGAGGGGAGGGCACCCGGTGGAACGCCGGGCGATGCTGCAATGGTCGCTGAGGACTACCGCCTACGCGGAACGTTTGTTGAATGGGTTGGATACCATCGACTGGTCGGATTCCATGAAAAAAATGCAGACCAACTGGATCGGGAAATCAGTAGGGGCTCAAATGTTTTTTGATATAGAAGGCGCTGAAGATAAAATAGAGATTTTTACCACTCGTCCTGATACTATTTTTGGGGCCACCTTTATGGTATTGGCTCCGGAGCATGAACTGGTGTCCAAATTGACTACAGAGAGCCAAAAGGAGGAAGTAGCCCAATACCTGGAATACGTCAATACCCGCTCTGAACGCGACCGTATGTCGGATGTGAAATCAGTTACGGGGGCGTTTATTGGTACTTACGCCATCAATCCTTTTACGGAAGAAAAAATTCCCATCTGGATCGCAGAATATGTTTTGACCGATTACGGTACCGGAGCCATCATGGCCGTACCGAGTGATGATGACCGAGATTTTGCCTTCGCCACCAAGTTTAATATTCCGATCATTGATATTATTGACAAATCAAACTATCCGGGGGCAACCCGCCATGATAAATTGGGGGTTATGATCAATTCAGGATTCCTGGACGGTATGGAAGTCCCTGATGCAATAGATGAGATCATCAACCGCTCAGAAGCAAGAGGCATTGGAAAGAAACAGATCAACTACCGGTTGAGAGATGCTTCCTATAGTCGTCAACGCTATTGGGGAGAACCCTTTCCCATCATTTACGATAAAGACGGTGTCGCTCATGCAATGGATGTCAAAGATTTGCCTTTGGAATTGCCGGAACTGGATGATTTCCAACCTGCCGAAGGGGCTCAGTCTCCATTGGCCCGGCATAAAGAATGGATGAATTTACCCGGCGGTTATACTCGGGAGACAGACACCATGCCCGGTTTTGCAGGGTCTTCATGGTACTTTTTACGATACATGGATGCCCACAATGATGAGGCCTTTGCCAGCCGTAAAGCCTTGGATTACTGGAAAGATGTGGACATCTACATCGGCGGAACGGAACATGCGACAGGGCACTTGTTGTACTCACGCACCTGGCATAAATTTTTGTATGACCTGGGATTGGTGCCGGTGGACGAGCCTTTCAAACAGTTGGTCAACCAGGGCATGATTCAGGGAGTGATTGAGTCTATCTATTTGATGAAAGATAAAAAGGACGGTTACAACCATTTCATGTGTGCGAAATTGGCCAAAGCCAAAGGCATCGAAGATTATGTGAAAATTCCTGTTCACGTGGATTTTGTCCATGACTATGGAACGGAAGATTCCTTCCTGGATACCAGCAGCATAAAGAAATTCATCGATTGGCGTCCGGAATACGGAGAGGCTGTTTTTGAATGCAGCCAGGGGATTTTCCATAAAGGAATCTTCACTCCTTCGAATGGAGCAACAGAAAACCATCTGGTGACCTATTCTGAAGTGGGGAAAATGTCAAAATCCAAATTCAATGTGATCAACCCGGATGATGTGGTGGATCAATACGGCGCCGATTGTTTCCGGATGTACGAAATGTTTTTGGGTCCCCTGATGCAGGCAAAGCCCTGGAACACCAATGGCATTGACGGGGTAAGCAAGTTTTTGAAGAAATTCTGGTACCTGTTTTTTGACTCCAATGGCCAATGGGTTGTAACGGAAGAGGAGCCCACCAAAGATGAATTGAAAATTTTACACCAGGCCATTAAAAAAGTCACCGATGATATTGAAAGGATGTCATTTAATACTTGTGTGAGTGCATTTATGGTGGCCGTGAACGAACTGTCCAAGCAAAAGTGTAATAAAAACCGTATTTTAGCTCCTCTGGTCCGCTTGATGGCGCCATTTGCTCCTTTTATGAATGAGGAATTGTGGCACAGACTGGGCAATGAATCCAGTGTTCACCTGGCTGACTATCCCGTGTATGAGGAAAAATACCTGGTGGAAGATTCCGTGACTTATCCCATTGCCATCAATGGAAAAACGAGAATGACCGTTGATTTTCCTTCAGACGCTTCCATAAAAGAAGTAGAAAAGGGAGCCCTGGAATTGGAAGACCTGCAAAAATGGATTGATGGAAAAACAATTCGCAAGGTCATTGTAGTTCCAGGAAGAATGGTTAATATTGTAGTTGGATAATATGTTTAAGTTTTTATAGCAACTGTCTTTGCCTTTATGGCGAGGCAACCGAAAGGAGGTACTGTTTTTCAGTATCTCCTTTTTTTTTTGTTAAATCCTTAAAAATCAATGGGATTTATACAGCAATACACCATCTTTCCTTTTGCAAACGTATTACCAGACACTAAATTAATTTAAATTTTTAAAAAAAACTGAAAAATAATTTTGCGAACATTTTAAATTATTGTACATTGATTTCAACAATGGGTCAGGGATTCCATTGCATAACATTAACACAAAACTAAAATCGCCATGTCCAAACAATTCGAAGTCAGCGGGTATGTCATTAAAGAAGAAAACGTACATACCTTGTCCCACAGCATTATGCCGGGCACCTTTGTTGTAGAGATTAATCATCCTTTTCCCGGTTATTATGCCGAAGCCATGAAAGAGTATTCAAAACCTCGTTCGGTTATATTTATGACCAAAAAACTCTACACCTGGGAGAGCATTCTGCGCACCTCAGCAAAACTAAATAAATACCTTGATATCAATTTTAGTGCCAGTTCAGCCATTATGTATGTTGGTAATAAGGAATTCCACGGCATCCGCGTGAAAGGATTCGAAAAATTCGAAGATATCGCCACCGTCCAGAAAGCCTTTGCCGATGAAGGCTACAAATTTGCCAAAGCCTGGGCAAAATTTAAGGATGAGACTGTTTTGATCAAGGTCAAAAAGTTTTATGTGCTTAACGAAATAGGAGAGGGGGTATACAATGATCTGAATCAACCCGACGTAAGTTTCGCACTGATTCCCAGTCGCTTAAATTGGGAAGTCTTCCGAAAAATGACGGGAAAGATCAAAAACAATATCAGCGACAGAAATTATGACGTAGCCCTGGTCACCTTTTATATGAATGGGGGGATTCAGGATGCTTTACGTATTTTCAAACCCAATTCCAACCTGAAATTGATGGAAGAGATTCGTAAAATGTATTTGGAGAAAATGGCAAATATGAAATAATGCCCGTGGAAAAATATATTGCTCAAACCAAAAATTGGGTCCAAACGGTCATTATTGGACTCAATTTTTGTCCTTTTGCCAGGTGGGAATTTGACCGTGGGACGATTCGTTTCAGCATTTTAAAAGGCTCCATTGAACACTGCCTTGAATCGCTGATCCTGGAATGCGACCTGCTCGAAGCCGATAAAACCGTAGAAACAACCCTGTTGATCTTACCGGAAGGGTTTGAGAAATTTGATTATTTTCTTTACCTGCTGGATCTGGCGAACGATCTTTTGGCTGATCAGGGCTATGAGGGCATTTATCAGCTGGCCAGTTTCCATCCTGACTATTGTTTTGCCGGGGTTCCTGCGGAGGATCCGGCCAATTATACCAACAGATCTCCTTACCCGATGCTGCACCTCCTTAGGGAAGAAAGTCTTGATAAAGCGCTGGAGCATCATCCTGACCCTGAAGGAATCCCCTTACGCAACATAGAATTGGCCCGGGCCATGGGCGAAGATAAATTAAAGAATCTTCGGGCAGCCTGTTTTTAAAAGCGGTTCTACATGGTGAGCAAAGCCGCTGCCAGCCCCAAAACAATTACCCCCATTTTTAACCATGAAATGTGATGGTGGTTGGAATTGTCCGATTCAAACAAAATAGTGGTCGAGATATGAAGGAAAGAACCGGCTACCAGGGCCAGGGCATTTTGAAGAATAACCGTCCCGGGAGCCAGTTGGGCTGACAAAAAAGCCCCCAAAGGTGACATGGTAGAAAAAAACAGGATACATCCCACCGTAAAGGCTGTTTTCATACCTGATTTTAATAGCAGTACGGTAAGGGCGAAGGCTGCCGGTGCTTTGTGCAGCACTATTCCAAATAGCAAATGGTTGAATTCACTTTCATATTCCCCATGGTTATGCTCCAGTATCTGATAATTACTTAACGGAACTCCTTCGAGGAATGCATGAAGGCAAAGCCCCAGTAAAATTTGAAAGGCAAAGATACGATCGGCGTTCTTATGAGCATGAATGTGGCCGTGTTCAACCCCCTGGGAAAGTTGTTCGAGGAGCAGTTGTATGAAAAAACCTCCCAATATCCACATACTAGTAGAGGAATTAATGGCAGCATATACCCCCGGTAAAATATGCAATACTGTTATGCCCAGTATATAAGCTCCACTGAATGAAAGCAGCAGCCTTAACCGTTGTTTGGTGTCATTCTGAAAAAAAAAACCAATGCCCCCTCCGACGATTACAGATAAAAACAACAAAAAATATTCCCAGATCTCCATTAAATATTATTTAAACGACAGACTTTCTTTTTCCAGATCCTCCAAATAGCAATTTTTGGCCGAGTTTGGTGGTCAATAATAATTTTGCCATGACAAAACCGATTACACTCCCTAAAATAGCCCCGGCAAGGACATCAAAAGGGTAGTGTACCCCTACATAGACCTGCCCGAATGCAATGCTACCGGCCCAAAACAACAATAGGTATTTCCATCTTCTGCGCATTCCGCCAAAAAGCGTTATTAAAAACACCGCTAAGGCAAAATGGTTGGTAGCATGGGAAGAGGTAAAACTGTACCCCCCTCCACAAGGTACTAATAATTGTAAGTCTTGTGCAAGGGCTTCGTTGCGGCATGGCCGCGGGCGCTGAACCGTTTTTTTTATCAGCTTGCTACTCATAGCATCAGCCACTGCAACGGTTAATAAAATCGACAGGATGAAAAAAATACTTCTCAACTTGTATTTCCATACAAGGTACCCGGCCCCGATTATATAGGCCGGAATCCAAAATTTTTTGTCCCGCCATAAAGGCATTATATAGTCCATTAAATCATTGTGCCAGTGGCCGTTGATGATCTGGAAGAGATGCTCGTCAAATTGAAGTATTGCTGACATAATTTCTATTTATCTAGAAAAATTCAATCATAATTTTCTTGCTGACCTTTGTGTCAAATTTTGGCTTTGAGATAGTAAAATTAAATTCAGTTAGAATTTTCTTTTTATGATTTTTGAATCACTAAAATAAACAAAGAAACATCAAACCAGATTTCATACCGTTGTTTTCTAATGAAAACGGATGATATTTAATGGCTGATTTTAATTACTTTCAGAATTCAACTAAAAAGTGCACAAAGATAAGCATCAAAAGTTTAATTTTGGGCAAAATGTGCCGGATTGGTTTGAAGTTTATGGCATGAAATGGTATCGATGTAATGAAAGAGGACGTCGGGATTTCTTCTTATCCTTTTTTTAGAAATGTTTCGCCTTTTCCAGCTGAAGCAAGATTTTGTTTTTCCATTCCAAATTATGTTAATTATGAACAAAAATACTCCCGAACAATTGTGGAAGCCCTCACCGGCCTTCATAAACAATTCAAATTTAACTCATTACATGGAGTGGCTCTTCGTTAAACGGGGGCTGAAATTTCCTGATTATTCCGAACTTTGGAAATGGTCGGTAGATCACCTGGAAGATTTTTGGGAAAGCATCTGGCAATATTTCGAGGTACGTTCCTTTACTCCCTATACCAGGGTTTTGTCTGCCCATCAAATGCCCGGAGCCAAATGGTTTGAAGGCAGCACCCTCAACTATGCCGAGCATATTTTCCTTCAACAAAATGAAAATCACCCAGCCCTGATATTCAAATCCGAGCAAACAGATGTTACTGAAATTTCCTGGAGTACCCTACATGCGCAGGTAACCTCCCTCCGAAAATGGCTTACAGACCAGGGGGTAAGCAAAGGAGATACCGTTGTAGCCTATTTGCCCAATATTGCTGAAGCTACCGTCGCCTTCCTTGCTACCTGTTCGCTTGGAGCGATCTGGTCCAGTTGCTCGCCTGATTTTGGCGTAAAAAGTGTGGTGGATCGTTTTCTGCAAATTGAACCTAAAATACTGTTTACGGTTGACGGATATCAATACGGAGGCAAACCCTTTGACCGGTCGGCAGAAGTGAAGGAATTAATAGCCCACCTGCCCACGCTGGAACAAGTGGTTATGCTCCCTTATCTCAATAAGGAAACAAGCATTGCCCTTTTTCCAAAAGCCATTCACTGGGCCGAGACACAAAGGGAGCCTGATGCTTCTTTGACCTTTGAAGCAGTTCCTTTTGATCATCCCATATGGGTGCTTTACTCTTCAGGGACAACCGGAATTCCCAAAGCCATTACTCATTCACAAGGAGGAGTATTGCTCGAACATCTTAAATACCTGTATCTTCAAAATGATGTAAAAAAAGGGGAACGCTTTTTTTGGTTTGCCACCACAGGCTGGATGATGTGGAATTTCGTACAGGCCTCACTCCTTGCCGGAGCAACAGCCGTATTGTATGACGGCAGTCCGGGATACCCTGACCTTAATGAATTATGGACCTTTTCAGAAGTTGCCGGAATCAATCATTTTGGGACCAGTGCCCCATTTTTGGTCGCTTGTATGAAAAAGGGAATCAACCCGGGTAAACTCAACGACCTCAGCGAATTAAGGTCGATTGGTTCAACCGGTGCTCCATTGCCGCCGGAAGCCTTTGATTACGTATATAAAAAAATAAAAAAAGACCTTTGGCTTTGTTCTATGAGCGGAGGTACCGATGTTTGCACCGCATTTGTGGGAAGCAACCCGCTGGAGCCCGTTTTTCTTGGTGAAATTCAATGCCGCGGGTTAGGTTGTGCGTTGTATTCATGGGACGAAAGCGGACAGGAAATACTGGATGAAGTAGGGGAGATGGTCATCACAAAACCCATGCCTTCCATGCCGGTTTTCTTTTGGAATGATGAAGGAAATAAACGTTATCTGAGTAGTTATTTTGAAGATTACCAGGGCGTATGGAGACATGGGGATTGGGTCCGAATTACCGACCGAGGTTCCCTGGTCATTTATGGTCGTTCCGATGCCACACTCAACCGACAGGGGGTGAGGATCGGAACCAGTGAAATTTATAGCGGTGTGAATAAGATAGAAGAGATCCAGGACAGCATCATTGTCAATCTTGAATTAAGCGGAGGAAGACATTTCATGCCTCTTTTTGTGGTGTTGGAACCCGGAGAAAAACTGGATGAAGCTCTGGTCAAAAAAATTAAAACACAACTCAAAAATGAATATTCGCCACGACATGTGCCGGATGAAATCATTGAGATCAAAGAAATTCCGTTTACCATCAGCGGTAAAAAACTTGAAGCACCTGTTAAAAAAATACTATTGGGCATGGAGATAGGGAAAGCCGCGAACCAGGATGCAATGCGGAATCCTGAATCCTTAAATTTCTTTATTGAATACGCTAAAAAAATTGAACATTAATTTTTAATCTGCTGCATGGCAAAAAAAAATATCCAGGTTTTAAAATGAACACTAACAACGTTAAGGTCTTTAAATTCGGCGGAGCCTCCTTACAAAATGTAACTTCTATCAGGGATGTGGCCCACATTTTAAAAAGGTACAAAGGGTCTCCTTTATTCATTGTGGTTTCAGCCATGAAAGGCATCACCAATCAACTGGAACAGGTGGTCGCTTCCTATTTGGCCAAAGATGGCAAAACCGTGGAACTACTGGAAGGCATTAAAAAACACCATTACGAAACCTGTAATGAGCTTTTTGATGAAGAGCATGAAATTTACACCACTCTAAACGATATTTTTGTGGAGATCGAATGGATCCTGGAAGAGGAACCCGTAGACTCATATGACTTTATTTACGACCAAATCGTTTCCATAGGAGAAATACTCAGTAGTAGCATTGTTTATGCTTTCCTGAACGAATCAGGATTCAATATTCGTTTTCTGGATGCGCGAGACGTCATTATTACCGATAATATTTACCGTTCCGCCACGGTTCTTTGGGACGAAACACAGAGCCGTTGTGACAAACTGGTCAGACCCATGTTTGATGAAAATCATTTTGTCATCAGCCAGGGATTTATCGGGTGTACTTCCGAGAATTTTTCTACCACCCTGGGCAGGGAAGGCTCTGATTATTCCGCAGCGATTTTCGCCTATTGCCTGAATGCAGAAAGCATGTCTATCTGGAAGGATGTTCCAGGCGTGCTCACAGCAGACCCCCGGCTTTTTGATAATGTGACCAAACTCGACAGAATGTCCTATAAAGAAGCTATTGAAATGACTTATTACGGGGCAAAAGTGATCCACCCCAAAACGATCAAACCGTTGCAAAACAAGAGTATTCCCATGTATGTAAAATCATTTATTGACCCAAATGATGAAGGGACGCTTATTTCTGACGATATTGAAGATACGTATCCTCCACTTGTTGCAGTAGAGCAAAACCAGGCCCTGCTTCAATTATCGACCCTTGATTTTTCTTTTGTCGCCGAACACCATTTGAGCTTTATTTTCAGCTTATTGGCCACCTTACACATTCAGGTCAACCTCATGCAAAATACAGCCATCAGTTTTATGATATGTGTACATGATAAGGATGGAAAAGTCGATCAGTTTGTGGAAAAGATCCAGGGAAATTTTAAGGTGGTACTCGACCGTGGCCTGGAATTGGTTACGGTTCGTCATTATCATGGGGGAATTCTTGAAAGTCTTAAAAGCGGCAAGATCATCCTCATCGAAGAAAGAAGTGCCAGGACCGCTCAATTAGTCATGAAGGATGTGCCGATGGTAAGGAGAAAATGAATTTTTGAAAAATAAAGACCAATATGCTTGAAAGATTCAAATCCTATATTCTGGAAAACGAATTGTTCTCAAAGGAGAACCGGATACTTCTTGCGGTAAGCGGGGGGGTAGATTCAGTCGTTATGGCCCATCTTTTCAAGCTTGCCGGTTTTGAAACCGCGATTGCCCATTGCAATTTCATGCTCAGGGGCGCCGAGTCAGATATCGATGAAGATTTTTGCCGGCAATTGGGAAAAAAACTGGATATCCCTTTTTTATCCGTTTCATTCAATACGCGTAAAGTGGCTGAAGAACGGGGTATTTCCATCCAGATGGCAGCACGTGACCTGCGGTATGAATGGTTTAACGAAGTGAGCATTATGCTGGGGTATGATTATATCGCCACTGCCCATCATTTGAATGATTCCATCGAGACTTTTTTGTTGAATTTCACCAAGGGGTGTGGCATCAGGGGGTTACACGGAATCCCTGTAAAAAATGAAAACAAGGTTCGTCCTTTGTTATTTGCCACCCGTGAAGCTATTGAAAAATTTGCTGAAGCTTATCAAATTTCCTATCGGGAAGACGCTTCAAATGCAGAAAAAAAATATGCCCGAAACCAAATCAGGCTGGAGGTAATCCCTGCCTTAAAAAACATCAACCCTTCGTTTGAAGCCTCCGCCGCAAAAACCATTCAGCGCATTCAGGATGCCGAAAGTTTGTTCAATTTTTCGCTCCAGCATTTTAAATCAGCATTGTGGGAGCAAAAGGGAGAACAGGTTCAGATCGACCTCACCGGGTTAAAAAAATCACCCGGTTTCGGAATCTTGCTGTACGAAATGGTAAAGGACTTTGGGTTTCACCCTGATCAAACCGACCAGGTTTTGGATGCCCAAACGAACACAGGAGCCATTTTCTTTTCCAAAACCCATCGCATGCTTTTGAATCGGGAAAATCTAATGATAGAACCACTTTCTGAGGAAGAAAAAGTAGTCAAACATTTTATTCAAAAAGAAGACAACAGGATCGAACTTGAAACCGGGGTGCTGTTATTGGATCTAAAAGAGGGGAGGCCGGACCGTTTTTCTTCGGATCCCAATTTCGCTTACCTTGATTACTCTTCATTAAAATTTCCACTGCGAATAAGGCCCTGGACCCCGGGAGATGTATTTCAGCCTATTGGTATGGACGGACAGAACAAAAAATTGAAAGATCTTTTTGTCGACGCCAAATTATCTGTTTTTGAAAAAGAAAAGGTTCTTATCCTGGAAAATGGGAACGGAGAGATCATTTGGGTGATCTCACACCGGGCCGATGAACGATTTAAGATCAGGGAGCAAACAACAAAACATATTGTTGCAGCTTTTTTCCAGAAGGCCTGATAACCTTTTTATATTTTATTTGTTTGTTATAAGGTGAATGACCAGATCAACAACAAATCCTTCTAATTCATCACTCAATCACCAATTTTTATGGAATTTTCATAAATATTCCATCATATTTGTAAAAAATCATTGCTAACCTTTGAGGTTAGGGCAACCTGCCTCATCATATTTCCACCCATTATGAAAAAAAGATTCCTTACACTTGCCTTTTTTGCCTTTGCCATCACGTTTGTCAGTGCTCAGGAAATAGAGGTTCCACAAACCCAAATGTCATTAATCAACAAGGTCACTGCCGATTGGTGTCCTTATTGTGGCACTTGGGGATGGGACTTTTTTCATGACCTCAATACCGACAACAGTGCAAAGGCGGTAGTTTTCGCAATTCATTATAGCGGAGGATTACAAAATCAGACGGCCAGCGCCCTTACCACCAACTATGGAGCGGTCTCCCAGCCTCGATTCATCCTCAATGGGGTGGATCAAAATGTACTCTCCAATACAACTGCTGCTGCCCGGGAGTCTATCCAGGAAAAAGTAAATCTTGAAGCCAGCATGAGTCCCCTTGCACAGACAGGACTTAATGCCACCTACCGGGATGATAACATGCTCTATTGCAATACCAGAACTACGTTTTTCGATGCTGCAGACGGAGCCTATTACATGGGCATCTATCTTGTTGAAAAACAAGTCATTCATCAACAAGCTTCCCTTGGAAATAATGCCCAGCATCTGAATGTCCTCAGGCTCTCCTTCACAGGAAATACTTTCGGAACCCTTTTGGCTAATGGATCCATCGCTGCAGGAACTTCATTTGATTATCAGTTTTCCATTCCAAAGGATAGTTATACGCCTTCGAATTTAGAAATTGTAAGTATTATCTGGAAAAAAGAAGGCGAGACTTATAAGTTTGTTAATGCCAATAAGGATAGTGATGTGGAGTATGAAGTGGTCAATGGAATACAGCTCCCTGGAATAGATGAATCCGCCTTTATCATTTCCCCAAATATGATTAAAGACCATGCAAACATATCCTTTGAAATGCCTGAATTTACCCCTTCTGCGCAACTTTCAATTACTGATTTACAAGGAAAGACGGTAAGTGTTTTACACGACGGTTCTCTGCAACAAGGGACAAATGGTTTCGAATTTTACCGTTCAGGTCATTTTCCGGCAGGCCTTTATGTGGTAAGGCTGAAAATAGGAAACCAGGTTATTTCCAGGAAAATTATTTTAGAATAGAATCAATAGAAATAATTTGAGTTCACCCCGAATGTTGATTTAGGTCAACATTCGGGGTGAACTTTTTTTATTCAGTGATCTCAAACAAGGTACCTGCTCTTCCGGGTGGTACCACTCCAATGTGTTTATAGGCTTTTTCGGTAGCTTCCCTTCCCCGGGGAGTGCGCTGAATATATCCTTCCATAATCAGGAATGGTTCATGAACTTCCTCGATGGTTCCCGGTTCTTCCCCTACTGCTGTAGCAATGGTGGTGAGGCCCACAGGACCTCCTTTGAATTTATGGATAATCGAGGATAGAATTCTGTTGTCCATTTCATCCAGCCCACCTTCATCCACATTCAGGGCTTCGAGGCCGAATTGAGCAATTTTAAGATCGATGGTACCATCGCCTTTAATTTGGGCAAAATCGCGTATTCTTCGCAATAGGGCATTGGCAATACGCGGAGTCCCTCGGCTTCTTCTGGCAATCTCTGCTGCGCCTTCATCTGAAATGGGAATATCAATAATACCAGCGGACCTTTTTATGATGCCTTCCAGTATTTTTATGTCGTAATAATCGAGATGGCAATTGATCCCAAACCGGGCACGCATCGGAGCGGTAAGCAATCCCATACGTGTTGTTGCGCCCACCAAAGTGAACGGGTTGAGGGAGATTTGAATACTTCGCGCATTAGGCCCGCTGTCGATCATAATATCGATCCGGTAGTCTTCCATAGCCGAATACAGGTATTCTTCCACAACGGTATTGAGCCGATGTATTTCATCGATAAAAAGTACATCCCCTTCATCAAGGTTAGTCAGTAAACCTGCGAGGTCTCCGGGTTTTTCGAGCACCGGCCCCGAGGTCATTTTAAGGTTGGCGCCCAATTCATTGGAGATGATGTGGGAGAGGGTAGTCTTACCCAATCCCGGTGGGCCATGGAGCAATACGTGATCCAAAGCCTCTTCTCTTTGATTGGCAGCAGCGATAAAAACCTTTAGGTTTTCCACAATCTTGGGCTGACCGCTGAAATCGACCAGAGACTTCGGTCTCAGCGTTTTTTCCAGCTGCTGATCTCCCTGGTCAAGGTATTCCCCTTCGGCATCTAAATTTGGGTTCATTCCATTCTATTTTCGAATTGTCCTTGGGTTCCTGGAAACACTACTAAAGCGAATACACGATTCCTTAAAGGACAGGATTAATTCAATTAATGCGAAAGTATTTACTGGCAGACACTTTACATAAAATTAACAGCTGAATCAGCTATTAATGATGATTTTATATTAATTTTGTGCACCGTCTCCAGAAAACAATTTTAATAATTTATCACCTCAATTCAATTTAATATGCAAAAAATTTTACTTTTTTTCGCGCTGATTCTTTTTTCTTCCAACTTAATGGCTCAATGTAGTCAATTATTCTTTTCCGAGTATGTTGAAGGTTATGCGAATAACAAAGCTCTGGAAATTTACAATCCGACCACTGAAGCCATCAACCTTTCTGGTTACTCTATTGCACGTTTTAGCAACGGAGCTACCACCGCTGGCTCGACCAAGGTGATCCAATTGCCAGATGTAATGCTTGAATCTAATGATGTGTATGTGGTTGTGGTGGATTTGACTGATACTACTTTATGGAATTCCGACCTGGACAAACCGGCCTGGAATGGTTATAACCTAATCGATACGCTTTTTGATTCTGTAACTGGAGCTCCCCTTTTGGATAATGACGGAAATGTCATCTTTGGCCCTCAATATCTTGATGGAAATGCTCTTTTTGGTGACGAATACCATGAAGAATATGATCTTCAGTGCAAAGCTGATGTTTTCTTATGTCCCAATTATGATGTCAACAATGTTATGTACTTTAATGGAAATGACGCTATGGCCTTATTGACAGGAACGTCAGTAGCCGCGGATGGATCCAACCTGATCGACGTGATCGGAGTAATCGGAGAAGATCCGACTGCCACGATTGGAGAAGATGCATGGGTAAATGCGGATGGCTATTGGCTCACCAAAGACCGCACGTTGGTGAGGAATTTTGATATTGCCGGTGGCAGAGCCTCACTCAACGATGTTGTTTTTTCCCTTGGAGGAACTTTCACTGGTGAGGAATGGCAAAGCTGGTATAAAAATGCCTTCCAGTTTTTAGGTACCCATAACAGCATTTGCAATACTGAGCCAATGGCTGATGAATGGAGCTGTATTACCGGGCCGGTGATCGCCACCAACGATATCAACCAGGTTCCCTTCAAAATGTACCCTAACCCTAACGCTTCCGGAATATTGAGCATGGAAGCGGAACAACCCATCCAACGGGTAGAATTCTACAATCTGTTGGGACAACACGTTTATACGGAGCAGATTACTCATGGACAAAATTACGCGGATGTAAATCTGAAGGTACTCGAAACCGGTATGTATATGGTAAAACTCGTTTTTACTGAAAACCGGATCTCTATCCAAAAACTGATCATTGAATAAATGATGCTAAAAACCAGCCCCGTAATTTAACCGGGCTGGTTTTTATTTTACCTGAGACTCGTTCACTTTTTCTCATTTTTGACTGCTTTCCAAACTAGACACCTCTACATTTTCTGATCAAATACTGTCTGTCAGTATTGAAAAATAATTAACAAATGAGACAATCATTTTTGATTTTGCTTGGCCTTATTTTTCTGGGCACGGTTTCTTTTGCCCAAAAATCAACCATCAGCGGGATCATTTCCGATGCCGGAAATAAGGAACCACTGGTTGGGGCCACCGTTTATGTTAACCAGAGCGGTGCCATTTCCGATTTTGATGGCCGCTATGAATTAAGTCTGAACAATGGAAAGTACACTTTGGTGGTATCCTATGTAGGGTATGAACCACTGGAACAGGAAATTGATGTGACCGGAGACAGGGAATTAAACTTTGAACTGGAAAGCAGTATTGTTTTAAAAGAAATCGTAGTAACCGCGGACATTGCACTGCAAAGGGAAACTCCGGTGGCTTTTTCCAACATTCCTACCCGGAAACTGGATGAAGAATTGGCAGCCCAGGATATCCCTATGATCCTTAATTCAACGCCCGGGGCCTATGCCACCCAAAGCGGTGGAGGGGACGGTGACGCCCGGATTACCCTCCGCGGATTTAACCAGAGAAATATTGCCGTAATGCTTGATGGTATCCCGGTAAATGATATGGAAAACGGGTGGGTTTACTGGTCAAACTGGTTTGGCCTTGACCTGGTCACTCAAACCATGCAGGTACAGAGAGGACTCGGAGCCTCCAAACTTTCCGTTCCTTCGGTAGGCGGAACGGTAAATATTTTAACTAAAGGCATTGATGCCAAAAAGAGCCTCAAATTCAAACAGGAAGTCGGAGACCATGGATTCCTGAGATCCACGATAGGCATGACCAGCGGCCGGCTCAAAAACGGATGGGGCATTTCCGCCGCTGGCTCCTACAAACAAGGCGACGGATGGGTTCAGGGGAACTTTACCAAAGGCTATTTTTATTATTTGCGGATTGACAAACAACTGGGCAATCACCTTTTGAGCTTTTCCGGATTTGGGGCTCCCCAGGAGCACGGCCAAAGACCATTTACTGCGGAGATCGCCTTGGTGGATGCCGATTATGCCCGTGAACTCGGCGTTCCTGAATCTGCAATAGACCAAATGCCCGTTAAAGACAAAGGGCTTCATTACAGTGAACACTGGGGCCTAATTGACGGAAAAATAGTCAATACCCGAAAAAATTTCTATCACAAACCACAGTTCAGTTTGCGACACAGCTGGCAGGCTTCTGAAAAACTCTACTGGTCTAACGTCGTTTACCTATCCATTGGAACGGGCGGCGGCGCATCTCCCGCAGCAAGTGCTGACGGTGGTCAAACTATTCCAAGAACGGAAGACGGTGCCCAGTTTGACCTGGAACAGGCCATCCTAAATAACCAATCCACCAATTTTGCGAAACCGGACGACCGCTCCGAACATATTTTGCGTGCCAGCAATAATGATCATTTCTGGTATGGAATACTGTCTACCTTACGGTATGATCTTGGGCAAAGTTTTACTTTGTCGGGAGGAATTGACGCCAGGTACTATCGAGGGGATCATTATCGCTCGGTTTACGACCTTTTGGGAGGATCCTATTTCAGGGGAACGGGCAATTACAGGATTGACCAGCTCAATACCAAATTGGTTGAAGGAGATAAAATCAGTTATGACTATAGTGGTTTCGTAAGATGGGGAGGTCTTTTCGGTTTGCTGGAATACAAAAAAGACCGGATTTCAGCCTTTGTAAATGTCTCAACGGCCCTTTCGGCTTATAGCATGGAAGACTACATGAAGCCCATGGAAGTTAACCTGGCAGATACCACTTTTTACGTTTCTTATAATCACGACGTTGAATACGGAGGTACCACCTATTCCATGGATTCACCCGAGGCTCATAACCAAAAAATTGATTGGATCCAGATCCCGTCATTTACCTTTAAAGCCGGAGCAAGTTATAATTTCAATGTGAACAACAGCATATTTGTCAATACAGGTTACCTTTCTAAGGCTCAACGATTCAATAATGTGATCAACAGCAATATTGCCGGAACGGAAATATTACAGTTCCGGGAATATGACAATGAAAAAATTCTGGCTTTTGAGCTGGGCTACAGCTTTACAAGTTCCAAATTCTCCGCCAACCTGAATTCCTATTATACTTCCTGGAACAACAAACCTTTGGATTCTCCGCCAACGATCTCCGAAGATCCAAGTGATCCTGATGCCGATAGATTTCCTGTAAATATCCCGGGAATTGACGCCTTGCATAGGGGAATAGAACTGGATTTTGCCTATAAACCTTTAAAAAAACTGGTGATCGAAGGATTGGCTTCTGTCGGAGACTGGATATGGAATTCAGGCGAAACGGCTACAGTTACTTTACCCAATGACCTCATTTATGAATACACCTTTGATGCCGTCGGGGTGCATGTTGGGGACGCTGCTCAATTCCAGTTGGGTGGAATGGTGCGATATGAACCAGTCAAAAATCTCTACTTCAAGCTGAAGGCCACTTATTTTGCTAAAAACTTTGCCGAGTTTCAGCCGGAAAACCTGAAAGGTGAGGATGCAAGGCGTGATTCCTGGCAAATTCCGAATTATACGCTTTTTGATTTTCATGCTGGATACTCCTTCAAAATTAAGGGGGTTTATTGTGACTTAAGGGCCAATATCCTCAACTTGCTCAATGCTACCTACATCAGTGATGCAAGAAACAATGATGCTTTCAATTCCCCTGCCTTTTCAGATTTTGATGCCAAATCAGCTTCAGTGCATTTTGGGCAGGGCAGGAGAGGTTCCTTGTCTTTGCAAATCAATTTATAAAACTTGAACAAACCATTAAATAAATTAAACAATACAACAAATGAATAAATTATTTTTTCTGGCCATTGCCATTGTATTTTCTATGACAACCCTGAATGCCCAGATTCCCATTGCGGACGCCCGTGCTTTGGGAGATGGTACGACGGTTACTATCGAAGGCGTAGTCACTAACGGACCCAGCCTGGGCGTTATCCGTTATATTCAGGATGAAACAGGCGCTGTCCCTGCCTACCCGGGAACCGGATCTGCTGCCAATTTTGCAAATAATGTACAACAGGGAGACATAGTAACCCTAACCGGCGTATTAAAAACATATAACGGTTTGTTGGAAATCGACCCGATCAATTCATATACGGTCGTTTCAAGTGGCAATGCCCTTCCCGATCCGCTAGAGGTTACCCCTAACGGCGTCAACGAGGAGAATGAATCTAAATTGTTAAAAGTAAATGGAGTGACTTTTGCCGACGGTGGCGGTGTTTTTTCCGTAGGCAATTACACTTTTAGTGCCGGTGGGCAATCATCTGAAATATATGTACGCTCGACTCACCCGTTAATAGGTACTCCCATTCCTAATGCCACGGTAAATTTAACCGGAATAGGCTCAGAATTCAATGGGCTTTACCAATTGTTGCTCAGAGGAACTGATGATATTGAGGTAGCTGATGATTTTTACATCACTTCCCCCCTTGTTCAGTCGGCGATTACCAGTGACGGATTCACCCTGAGTTGGCAAACCAATAATACTGGAACCTCAGGGGTGCGTTATGGAACGACTCTTGCCATGGAAAATCAGGTAGATAATGGTGGCTCAACCACGAACCATACCGTTGCCCTCTCCGGACTGGATGCCGCTGAATTTTATTATGTGCAGGCTTTTTCCAATAATGGTAACACCACCATTTATTCCACCGAAAAGCTCGTGAGTACAGCCTCCAACTCATCAGGCACTATGCTTGTGTATTTCAATCATGGAGTCAATGGTACTTTTTCTGACGGGAATCATCCTTATGGAACAACCCCCGCTGAAATGGATGCCGCCATCATCAACAGGATCAACCACGCCACTACTTCTATCGACGTGGCTATGTACAATAACGGACGCCCGACAATAGTGGCAGCTCTGACAGAAGCCTATAACAATGGCATACAGGTTCGTTACGTAACCGATACAGATACAGGCAATTTAGGGCTCCAGGATCCAACTCCTCCTTTTCCCATCATCAAGGGGAATACCGAAGGGCTAATGCACAATAAATTTTTTGTATTCGATGCAGATTCTGAAGATCAATCATGGGTTATCATGGGTTCTACCAACCTGACGCCCAATAACCTGGCCGATGATTTTAACAATATGGTGTTCATCCAGGATCAAACCATTGCCAAATGTTATACCCTTGAATTCGAAGAAATGTGGGGTTCTTCCGGGGCAACACCTGGAATATTCAACGTTAAATTCGGTCCGGACAAAACGGATAATACGCCGCATTTATTCAACGTTAACGGCGTAACAATTGAATCTTATTTTTCTCCATCCGATAATACCACGGTTGGTATTGTGGATGCCGTCAATACCGCAAATGATGACCTCCAGTTCGCTATCTTGACTTTTACCAACAATGAACTGGGTTCTGCCGTCTTGAATGCTCACAACAGCGGGGTAAACGTTCGGGGCATCATCGACAATATCAATGACCAGGGAGGAGAATACCCTTACCTGCTTGCCAATGGCGTAAATGTTTCCCCGGATAACACCGGGTTTCAAACGCACCATAAATACTGCGTTATCGATGCTACTAATCCTGCTTCCGACCCTATATTGGTGACCGGATCTCATAACTGGTCAGCCAGTGCGGAAAACAGCAACGATGAAAATACGCTGATCTTTCACGATGCTGCTTTAGCCAACATTTTTCTCCAGGAATTTGAAGCCCG